>MNDE01000019.1 GCA_001914785.1 Acidobacteria bacterium 13_2_20CM_57_17 | reverse complement strand
TCTTTGCCGTTTTGAAAGCGCGGGGATGGTGTAATCGGCTGGGCGGAATGCGCCTGCATGCGGACGTTGCCGTTGAATCCCCAGGGCAGATTTGCAACAGTATAAGCGTTGAACTTGTGCGTTTCGTTCCGGTCGGACAATGAATACTCCGATGCCAGGTTGAAAAGATTGGCATAACGGAAAGTGAACGGGTCGCGTTCGTTGGAGTCGTCGTCCCAATCCCGAGAATACGTGTAGTTCGCGTCAAACAAGAATTTATGGCTCATGCGCTTGCGCATCCCGATGGTGAACCCGCGGTACAGGGACTTCGCGGAGCTGACGGTGTCAGTGACGCTGGTGAGATCCGTGAAGGGCGGTGCGACGCCAGAACTGAATACGTCGCTGGGATAAGTAACCGTGGAACCGTTATTCGGCAAGCAAACGCCAGGACTAATATTAGTAAAACCGGCCCCGCAAACAAAGGTAGTGCTTACCCCCTTGTTGGGATCGATAAAACGTGTCAGGTGCACTCCCTTGGACATCGTAAAGTCCAAATAACCGGCGTAGTCACCATAGAGTTGCTGTTCGTAGCCAACGTTCGTAGTGTAAATCCGAGGATTTTGGTAGTCCTTGCTGAAGACCGTTACGCTCGCGCCGGGAGGCGGGGTTGTTCCCGGCGCAGGAAGGTTGGCGTTATTAAATACAGATGCGTTGGTTCCGTAAGCCGGCGGTGTCCCAAACCCTGAACCCGCGGCGAAAGACTGTTGCTGGACACCGTTCGTGGTGATGGCGCCGACCTGGGTGAGCATATTCTGCCGAGCATAGAACATGCCCCAACTGGCTCGCAGCGCGGACTTTCCATTGCCGAAAAGATCCCATGCGAAGCCAACCCGCGGCTGAAACTCCTTGTTCTGATTGGGGATGAAGCCGGTCGAAGGGAACTTGGGATTAGTCAGATCTGCGCCGTAGGAAGTCTTGGAAGGCGCTACAGTGGGATCGGGAAAATGTTGCGCGTCCCAACGCAGGCCATAGTTTAATGTCAAATTCCTAAACAGCTTCCAGGAATCCTGAATGAACAGCGCGATATCCTCATTCTTGATGTCCGAAGCGCCGGATTGATCGAACGATTCACCCTGCGTCGCCGGGCCGTGCTGCAGGTAAAGGAGTAGAGGGCCGACGACACTGGTTCCCGCAGGGCACGCCCCAACTACGGTGGTTCCGTTTGAACACTCCCTATACGTGGGGCCTTGCGAGACGTAGTGCATGAAGCCGGTAACACTGTCGAAGATATAGCGTCCTGTAAAGAATCCCCGGAAAATCTGAGCATTGTCGCTGTGAATCCATTCGCCCCCGACCTTCCAGGTGTGCTTGCCCCTGACGATCGAGAAATTGTCACGGATGTCGGTGCGCCAAAAGACTTCATCTACGGCAGGCTCAAGGAAGAATGGCGCACCGAAGCGGAATGTCGTGGCAAAGCCCATGGCCGTGTCAGGCACGCTGGAAGGATTGATGGTGTTGCGCGGGCGGTTTTCTCTAGCGTAGGTGAAATGGGCCTCGTTCAACATGGTGTTGGAGAGTGTGCTGAACCAGTTGCCGTTAATATCCTGAATTTTCGAAGGGCCTTCGATTCCATTAGCACTCGTGCCGTATGTCGGAACGTCAAAGGTTTGATTGGGATTCTTGGACCAGTCAAAGCCGTACGAGCCAAAAATCTGGTTCTTCGAGTTCAGGTTATAGTCCACGCGGCCAAATATCGAGGCATTGCGCTGCTGGTGGATACCGGGGAGTCCTTCGTTAGTGTTCTTGAAGGGCGCCGGGAAGGTCGTCGACTTAAAGAAACTGATCAGGGCAACGCGCTGGCAATCGGGGTTGGAATTGATTACCGAGTCCGTAGCGGCGGTTCCGTCATAAACGGGGCTCGAGGCGCAGGCAGTGCCGACGGGTGCGCTTAGATTCGCGCGCGTCAGATTCTCTCGGATGCCCTCGGCGGCGGCGAAGAAAAACAGCTTATCCTTCATAAGCGGGCCGCCAAAACTACCGCCAAACTGATTGCGACGAAAACCCTGCAGCGGCTTGCCGTCCGACGTCGCCGCAGTTAAGGATTCTGTTCGGAAGTATTCGAAGCCGGAACCATGAATGGCGTTGGTGCCGGATTTCGTGACGACGTTGATGATCCCTCCGGCGCTGCGGCCGAACTCCGCGTTGGCGCCGCTCGCCGTGATTTGGAATTCCTTGACAGCTTCCAGCGTGATGTCAATCGCGGCGCGCTGGCCACCCATCTGCTCACCGAAGAAACCGTTGTTGTAATCACCGCCGTCGAGGCTGATGTTGTTAAAAATTCCGCGCTGGCCGTTGATGTTGATTTCGTCGCCGTCCGGACCTTGCGTAATGCTGACGCCGGGGGTCAGTGTCAACAGGTCTTCAAATTTGCGCCCGAGCACTGGTGTCGTTGCCACGGAGATCTCGTCAAGGGTGGAAGAGGAGGTCGTCTTCGTAACTTCCACAATTGGCACATCGCTGACCACAATCTGCTGCGCGACAGAAGAAACCTTCATGGTGATGGGCAACGTAATGGTCTGGCCTACCGTGAGGTTCACATTTTCCTGAACGATGGTGGCGAACCCGGATTTGCTGATGGTTAGCGTGTAACGGCCTGGCGCAAGGCTTAAGAAGGCAAAGTGACCGTCCGCATTGGTGGTGTCCGTCTGCACGAAGTTGGTCGCGAGGTTTTTTGCTTCAACGGTTGCACCCGCGACGCTCCCGCCTTTTTCATCGACCACGTCTCCCTGCACGGTGCCAGCAGTGATCTGCGATTGGCCCCACCCCGACGCAGCAAATCCCAGCACGAGTGCCACACCAAAGAACGCACACAACACTTTTCTCATTTTGTCTCCCCCAGACATCACAACCCCACATTCGATCGAGCCTTGAGTTCCTCAAGAGGTTGAGGCGGCTCGCAAGAATCAATAAATGCTGCGAGGAAGTTTATGCCGAGACGGTCCGAAAGCACAAGAGCAGCGCCTGTGGAAACCTTCCGAATTTCGACTAAAGTTTTTGATGCAATGCAATCGTTCAGCGAAGACGCTTAAGCGATGATGGCGGACTCCGTCATCTGAAACTAACCCGCGGGACATGCAATGGTCCCCTGCGCTGCGCGGCTCAGCTCTACGAGCCAGCGTAGAGCTGGAAAGGTGCCCAGTAGAACGGCTTCTTAAAGACATTATTTGGCTTGTTAGAACGAAGGAGCGAGAGCTTGGCAGAGCGTAGGGCTGCTGCTGGATCCTTTCCCTTTCCCAGCTCACGGTAGAGCGCGTCCATAAGCTCTGGCGTAGCCGGAGCATCTGCCACTTCCCAGAGTGCGCCAATAACGTTGTGAGCGCCTGCCCGCACGAAGGCCCAGGAGAGACCGACGAGCCCTTCACCGGAATACGCGCGATTTCCTGACCCGTAGCACGCCGAAATGGTCACCAGTTCCGCCCGCAAATGCCGGGTAACGATGTCGCGCGCGTAGAGCCTATAGTTATCTCCGGCAGGTTCCTTGCTCAGGACCACCGCAGATTCCAACGGCCGTGTCCGGCTGGCCGTACCGTGAGTCGCGAAGTGCACATACGAAAAGCGCTCTGGATTGCTGCTCAGATACGCGGCCGGCGTTGCTCGCTCCGCCTCCAATACCGCTTGGCGCGGCTCCGCGAAGTACTGCTGAACCTTCTTCATTTCTTTTGGCGCCTGCAGCAGCGGCGGAAACTCGGGATTTACTTCTTTCGGATTCCCGACAAGGAGCAAGTTCCTTTCTTTCGGCGCCTGCCGGTTGGCAGCGGAAGTCAGCAGGGCCAATGAGCTTCCCGTCGTCAAGGTTACGTCTTCGATCCAGTAGTGCGGTCGCGGGTCAGGAGCAATGAGCGTCTCGAAGTTCAGTCCGTAGAGGGTCCCATCCGGCAGCAGGATCACGCGCGAATTTGCCGGGATCAACTTTTGAGCCGGCGCGATGAGTGCTGCGTACAGTTTCTCGCCGGTCAATCTGTCATTCGTCACAAGAACGTCTTTGGAGTCAACAATCGCTTGCGTATAAGCCTTGACCAGCGCATCGATTTCTGAAGCCGGAGGTAGCGTGAAGTATGTCGTCTTACTTGGGGCAATCATCCATAGATACGAATGCTCCTCGCCAAGCCAGTAAAATAGCAGCGTCGCGTGCAGGCGCTGCGCCAATCGCTGTGAGCGTACGTCTACCCTCGATTGCGAATTCTCTTTTGCATCCGCGGACAATCCTTCCGCAAGAGTCCGCGCGCGGCTCAGCTCCGCCTGATTCAGAGCATCAGCAGGTCTGCCCTGCCGCACCAAGAAATCAATGTACTTGCCGTAGACGGCGATGCCGCTGGAAAGAAAGCTCAGTCGCAACTCGTCATGGTTGATGGAGTGTCGCGCCTTCTCAATGATATCGATCGCCAGGAGGTACAGCCCCTCTGCTTCAACAAGCTTCCCCTCGCCGTCTCGAACCCCCGCAAGCCCAGATTCGGCTTCCCATTGTAGCGGAGCATCGGGATTGGGTCCGGAAAGAACACGTTGAAAGAATTGATCTGCATCGCCGAAACGCTTTTCGGCAACTGCAATATGCCCGGCCAAAAGCAGCGAATCAGGGACGCCAAATTTGTCATGGCCTTCCTCTTCTATTTTCAGCGCCTCTTGGTTATACCGCTTCGCCTCGCTGAGCCGACCCGTCTTCAGCATGATTTCCGCAATCAAGTTAAGACATTCGGTGGTCGTTTGCGCGCTTTTCAGCTTGCGCGCATTTTCGAGCGTATTCAGGGCAAGACTCTCTGCAGGCGCATACTCGTGCAGGGCCAGATAAGAATCGGCGACACCCGCAAACCAGTAGGCAGAATAGCCCGGAAGGCTGCTTCTTTGTGATCTCTCCGCACCTTCCTTGAAATACTCAAGGGCACTATAAAAATCTCCAAGTTCCGTGTAGCTCCAGCCTAGGTTGCCTAGGATCGTAGCTGTCAAAGGTTGTAGACCTAGAGAGCGGGAGAGCTGGAGCGCGAGATTTCCGCGGTCTACAGCCTCGCCGAAACGCCTCTGGCTCATGGCGACTCTGGCAAGATTATTCCGCACGCTCGCTTCCCCGTCGTGATCTCCTTGCTCTCGCGTGAGCGTCAGCGCGTGCTCGAATGTCGCCTCCCCAGCTTGGAATTTCCCTTGGTCTACTTCGAGTGCACCACGAGCGTTCAACACCTCTCCCAAGAGTAGGGGATGCGATGCTCTGGCAAGTTGTTCGGCCTCCCTTAGCTTATTCTGGGATTCGGTGAACTCTTGGGCTTGCCTGTGGGCAATACCCTCCATCATTGCTCTGCGCACAGGGATGTCTGTTGCGGCAAGGGAATCAGGAATGGGGTCTCTCAGCAGCGAAAGGGCTGCCTGATAATTCGACTTGTAGAGGAGTATTTGCGCATTTAGTACTTTAAGCCGCCAGGTCCATTCTAGGTTCTCGCCTATAAGTCGCGCCAAGGCGCCCTGGACTTCCTTGAGGGCCTTGTCAGCATCATCGTGACGCAATGTCCAGAGGATTTGGTCGTGGATGGCTCGTGGATCTGGCGGGGGATCCGGTCGATGAGAACACGATTCGGTCAGCACCAAAAGAAATAAGCTGAGCGTGACAACGTGTCTCAGGGTGGCGACGGTTGACCGTTGATGCGGGTTTCGGCGGCGATGAGGTCCGCCACGTGGGGCGAGCCGAGTTCGAGACGAAGCATGGTCAACGTCCGGGTTCCTGGTTCCGCGTAAATTTCGGCCAAGAAGATTTTTCCAAAATTCGGTACTTCGATCAGATGGCGCTTCACGTCGACGCCCTTTAGCTTCGTCTCGATTTTTTCCACGAGAGAGCAAATGGCCACCCCGTCTTTGGTCTCCGCTATTTTCCCGGATTTCGCGTCGCTTGCAATGCCTTTTTTCAGATCATCAAACGTCTTGCATTTGACTAGCAGATCATGGCGAAGAATCACTTTCACGTCTTCTCCGCTGATTCTTAGCCCCTCGAACCGAGTATCTTCGGCGATGATATGCCCTTCGCGTTCTTTCAAGTGGTGGATGGACGTGAGACGGCAGACGATACGCTCGGCCGTGACCATTCCCAGAATATTAAGACCCCTGACGACCGTGCTGGCGTGAGTCACGAAAGTCTCGTCCCGTCGGCGCTTGCCCGAGACATGAGTGTCGGCGGATTTGAAGCAGACGAAATCCTGATGATGGAAATTCTGGACCTGGGCGGTTGCGTGGCCACCAATCTGGGAGAGTGATGTGGACGCCTGGGCCGGGATCACAGACCACAGCGGATGCCGAAATTCCCCACTAAAAGCGTGGCCTTCGCCGTGGAAGTGAAAGGGGATGCGGTGCAGCGTAGCCATTGGGGACACCTCAGTGTTAGGATGAGGCCCAATCCTTATTCATTCAGGGACGAAATTCAACTGCAAATGGCAGCCGACCAGCATCATTCTGCCGACCAATCTTGCCGCTGCCGCCGGTATCGCCGTAGAACGCCAGAACGTACTTGCCTGGATGCAACATCCCGGCAGCTATAGGAAGATGCGCCTCTTGGTTAGCATTCCCGCCCGCAATCCTTGACCGCAAGAGCACGCGGCCGTCTGGGGCCTCAAGTTGGGCGATGTAATTGTCAAAGCTCCGAGTAGGTACAAAGTCAAAATTCAAGAAGAAGGCTTCGTCAGGACGAATTGCGAGAGTGCGTCCCTCTTCGCCCGCCGTGTTGACGCCTCGTAGCGCATGCGAATTGAACAGAATCTGCGCACCGGAACTTGCCCCTTCCCTCGCCTGTGGAATTGTCACGGTATTCTGATAGGCAATGATCAGCAGAAGAGCAGCGAAGGCGGGTACGGTGACAACGGGTTGAAACCAATGTAGCCATCTGCCACGTGCGGGAAGAGCTTCTTTCGCGAGCTGGTTCGCCTTCTCTTGGCGCAGCACTTCGCGCGCAGTATCCGCAAAAGTGGCCAGTGCCTTGATGTCGACCGCGCACTCCGCGCAATCGAAGTAGTGCTCTTCGTACTCGTCCCGCTGGACCTGGGAGAGTTCTCCGAGCACATACTTTACTGCCGCCTGCAGTTGTATAGCGTCGTTATGGTCCATAGGTGCCATCCGAAAGGTAGTGCGGAGGGGCAGTAAAGCGTTTCATTGGTTTCCCATTCCCGTGGCCCGCCGGGCAATGCCTATCTGGCCTTTCTCATAGAGGGCCTTGAACTTATCCTTGGCGCGGTGAACCAGCACCCGCAGGTATTCACGATCGACCCCCAATTCTTGGCACACGCTATCTTTCTCCTTTTCTTCCAGGAAGATACCGCGCAGGAGGTCGCGGTCGCGTTTTGGCATTCCGTCGAGTGTGCGGCGCACTCGCTCCGCGGATTGCTTGGTGACGAGCATGCCATCCAGGTCCAAAACTTTGTCCGGCATATCCAAGTGGGCGTCCTCCAGAGGCTGATTCTTGGCGGAAGACCGGTAATGCTCCAGTAAAACGTGGTTACATATGGAGTTAACGAAGGCTCCGAAGCGTTCTGGCTGGCGTACGCCATCCTTGCGTACCACAGCGATGACTCGAATGAACGTCTCCTGCCGTAGGTCCTCCACTTTGTCGGGCGTAAGCATCCGGGAGCGGAGCTTGATCCGCAGAAGTTGCTCAAAATAGCCGACAAAGTGCTCCTCGGTCGAAGGGTCTCCTTCCCGCAGCCGTTCCACGTACGCCTTATCAAAAGTGAAGAAATCCACACAATCCTCGGACTTTGGGTGAGGAGTATACCGTCGCGCCCCTCTAGGGGGCAAATGAGACTTATTTTCGTTCACAATGGGTGAAACGGAAGCTGCGGCACACGCACTACTCAGGCGTAGGAACCCCCGTAACGCTCGGGAGTCCTTATCCATGGGGAGCCCTCCCCGGTCCCCATGTGCCCCAATGGGCGCATCCAGGCCTGCCCCTGAACGGGTGAGGATGCGCCTCCCTTCTCTCAAAGGGTGGTCATTTCAATGGGGGATCATCGGAGGATTGATGGCAAGTTCGGCATATTATCCAAATAAGACACAAGGTGTCGCCTACCCTTACGGCCAAGCTGCCCTGTTGAAAACGCAACCGCCCTCCCATGGCAAATCAGGTGTTCCTCCTTTGACCGCCCTGAGCATTGAATTCGTGGCCAAGCCCCAGGAAGCCCACCGCGTCGAAGTCGCCATTCCAACCGCCGTCGCCGGTGCGCTCAAGGACGTGACCGGTTTCGCCGGATGCCTAGTGATGGTTTCAGATCAGGAAGCGAGGCTGGTCACGGTCGTCACTCTCTGGTCCGGCCACGACCGGACGAAAAGTTGCAACCAAAATGTGCGCTGGGTAAATGCTCTGCTGGCGCCTTATCTCGATCATCGCCTCCGCATGCAAACGATGGTCGCTCATTTGCCGGTGTTGCCGATGAACCAACCGGAAACAGTTGCTGCTGGCGAAAGCGCTGCGATGCAGGACCTAGAATCCGCAGACGAAACCGTTTGCGTCGCATAACGCATCCTAATATGTATGGATCCGAAAGAGAATGACACCGTTCGTAGAGGTGAATCAGTGGGCTTGGGGGAAATGGTTGCGATGCTTGAGAAACGAAACTGCAGGATGGGTTCTTGTAGCCGCTCCGCGATTACTACACTGGATCGCCAGGCTCTCTGCCTGAACCATTTCTTGCTGCGCTGTTATGAAAAGCTTGAGGGTTTTGACCCGCGGGGGCGCAAGTTCAGCGCTGAACCGGTCGACCTCGTCTCCATGCGCGCCTTCATCGAAGAATGTTCGCGAAAGGCGCTCGACGTCAGCCTGCAGTCTGAAAATCTCAGCAACCTTCAGCGCGGACGCTTGCTGGATATTTTGCTCTGGGCTGGTGAACTGTTCCTTCTGTTGCGCGCTCCGCGCCTTACCCTCGTCCAATCCGCAGCCTCCTCCGAAGTTCCTCTCTCCGCCAGTGGCGCCTCTCAAGGTTTCTGAGTTTCTCCATTCTCCGTTTCGCTCCGCCATTTTGTTGAAATTCGAAACTGTCTGCCCCGCGCCAGAGAATGCGATGTTTAATCGTTGTCGGAGGGGCGTACGGAGCTGCGGGCGCGGCCAACGAGGCGCGCGGCCCAATCGGTCCAAGGCACGGACTCGAACTCCGCAAGATAGGAATACGCTACTGGTACGACCAGCAAGGTCAGCAGCAAACAAAGCGTCTGCCCGCCGATAATCGTTACCGCTATCGAGGCGCGCTGCTCCGAGCCGGCGCCGATTCCGATCGCCACGGGAATCAATCCGGCGATGATGGAAAGCGTGGTCATCAGGATGGGCCGGAGGCGAACCCGATTTGCTTCAATGATCGCATCGCGTGTGGGCATCCCTTCGGCGCGCAGCCGATTCGTGTAATCCACCTGCAGGATGCCATTCTTCTTGACGATGCCGAGCAGCAGGAACATTCCCAAAGCGCTCCACAGGCTAAGTGCGCGTCCCGTAATCCACAACGAGAAAAGCGCGAAAGGCACGCTAAGTGGAAGCGTCAGCATGATGATGAACGGGTAAGTAAAGCTCTCAAACTGTGCCGCCAGGACCATGTACATGAAAATGGATGCCAGCAGCATCGCCAGCAGCAGATTCCAGGTCGTTTCTTCCAGGACTTTCACTTGTCCGGAAAAGAGATACGAGTAACCAGCCGGCAGTCCGACTTCCTTGATGGATTGCACGGTGTGCGCCGCGGCCAAGTCGAGCGGATAGCCCGAAGCAACGTTTGCGTAGACGCTGACTTGAAATTCCCGGTTGTAGCGCTGGAGGCTGGCGGGTCCGGCACCGCGCCCTATCGTGGCGACATTTTCAAGCCGCACCTGCCCCAGTTTCGTCGAGGGCACCATCATTCGTGCGAGGACATCAGGATTATCCCGCTGCTCCGGCAGCAATTGCATCGTAACGGGATACTGTTCCGAGCCTTCCTTGAACCTGGTAATCTCGTCCTCGCCGGAATAAAACAATCTGACGGCATCGCTAACGTCGGTCATGCGCACTCCGATATCCGCGGCTCGGTGCCGGTCCACTTTCACCTGAAGTTCCGGCGTGTTGAGGTTCAGACTGGGATTGACGTCTACAAGTTCCGGATAATTCATCATGCGGCCGGCCGCCTTCTTGCTGATTTCCGCGAGTTGCGTGAGCTCCGGTCCGCGGATTACTGCGGCAATGGGAAAATAGATTTCGCCGCCAAGTACCGAAGGCAAGCGCACGTTGTAGGTCATGTTCCGGTAAGTGGAAAGAATTCCGCGAACTGCCGTTGCCATCTGCGTGTGACTGCGGCTTCGCTCGCTGCGCGGCACCAGCACGATGAAAAAGTGCGCGTGATTCGTCGGCCCGTGCGTATACGATTGGACGAGCGCCACCTCCGGCAGAGCAATCACGTGCTCGGCGATATCCTTCGCAAGATTGGTGGTTTTTTCGAGCGAAGTGCCTTCGGGAAGCGTGTACGAACTGATTAGTTCGGATTGGTCATCGGCGGGAATCCAGTCGCGTCCGACCAAGTGGTAGAAACCGAAAGTGGAGAGAAAAGTCGCGAGGCAAATCAGAATGATGGCGCGCCGGTGCGCGAGAGACCAGTGCAACATCCTCAGATAGAGGACTTCCACAGAGTACAGGAAACCTTGGGAGTGCGCTTTCTTTTCCGAACTGCTCAATTTGAGGAAACGCGAACTCATCATCGGCGTAAGCGTGAAGGCCACGAGCAGCGAGACGAGAATAGCCATCGCCATCGTCCATCCGAAAGAATTCACGTATTTGCGCGCATAACCAGTCATGAACGCGATGGGCAGAAATATAATCACCAGCGAGAGAGTCGTGGCCATCACCGCCAGCCCAATTTCCTTGGTGGCTTCGATCGCCGCGCGAACGCGATCTCTTCCCTTCTCTTCCATGAATCGGAAAATGTTTTCGAGGACGATGATGGCATCGTCGATCACGATTCCAACGGCTAGCGTCAACGCCAGGAGCGTTATGTTGTTCAGGGAAAAGTCCATGCCGCGCATCAACGTAAAAGTCGCAATGATGGAAGCGGGAATGGTTACGGCCGCAATCAGCACCGCACGCCAATTTCGAATGAAGAGCCAGACAACCATGCTTGCCAGAACGCTGCCAAAAATCAGGTGTTCAATCAGCGAATGCACGGAAGCCTTGATGAAGTCGGAGATATCGTGGACCACTTGAAGTTGCACGCCGGGCGGCAGCTGAGCACGCAATTCCGTAAGCTTGCTTCTGACGTCGTCGGCCACGCGCACAGTGTTGGCGCCCGATTGCCGCAGGACCTGAATGGCGACAACGTCTTGTGCCGCGGCGCCCTTTCGAAAAAGTGCCGACCAGGTTCGCAGTTCCTGTGCGCCGTCTTCGACTTGCGCTACATCGTGGATGCGTACCGGCGTGCCGCCACGTGTCCCGATCACGATTTCGCCGAATTGTTCCGCGGACGTGACTCGCCCCAGAGTGCGCAGCCCCAGTTCCTGAGGACCGGTGATCATGCGCCCGCCCGGCGCTTCAATGTTTTCGCGTTGCAACGCTGACCGAACATCAAGGACCGTGAAGTTGTGCGACGTGAGTTTTTGGGCGTCCAGCAGAACTCGGATCTGGCGGCCCTGTCCGCCATTGAGATCGACGCTGCCAACTCCATCCACGGCTTGAATGGCGCGACGCACCTGCTTGTCGGCAATTTCGGTCAGCTCGCGTCGGCTCATAGGGCCACTGACGAGAAGCGTCATGATCGGATCAGACTGCGGATCCAGCTTGGTGATAATGGGAGGAAGAGTGTCACGCGGCAGCCGGTCAATCGCTCCGGCAACTTTTTCACGGATGTCCTGCGCAGCGCCCTCGATGTCCCGTTCAAGGACAAACGTGCAGGTAATATCGGCGAAGCCTTCGAAGGAATAGACGGTGATTTCGTCAATGCCGCTCACAGAAGAGATGGCATCTTCCAGAGGCAGGACCACACCTGTAACGACCTCTTCAGGGGTCGCTCCCGGCAGCCTGACTTCCACGTTTACTGTTGCGGGGTCGGCTTTGGGAAAAAGGTCGACGGCCAAACCTCTGTAGGAAAACACGCCAAGCGTCACGAGGAACGCAATCAGCATCACCGTGAAGACGGGATACTTTACGCAGGTTTCGGCGAGTTTCATCGATTCATCAGTTCATCTTTGCAAAATGGACGTACTTACTTTTCACGCTGGGGTTACTTCGCAGCCGGTGCTGTCCCTTCAGGCTGTTCTCGAACGATGGAGCCCTCGCGCAAATCACCGGAAATGGCCACGGCCACCTTGTCGCCCGGCTTCAGCCCCTCGGCGACCTCAAAACGGCGCCCATGTTCGTCTTCGGTCTGGCCCGCGGGGCGAATCTGATGCTCCGAAACGCGATTGCCGTTCAGCAGAAAAACCTTGTAAACGCCGTAGCGATAATTCACAGCTCGTTCGGGAAGAAAAATGGTTTTCTCTTCTTTCTCGCTGGGAATGGACGCTTGCAGAAAGAAACCGGGTTTCAGCCTTCCATCGAGATTGGTTAGGAGCGCCTCGGCCTCGAAGGTGCGCGAATCCTGCTCTACCACCGGATTGATGCGCGAGATTTTTCCCTGAAAGGTTTCGCCGGGAAACGCTTCCACGTGCAGATCGACCGTGGCGCCGTCCCGCACCCACCCTGCCCACCGTTCCGGCACGGCCAGACGCGCGCGCAGGCGGTCCGTTCGAACCAGCACCATTACCGGACTTTGCACTTTCACATACTCACCGGCATGCACGTTCCGCGTTTTGATGGCGCCGGGAAATGGCGCGCGAATGGCCGCGTCAGCGAGCTTTTTTTCGGCCAGCTTCTCGCTGGCTTCACTGGAAATCAACAGGGCCTTCAGCCGATCGACTTCCTGTAGGGCAACGGTGTAAGTTGCCTTGGTGCTCTGGAAGCGGCTCGCAGCTTCGTCAAGTTGCTGCTGCGAGATCAGATTGTCTTTGTACATTTGTTGCGCGCGGCCGTATTTGTGATCGGCGTCAAACAAGTCCGCTTCCGCGCGTTGCACGGAGGCAATCTTTTTTGGATCAGTCGGCGGGGGATCGTTCGGGCCGATGCCTAGTTGCGCGCGCACTTGGGTTACCAGGCCCCGCTGGCGGTCCACTTCAAATTGCAATTCTTGCGGGTCGAGTATGATGAGCGCCTGGCCTGCTTTGACATGGTCGCCCACATCGGCAAGCACTTGGGCCACGCGGCCTTCCACTTGCGAACTCAGCGTGCTCTCTTCAAACGCGTAGAGCGAGCCCACCGCCTGGATGCGCCTCCGCGCTGTCTCCTCAGCTACGGTGTAGAAGTGAACGGGGGTAGGGTGCGCCGCATCCCCCAAAACGCTAGTCGTATGGGCCTTCGAACACCCACCGGCTAATACCGCAGCCAACACTAAGGAGGGAACGAGGTAGCTTAGCCCTCGCCGAGAATCACGCCTTCGGTCTATCCTCCGCAGCACAGTGGCTGGCAATTTCCCGCCTTTAGCGTTTTGACGTGCGCCCATGGCCGTCGTCTCGGCCTATCCACAACACCAAGATTGTACCAGCGCAGGAGTAGGAATCGACACTACCAATGCGGTTCCGGCGTGAGCAACGCGCCTCTCGTAAGCGCAACAGAGCGTTAAAGCTCTCTATTTCACAAACTAATTGGGTTGCAAACCAAGAATGAACCACAATTTCGCATCACATGCCAGCTGCAGTTCCGGCGAAGAAGCGAGTTGAGGAAGTCAAGAGGGAATGATGGTGAACCGGGGAGGACTCGAACCTCCAACCCGCTGATTAAGAGTCAGCTGCTCTACCATTGAGCTACCGGTCCAGGGTGACAGTTTGGAATTTTACATGGGACAAACAATTTTGTCGAACAGCAGGAATCAGGCGTGGCTCCGCGAAATGTGTTTTATTATGCGCGCAGCGTGGACGCCAGGCCGCGTGCAACTTCGCGCGCGCGCTGCAAATCACCAGGTTCGAACGAGATTGCAGAGACGCGCGGATGGCCCCCGCCGCCAAATTTTTCCGCGAGTGAAGCCAGGTTCTGATTCGCGGCGGCCTGATTCCACGGGTTCGTGCCCAGCGAAACTTTCGCGCGCACCGCGGAAGCGCTAACGCTGACGGAATACACGCATTCCGGGTGCAGCAGGTATGGAATGAACTTGTTGTAGCCCTCAAGATCCAGGTCGCTGACGTCAAAAAAAATAACGCCGTCGCGAGCCTCGATGCGCTCACGCAGGATTTCAATCGATTTGCGATGCCGTTCGAGAAGCGGTCCCAGATGTTTGGCCACCAGCGGCAGCTTCACCATTTCGCTCAGCGGACGGTACGCCAGTTCCGGAATAATCTTTGCCGGCAGGCCATTTTCCGGCGCCGCTTCGATCACCAACGCCAGTTGCGTCGCCGGCTCCGCGAGCTCGACGGCTGATTGCGGCGTGGGATATTGCGCGCCGTCGATGATGTCTCCCCAATGAATCAAGTCCGCAAGCGGTTTGATATCGAACCCAAATTTTTTCTTCGCGATGGTGGCAATCAGCTTGGTGCAGGATTTATAGTCCGGTTCGTAAAACATGTGCGGACCAGGCTGTTTGCGGAATTGTTCAGCGTCGGCCGGCGTCAGAAACGCGCTTTGATGATGGTCGAACCACCACGTCACTTTCGGTGAATTAGAAAACTTGAAATCAACAATTACATTTTCGTCGCCGTCGAAGAGGCCTGCTTCCCAGGGCTGCGCCGCGCGGTGCGTCATCCCAGTAAAACCGAAGTCCGCTGTCTGGTCAAATCTCTCGCGATAAAACCTGTAAAAGAGAGCGGCCGAAGCGGTGCCATCAAAACAGCGATCGTGAAAACAGAGCCTAACCTTGGTCATAGGTGAGCGAGTTCGCCTCTTCGACTCCACACGATTCGCATGGAAGCGCGACGAAGCCAACCAAGATGTACGTGGCCGGCGGGATTGTCAAGAGGAAAGGATTGCTGCCATTTCATTTCGACTTCGTGCATTTCCCGCGACGGACTCCATGGCCAATTAGGCGCAGCCGATTCACTTGACTTCCAGCGCGGAATGGCTTTACTAACTCTATTACCCCAGCAATCAAAAGTAATTTGTGTGCTTAGGAGGCCGCATGCCCGAAGAAAAGAATTTCTTTGCGGGACTATTCGATTTCGCATTCCATCATTCGCTCCTTCGCAATCTCGTCAAGCTGCTGTATGTGATCGGCATCATCGGCGGTGGCATCTTCGTCGTCGCTCGCGTGGTGCTCGGTTATCAGCAATCTCCTGCGGATGCGCTAATCAATCTCGTCGCGGGAATCGTGTCTTTGTTCGTGGGCATTCTGATTACTCGCTTGTTCCTCGAGCTGGCGTTGCTCATTATGCGAATCGCGGAAGGAATCGAGCGCGCCACGCGCACCGGCGTCTAGCGACTAACCGCGTTTGAAACGCAGGGCGCCAGCCGGCATGTTCAGATGCCGGCGACGCGTGCTTGCATCCGTGTGCCGCCCGCCCGCAGCGTAAATTTCTGTCCGAAGTACGGCGCCTGGGCCAGCGCCTTCTGAAGGTCTAGACTGTCCGCATACCGGCCCTTTGGAATTCGCCGCGCCAGAATGCTGATTTCCAGCGGATCGCGGCGGAAAGGATAGGGTTCCAGCGTAGCTCCGTTATTTTCCTCCGGCTGCAGATCCCAATCCACTTCATTGCCCTGGTAATTGGCCGGCACAGCGTCGATCGTGGCCGGCCCCAGCGGGCCCAGGCAAAAGTAAAGGGAGAGGCGGTCCAGCGCTTCGAGCCTCTGCGCGTTGGCTTGCACCCATTTTTCGTCCGCAAAATCTTTTGTCGCGGGGTCCGCCCGCAGGTCCACTTTTAGCCGCAATTGTTGCAGCCGCAACCTTTGCAGGAAATCATTTACAACGGCGGCTTCCTGCGTCTTTACATACTTCGCCGAGAATCCCGGCATGGTGGCGCGCGTCCGATCGTACAGTCCCGCGCAGTGCATGCTGACGAGCAGGCCGGCGTAACGGTCCACTTTTACAACGCGTTCGATGCCCCGCTGATAGAGGTCGATGTGCTCCTGCGTTGGCACCGACATGAAGCTGTACGGCAAGAAGGTGACGGGATCGATGCGCGGCTGGAGTTCCCACTCGTTCCACCCATTGTCGTGCTCGGTGGCGGCAAGTTGGAATGATTCCAGGGGCTCGGGCCGGGCAAAATTCTCGTTGCCTGCTTCGCGCGCAAAATACCCCGACAGAATCGCGTGGTCCGTCTGGCGAATCACGATCAGATGATCGCCTTGCTCTTGAATGATCATGCCGCTGCCCTCGTTCGCAGCGTCGGCTGGAGCCCGCGCCTAGCATCGGCGCATCGGCCTGGCGAGAGACTGGCCAAGCAGTTCTACTCTCGACGACGGTATTATGCCCCTACCCCCTCGTCGAATCCAGCACCAACACTTGCCCCTTCGCGCGGCCTGCTACCGGTTCTAGTGTTTCATCCCGGAAATTCGTATCAAAACCTCCCAGTTTTGTAGCGGCTGGCTCCAAATCCCATTGGAGCTCCGCATCTCAAGCTTGTAGAATAGAGCCACCACTGCGGGAGTGGCGGAACTGGCAGACGCGCAAGACTTA
>MNDE01000035.1 GCA_001914785.1 Acidobacteria bacterium 13_2_20CM_57_17 | reverse complement strand
TGGTACGCACGAAGCTAAGCAAGCTGAAACCAACAACGCTGGTCGTGTATTGAACGCCCGGTGTGTCGGCCAAAGCACTTTCGATTTTCCTGGCGACTTCGTCGGTGCGTTGAAGAGAAGCTGCGCTGGGGAGCTGCAGATTGATGTACAGATAACCCTGGTCTTCGTCGGGCAAAAAGCTGGAAGGAACTTTGCTTCCAAACCAGCCGGCTGCGGCGCCAAAAGCAGCCAGCAGAATCAGCGCGATGGCACTCTTTCGAATGAGCGTGCCGCAAAGCCGAACATACGCATTTGTGGCATTGGCAAAGGCGTGGTTAAACCACCCGAAAAAGGCTTTGAGAAGTCCGCCAGTGGAAGTTCTCGGCCGCAGCAATAAAGCGGCAAGGGCTGGACTCAGTGTCAGAGCGTTGAACGCTGATAGAATTACGGAAATGGCGATCGTCACAGCGAATTGCTGATACAGACGGCCGGTGATGCCGGGTATAAAGGCGGTGGGAATGAACACCGCCGAAAGAACCAGAGCGATGCCGACCACCGGCCCGGAAATCTCTTCCATGGCTTTGAGGGCTGCTGCTTTGGGAGCAAGACCTTCCTCGATGTGGCGTTCAACAGCCTCAACGACGACGATGGCGTCATCAACGACTAAGCCGATGGCCAGGACGAGCCCAAACAAGGAGAGAGTATTGATCGAGAAACCGAAGATCGGAAAAAACATGAATGTGCCGACCAGCGAGACGGGGACAGCGAGTAGAGGAATGAGCGTGGCGCGCCAGCCCTGGAGAAAGATGTATACAACGATGATTACCAGGACGATCGCAATGACTAAGGTCAGAACGATTTCCTTGATGCCTTGCGTGACGGCCCGCGTAGTGTCCAGCGAAAGGACGTAGTCCATATCGCTCGGCAAACGAGTTTTCACATCGGCGAAAAGTTTCCTGACCCCGTTGGCAGCCTCCACCGCGTTGGAACCCGGCAACTGATATACGGCGATGATGGCCCCGGGCTTCCCATTCAAGCGACCTACAACGCTGTAGTTCTGGGCGCCAAGCTCCACCCGTGCAACGTCCTTTAGACGGACGATTGCCCCACCGAGGGACTCGCGTACAACAATTTCTCCGAATTCCTCGGGCGATGACAGGCGGCCCTGAGCTCGGACGGAATAGGTGTACTCCTGGCCCTTCGGAACAGGTTCGCTACCCACCTGACCCGCAGGGTTGACCGTGTTCTGTGACTGGATTGCTGTGACAATCTCCGGAACCGTGATGGCCAGCTTGGCCAATTGGTCGGGCTTGACCCAAAGCCGCATCGCGTACTGACCCGCTCCGAAGATCTGGACACTTCCAATCCCGTACGAGCGTGTGATTTGATCGGCAAGATTGATGTAGGCATAGTTAGCCAGGAACCGCGCATCGTAGGTGCCATTGGGCGAGTACAACGTGACCAGCATCAGAGGGGCCGTCACGGTCTTCTGCACGGTGACGCCAAAATTGGTGACATCGCTCGGAAGCTGTGACGCTGCCTGCGTTTCTCGTATTTGGGTGAGGATGAGGTCCGTGTTCGGATTGGTCTTGACGTCGTAGTCCACAATGAGCCGCATTACGCCATCGGCCGTGGAGTTCAGCGAATACATGTAGTTCAAATTGTCAACGCCGCTCATCTGCTGTTCGATTGGCGTTGCCACGGATTGCTCGATGGTTTGCGCATCCGCACCGACATACGTGGCGACAACTTGAACCTCGGGTGGTGCGATATCAGGAAAGAGGGCCACGGGAAGACTGGTAATAGTAACCGCGCCCACAATCACCATCAGGATGGCGATTACCATCGCAACGATGGGGCGGTTGATAAAAAATCTAGACATAATCAGCCGCCTTTTTTGGGAGTGGTGGGCTGCTTAACTTTGACAGTCGCACCGTCGCGGACCTTTTGCAGGCCTTCCACAATCACAAGCTCGCCTGGCTTGACGCCGCCTTCCAGGATCCACATCGCATCCACACGTTCCCCGACTTTGACAGGCCGGATGCTCACTTTGTTGTCGTTCCCTACTACGGCAACTTGATAGCTTCCTTGAAGTTCCGTGACCGATCTTTGCGGCACGAGCAGAGCCCCGGTCCGGACATCGCCTGCCGCCCGCACTCTGCCAAACTGGCCGGGCCGGAGAATATTCTTAGGATTGGGAAAAGCGCAAACCACGCGGATGCTGCCGGTAGTCACGTCGATTTGGCGGTCGGTGAGCAAAAGCGTTCCTTTGTGAGGATAGACAGACCCGTCGGCCAGGATTAGGTCGAAGGGAGGAGCATCGGACGGCACTTCTTGTTGGTTATGAGAATTAATTCTCTCCGCGAAGTGCATGTATTCCTGCTCACTGATCGGGAAGTACGCTTTAATGGGATTCACCTGCGAGACCGATGTGAGCACTGCTGTTGGACTGACAAGATTCCCGATTTGCACTTGCGCGATTCCGGCGATGCCGTCTACCAATGACGTGACATTGGTGAAGCCGAGGTTGAGGTCCGTCTGTTCCACTTGAGCCTCGGCAGCCTTTACTGCCGCTTTCGCGGCGAGGTTTGCCTGGACGTCGTTGTCCAATTGGCTCTGGGCGATGGCGCGCTCCTTGGCTAGAGGAGTATCTCGGTCCACGTCGAGTTGAGTTTTGCCCAGTTGGGCCTGGGCTTGCGCGAGTTGCGCTTTGGCTTGATCGAGCACTGCTTGAAAAGGACGGGGGTCGATCTGGAAGAGCATTTGACCCTTGCGCACAAAAGAACCTTCCTTGTAGGTCTGGCGGATGATGTATCCAGTCACTTGAGGTTGAATCTGTGCATTGACGTAGCCGTCGAGCGTAGCCACCCACTCGCCGTAGATGGGGACATCTTTCTGCACCACCGTGGCAACTTCCACCTCGGCGGGTGGTGGAGGAGCAGCAGCGTTTGGGTTTCGACAACCCGAGAATAGCAACGAAGCCGCTGGGAGCAGAGCCACAAGGGGCCACACCCCTCCAAAAAGAGAGCGTGATTTCTTATTGCCCAGAGTTCGAATCGTGCTTTGCATAGCTGAAATTCCTTGTCTGAACCTTGCCAGTCTTTCCTTACTTGAAGACTCACAACTGAAGGGTATGGCGCATATGATGCTCCAAATCCTCCCTGAGGTACACACGAGGCCTGCTCAACGATCCCGGCGGCAGCTTAGTAATCCGATCCAGCCGCCACTGAATGAGTTGAACAGATCACGCAGTGGCGAAAAGAGATTGGGCTGCTCGAGCGATCCCCTTGAGAACTCGCAGGCCATCCTCCTGTGAGCCGGTATCGAACTGCGTTCCCGCATGATCGACGGCATTGCTGACCATGGCAACCGAGGCTACGGAAGCTTGCTTGGCGACGCCAAAAGCAAAAAGCGATGCGGCCTGCATCTCGACCGCGAGTACGCCATCCCGGGCCCATTTGTTGAGTTGTGCTTTCGTTTCGCGGTAAGGGGCATCCGTCGTCCACACCTTACCAGAGCGGACGGCCCATCCCGTGGCGATCAACTCCCGCTCGAGAAGCGGAACCACCGGCGACTTGCACGCGACCTCACTGTCTGGAGGCAGGTAGTGATAAGAAGTTCCCTCGTCACGAATCGCGCTGGTTGCCACCACGAGACACGGGAGCGGTAAATCGGGAGACACGCGGCCGGCCGAGGTCAGCCCGATGATGAGTTTGGCCCCCGCGGCTTGGAGCTGCTCGGCAATCAGCACCGCGTAGGGTCCGCCGATGGTTCGCGCTATGATTCCGCAGGTAACACCTTCAAGATCCATCGCGAACATCGAGGTGTGAAAACACGCCCAAGGCCCGAAGGGCTTGGCTATGCCATCTCGAACCAGCGAGTCGGTGATATCTCCATCGAACTCCAGGATGCACACGGAAGGAACGATTCCGATCGGAATCTGCCGACTTCGGCGCACATCTTCAATCAAGTTCTTGGGGGTGAATGCGGACGGTTGATCCAGCACATGGCCGAGGATCGGAGGAGTCGAATCTTCCGTCATGCCCTTGACCGATCACATCGCCGCGCTCGGTTAGAAATAATCTTCATTCCACGATGAAGCAGTATAACGACGTCGATGGACGGAACGAGTCGCGCGTTCCCTATTGCGCGTCCATCCACTTGTCCGAGCCCACTAGTTTGACGGCCACATTCGTAAAGAAAATTCGCGCCGGCTTGCCGTCCGCCGTTCCGCGATGGTCCGTTGAGACTAGCAGAGGGCCAGCCTTCTTGTAGCCCCCCCAAGTTGCTGGGAGGAGACTCGGCTTCTTGGGCCCACCCCGATGATAGAAGAACTGTACAATTCGTCCGTCCTTCCCGACATACAGATCCCAAGTGTCCCCCGGCGTGTAACCGCCAACCTCCGCCGGGTATTTCACCGACACCAGCTTTGCCGTACCCTGTCCAATCGGCAATTTTTGCTTGTCCTTGACCGTCACATTGGCGCTGGTGTCCCAGTACGCGTGGAAAGGGAAGATGAACCAATAATTGTCGTTCACGAAAGCGGGCTCAATTTCGTCTTTCACATTGGCTGGCGCGCTGTTGAGCTGTGACCTGTTGTAGGTAACCTTGACTGGCTTGCCATCCTTGTCTTTTGTCTCGTAAATGACCTGGCCGGTCTTGGGCTCCCAAGTCCAGGTACGGGAGAGATTCACTTTCAAAGCCGGTAGATCGAGGTTGAACGTATAGCGCACCGCCTCAATTTGCCCGTAGGAATCCAGCCCATAGGCTTTGGCAAGTTGTTCGACTTCGGGTGGGCGTGTCTGTGCCCAGGAGGGTGCCGCAAAGACCAGCACCCCAAAAAATAGGAAGCAGATCGTCATGGAACGGCGCAACTTTGTCATGGATGTCCTCCTCAGTGAATGAAACGAAGTCTCATGTGGTGAAGTTGCTTTCACTGTGCCTGGTCCGCTGGGCATTGTCGGGCGGTCGACCGCGTGAACCGCAGCAAAGTGATGATGGCAGCAGCTATTGCCACGGATCCGTATTCCAGCAACATAATCCAGTCAGGAACTAACCATGGCCGTCCAAGCGTGCGCAGATGCCAGACATAATACGTAGGAATAATGCTCAAAGTCCAGATCATGATCGGCACCGTTGAGATCGACCTCATGAACGGCAGCATCCACAGCATGTACCATGGATATACAACCGGTGCGCACAAAAGCGACGCCGCCATTGGCCAGGCAAACGCATCCGAAGGGGCATCGGAAGACGCTTCCGCGGACTTTCTTCTCATCCAGATCGCAGTAACGATGCCAACGAGAACCGCGAGCCCAGCCACAACCTGTGGAGCCGTGACTCGCTCGAGTGTTACAAAAACCGGATCATTAAAGCGGAATCTCTGTACGTAAGTGCCGAGCGAGCCGATCGGAATCCGCCCGTGGTTGAAAAATGGTACGTATAGGAGTCCGACCACGATTGCCGCCAGCGCGGCGTCGCGCATACGAACACGCCTCCAGTAGAGTGGCAACAGTACAATCGGGAGCAATTTCACTGAAACAGCCAGCCCAAATGCCATGACACCAACCGCACGCCAGCGGCGCGCCAGCGCGGCGACGGATACCAACAGCAACAGCACGCCGACAATGTCGATATGACCGCTGCCCGCCACGTTCATGGCGAGCAGCGGGTGCCAGGCATAAGCCAGAACCCAGTGCGCTCCTTGCCGCGTACCACGCAAGACATCGAGCAACACAAACACAATCGCCAAATCGCAAACTACAAATGCTACTTTCAGCGCAAATGTAGACTCGTGAATCGATGTTACCGCGCGGAAGAATAGCTGCGCCCCCGCTGGATAGGGGCTCGGCACCTCCGGATTATTCAGCGTACGCGTCTCCGATGTGTGCAAGCCGGCAAGTGCCGGGTCGCTCGGAACCACGATATAGGGGTTATAGCCGAGCCGCTGCACGCGGCCGTCCCAGACATATCGATGAATGTCGTCGTCTAAACCCGGTGGCATTCGCAGGAATTGAAAATGCCACAGAGCAGACAGTGCGAGACCGAAGACGATGACGCGATTTGGAAATTCTGGCGCGCAAAAGAGCTCGCGGATGGCTAGGAGATACGCGACGCCAGCGAGAGCCAGAGGAATGAAAAATGACGGTTCACCTATGCGGCTGAAGTTGCGCGAGCAGATCGTCAGGGCCACAAGCAAGATGGCGCCGAGTCCGTATAGCCTGTGCGAGGGCGAGAGTTTCACGGGCCTCCCATTCAATGGCCAAGTTGCGCGACTGCTTGCTGCCATTCGCTGAACCAGCCCGCAGTCCTTGGGGCCTTCGCGGGAGCGAGTTGCAATTCCTGAGCCAGAAGAATCAAGTCGTTTGCGACGTCGATGTCATAGAAGGGTTCCGTGAAGCCGGTTGAAAGTTCGAGGACCTTCGCGCGCGTCAGCAATCTATCGAGCGCACTCCTCGTTCCCATTCGATCGCTTTCGAAGAGCGTCGGGTGGACAGCCTTGGCGCCAACCAGATAGTAGCCTCCATCGTGGGTTGGCCCGACAACCACGTCATGCGTGATGAGTATTTCGAACGCGCTGTGCAGAACAGACGGCGCGAGGTGTGGACTGTCGCTATTGAATGCGATGACGCGCTGTCGGCCGGCGGCAGTGAAATGTCGAAAAACAGAGGTGAGTCCTGCCGCGAGACCTTCGCCTTTTTGCGCCACGACCTGCACTGTATTACCTAATAGGTGCGCCAATTCGTCCTGATCCGACTCAGGGCACATCACTGCCACCTCCACGCTCGTCAATGACTTTGCCAACGCGAGGGTGTCTTCTAAAAAGCAGCGATACAGCGCTGTCACTGCAGGAGAAGGAAGGCTCTCAGTGAGACGGGTCTTGACCATGCCGGGCTTTGGGGCTTTCGCCATAATGACTAACGTGCGGTTTGGGTGAGACAAACACACAGCGGTCTGGCCAGAGGATTCCATCAGAGATTGGTCCCGGGACTTACGCCGGTCGCGGCGTTCCCGCCCTTCGACGCAGAAAATAATAGCGCACGATCCGGCTCAGGATGAACCACGCCGCTCCTATCGTGCCCTTCACCGTGCCGCTGATTTTGGATTTTCCAATGCGCGGGTGGTAGCTCACCGAGACTTCCACGATGCGGAATCCCGCGATGGCACCTTTCACGATCATTTCCACCGCCCAGCCGTAGGTAGCCTCTTCAAGGGCGAGGGCCCGCAGCACATCTGCGCGGCCGGCGCGAAACGGACCGAGGTCGCTGACCCTCACGCCGTACAAGAGCCTGATCAGGCCGGCGGCGAGGCGGTTGCCGAATGATTGGTGCCACGGTAGCGCACCGGAGTTGCTTTTACCGCCGAAGCGCGAACCGAGCGTAATGTCAGCGCGCCCCTCGATGATCGGAGCCAAGATAATCGGCAACTCCGAAGGGCGGTCGCTGTAGTCTCCGTCGAGGAAAACAATCACATCAGGATTCTGCGTATTCGCAAGCCCTGTCAAACAAGCGCGCCCGTATCCTCGGCGAGGTTCCTGGATGACCTGTGCCCCCATCTTTCGGGCGAGATCGGGAGTTCCGTCGGTCGAATTGCTGTCGACAACGATGACCTCCGTGACGAGATTGGAAGGCAGATCGGCAAGCACACGACCAATGGCCTGCGCCTCGTTATGGGTAGGAATGATGACCGATACTCGCACGCAGATTCCCTCATCACCACCAAGGGGACGCGGGGCGCCGCCGTGCCAGCAACGCGTCAATGCCCCAGGCACGACCTGCGCGTCCCACCGCGAGTCCGAGCGATGCGATCACCGGAACCAGCAATTCCCAAACCCATGACGTACCCCATTCCGAAACCCATAGGCTGGCAAGGAAGAGGAATGCGACAAAGGCGGCTGGACGCGTAAGTAGACCAATGACCAGCAGGATTCCCAGCGAGATCTCCGTCGCAGCCTGCATGGGAGCTGCCATGGCCGCATGGCTTGCCATCAATCCCATAACCCACTTCCACGCCACCGGTGAGTGGCTTGACTTGATATAGTAATTGATTACCCCTGCGTAGCCCGCCGGGGTGTAGCCGCCCTTCCCTAAATTCTCGAAGAAGACCCACACGAACATCGCACCGATTGTCATGCGGACCAATGCCAAGCCGTTTGCCGCACCGGGTTGGCTGACTACCTGGGATGTGTTGTCTCGCGGTTGTGTCGTGGTTGTTGTCATCATGATCCTCCCAGTCTTCGATCCTAAACTTTCTTTAAGGTTGCGGCCTCATCAGTACATATTCACGCGCAACCCAGCCATCTCAATCACGCGCAATCACGATAGTCGTACATGCGCTTTCGCCTTTGGGGAGCTCGCGAGCGGGAGCCATGCGGATTTCCAGCTTTTGGGCTTCTCCGCGGACAATTGGGCAATAGAAGTCCGGCTGGTCCAAAGCATTCTGGATGCGGCGCCGCCCCGCACAACCGCCAGAGCAAGACTCCAGATAAACACAGGAGCGGCACGCCTCTGGCGTGGTGCGCGCCTCCACAAAGGGAGCAGTTTCTACAACTCCTGAGCGGAGCGACAACAGGATCGCCAGAGGTTCCCCAGCCCCCGGCCAGTAGACGCAAGGCTGAGAAGTAGCGCGCGGCGTAACCCGCACTGTACTTACTCCGCAACCTCCGACCCTTGGGGGTAAACCCGCCATTGCTCGAACCAACGGCTCGCCAATAGCAATCACGTCGGTTTGCTCAAATAGGGCGCGAAAGCCTCGCCAGTACTCCTCGTAGCTCAAGGCAAATAGGTCAGAACGCACGGCTTGGTAAACGTTGAGGCGCAGCGGCGCCTGGTAGCGCTTGACCACGCGCGCCACTTCGGCAAGGCGCAGATAGTTCGACTTCATCATTACAGCGATGAAGGTGACAGGGATCCCCAACCGGACGCAGCGTGCTGCTTGATCATGGACCAGCGCCCAATTGCCGGAACCGCGTTGGGCATCCTGCTCACGTTCGGTGGGATAATCCAGGGAGAACTCGACATCGTGAAAGGCTCGAAGCTCGTCATCTGTGAGCATTGCCGCGCTGTGACCGTTAGAGGTGATGGTGAGTTTCACCGACTGAGTGCGGAGGTAGGCCAAAATCTCTCTGAACTGCGGGTGCATTCCGTTTTCACCGGTGCCCAAATTAACGGAGCGGACCGGCAGGCTTCCCATCACGGATCGCACCTGCTCGAGGCTAAGGCGGTCAGTCCTCGCCGGATCGCGGTAGCAGAAAGAACAAGCCAGATTGCACTCGTTGGTCAGCCCGAGGCCGAGCGCAAATCCTCCAGTCGCAGCAGGCCGGACCAACGCAGAGTGCGAAGCGGACTGAGTGTCGGCCTGCGTCATTATCCCGTTTCCTCGGTCGATGACCCATTGGAATGGCGAGCGATTATCTGTATATATCGCGCGACCGCAGCAAACTCCGGTCGACTGCCCAGCTTACGCTCCAGCTCAAAAACTCGCTCGTACTCCTCGCGGCGGGAGACTTGCGGCGGCAAGTAATCCGAAATGACGCGTACGCCGCGCTCGGCAGCCACTGCGAGTGACGCCCCTTTTGTCATGGCTTGCAGGCTGTCCAGTGTAAATAGCCTCACACGGCCGCCAAGGAGAGATTCATATCCCCACACAGCCGTAAGGTTGCCTTCTACCGCTCCCAGATCACCTGCTACGATGCCGGCCTTGAGCACCTCACCGGCCCGGCTGCGCACCAGGACAGACACAATCCCGCCCCCGGTCGCATCACTTCGCAGCACCTGGGCGGCGGCGGAGAGGACAGCATCTGGAGCGTCAACGTGTTCCAGTAGGTTGTGACAAAGAACGATGTCGAACGATCCCACAGGAAACAAGTTCGCCAATTCGGCCGCGTCGCCGTGTTTTAGGGCGATCTTCCCGTCAACGCCAGCTTCCCGTGCCGCGCGCTTCGCGATCTCCAGCATCGCTGGAGAGGAATCTAGCAGCGTCACGTTTATGCCAAGACGCGCCAGGCGCACGG
>MNDE01000086.1 GCA_001914785.1 Acidobacteria bacterium 13_2_20CM_57_17 | reverse complement strand
GCGCCGCCGGACCCGCCCGATATCCAGCTTCACTAACCCGGAAAGCTGCGAGCGCATCATCTATGGAGTGATCACGAATTTAAACCGCTCCTGGGAAAGAAAACCCTTCTTCGAATTTACACAAAACCCTTGACGCTACCCATGCCAAGTTTTCCTTGACTTTTCTCTAATTCTGTGTATATTTAACCCTGTTGAGAACTACGTTTGGCCTGCGGGAGCGTGCTCCCGCTTTTCTTTTTTCAGTCAGCCATTTCGGCGTTTGCCAGTCCCAATCAACCAAAATCGCGTCCTTTAGAATCAATCACTTACGAATTGCAAATTTTGTAAAACCTTTGTTTTGATATTCATGCAAATTGATGGGGGGTGGGGGGCGCGAATGACCTCGGATGACCGGGGGCTACGCCCTCATTTCGACTTCAGGTCAGAACCAGTCTTTCGAGGGAGTCTTCGATTTTCGATTTTCGATTTTCGATTTTCGATTTTCGATTTTCGATTTTCGAAGTGTGACAGGCACTCTTGCCTGTCGCCTTGTTCACAACCGCCATCTCAGCGTCACCGGCCAAAGTAGGACAGGCATTCCTGCCTGTCCTCCCCCTACGAGCGCCAGCGTAAGGTCACCGGCCCATCCATCGGATGCACCATCGGCGCGCCCGTCCGCCGCGACTCGATCAAATTCGCTTTCAGTGCGAAATACCATTTTGCCGGCCGGTCCGCATCGTCAATCAGCATCAACCGCGGATTGTGCTTCAATCCTTCCGCCTGCTGGATCATCGTCTCCTGATCCTGCCGCAGAAAAATATTGCCGAAGATCCGGAAAATCCAAACCGGCAGAAAGAACAAATTCCAGGCCGCCACGAAATCGATCCGGCAAAGATCCCGCTGCACCGGCGTCACCGTCGCTCGGCTGGAAAACCACATCTTCCCGCTTTGATCGATCTCCGTGCGGATGTTCGGCAGCGCGAAATCAATGGTCGTCGTCACGGGCTCGCCGGTAATTTTCTTGAGTAGCTGATACGGCGCGCTGTTCGTGCTCGGTGAATGCCGGCTCATCCGGAAACCGTTGGGAATCGGCTCGAACTGCTTGGCTTTTTCGTGAATGCTTCCTCGTTTACGCCAGAACCACGACTGATGAACGAACGGCCCGTGCGCCGGGTCCATCAGTCCGATAATCCCGTGGTCGATATGCGAAGGCAGCTCGCAGGAAAGATGCGTGATTTTGTATTTGTCGCTGAAAACGGTAAGCGCCGGCGCCGCCGGAATCTTCTCCGGCATTCGCGTCCCTGGTACGTTCATAAAAACCCAAACGTAGCCGTCCCGCTCTTCGCAAGGAAAATGTCCCGCAAAAATGCGCTCCACTTTCAGCTTGTCCTGGCTCGAAAGCGATGGGATCTCCACGCACTGCCCGCTGCAAGCATCGAACCGCCATCCGTGGTAGCAGCACTCTACGACTTTCCCATCGAGCCGCCCGTAAGAAAGCGGAATCCCGCGATGCGGGCAAGAATCCCGCATCGCAAACACTTTCCCCTCGGATGTTCTGCCCAGCACCAGCGGCACTTCGAGCAGCATTGCGGTAACGAGCTTCTGCCCGCGAATCTCCGAACTCCGCGCCGCCGGATACCAAAAATCCCAAAGAAATCCGGCATCCGCCTGAGCCGCAGCCTCCTGCGCCGCCTCGGCATCCATCCGCATCATCGTTCGCACCGCTTCGCTCATCGTCGCCGCCGCATCGTAGTATACCGCCTTCGACTCCTACGAATGCTCAGGTGGAGCCGAAGTAAGACGCCGGATAAACCAGCCCAAGGAGAAGAGAAAGGCGCCCGTCAGAAAGATGGGAACGCGCGGCGGATTAATCCAAGTGTGGTCGATATCCTTGCCAACGTTCAGAAGAGGCCAGAGAAGGAGCGGGCCTGTGCCGAAATCCTGAACGATCTGGGCAGCTTGGTTCGGAATCGAAGGCAGGCTTTTGCGACTGGAAGTAGCGGAGAGATCGTCAAAGTCCGATTGAGTAAGGCCGAGTCCTTCGGATGATTTCCGCAGAAGGAAAATGCCCTTAAGGAGCAGCGTGAGGCTGCCGAGACCAAATACCAGAGGAGTAGTTCTGAATTTAATCTCGGGAGAAGAGAAGATCCAAAAACATAAAGCAGCCGCAGAAAGAGCCAAGTAGACGATTGCGCGACGCGGATGGTATTCCAGGTCGCCGGCGAAGTTCTCCAGGAAAAATTCGCGCAGCGTCACGGCTCGCAATTTATCACAAAAGGGGCGCATACGTGTTGGCGGAAGACTGGCCCATCCCGAACGGCCAATTTGCACGAATTTGACATCGGGGTTATTCTTAGTGCAGAGCAAATCGATGTACGCCGCCGCCTTCTATTAGCTGACTCCCCTACCGCTCCGAATTCGGGGCGTCGCGATTCTTTCTATTTTCGATTTTCCACTTTCGATTTTCGTGTTTCGTTTTGAAGAGGATTTGCCATGGCTACATTGACCCTTACTGAAAAGCTGGACCAGCTTGGCGCTCGCTACGACGAGCTGACGCAACAGCTTTCGACTTCCGAAGTGGCTTCCGATTCCGCGCGCTACCAGAAAGTCGCGAAGCAGCACGCCGAGCTCGAGGAAATCGTCGAGAAGCACCGCCAGTTCAAGCAAATTGAAAAGGATCTCGCTGGCGCGCATCAGATGTTGGTCGAAGCAGAAGACCCCGAAATGAAGCAGATGGCGCACGACGAGGAAAAGCATCTTCAAGACCGCAAGGAAGCCGTCGAACGCGAACTGAAGCTCCTGCTACTCCCGAAAGACCCCAACGACGAAAAAAGCGTCATCGTCGAAATCCGCGCCGGTACCGGCGGCGACGAAGCCGCTCTTTTTGCCGCCGAGCTTTTCCGCATGTATTCGCGCTACGCGGAAACGCAAGGCTGGAAGGTGGAAGTTCTCGAAAGCTCTCCATCTTCGCTCGGCGGCCTCAAGGAAGTCGTCGCTGCGATTCAGGGCAACAAGGTCTATTCAAAATTGAAATACGAAAGCGGCGTGCACCGCGTTCAGCGCGTTCCCGCCACGGAAACGCAAGGCCGCATCCATACTTCCGCAGCCACCGTAGCGGTTCTCCCCGAAGCCGACGAAATAGACATCAAGATCGAAGCGAAAGACTTGCGCATCGACACATTCTGCTCTTCCGGTCCCGGCGGCCAGTCCGTCAACACCACCTACTCCGCCGTCCGCATCACGCACATTCCCAGCGGACTCGTTGTTTCCCAGCAGGACGAAAAATCGCAAATCAAGAATCGCGCCAAAGCCATGCGCGTTCTCCGCGCGCGTCTCTACGAGCAGGAACAGGAAAAGCGCCAGGCCGCTCTCTCCGCCGAGCGCCGCGGCCAGATCAAAACCGGCGACCGCTCCGAAAAAATCCGCACTTACAATTTCCCGCAGAACCGCGTCACCGATCACCGCATCGGCCTGACGCTCCACCAATTAACCGAAGTCATGGAAGGCAAGCTAGGTCCGCTCGTCGATGGACTCGTTTCACATTACGAATCCGAGCGCCTCCAGCAAGAACTTGCCAGCGCCTGAGTAGGACAGACATTCATGTCTGTCTTGCTCTTTGCTTTGCGGCCAGGGACAGGCAAGAATGCCTGTCCACGGAGAACCTGTCCGCAAAACTCCGCGTCTCCGCGTTATATTTTCTTTGTTCTGTTTGTCAATCGACTACAGTGAAGAAATGACGGACGTCCGCTCAACACTTAAGCAAGGACTCGCCCAACTGCGCGAAGCGCAGGTTCCTTCTTATACGCTCGCAGCGGAGCTTTTGCTTCTACACGTTCTCGGCCGCGACCGAACTTGGATTTATGCTCATCCGGAACAGGAAATCTCTGCGGCAGATGCAGTGCGCTATTTCGAGCTTATCGCGCGGAGGGCCTCAGGCGAGCCAACGCAGCACCTCACCGGCAAACAGGAATTCTGGGGTCTCGAGTTTGAAGTAACGCCCGACGTCCTGATTCCCCGCCCCGAAACGGAACACGTTATCGAAGTCGCCCTCGACCGCCTCGCCGTCCGCGAACTTCGCGCCGGCCGCGAACAAACGCTCACCGGCGAGGGCTTGCAAATCGCCGACATCGGCACCGGCTCCGGCTGCATCGCCATCGCTCTCGCCAAAGAATTGGCTCAGGCAACGATTTACGCCACCGACATTTCATGCGCAGCGCTCGCCGTCGCCCGCCGCAACGCCAAACGCCATTCCGTTTCCGATCGTGTCCACTTCCTCGAATGTAGCTTGCTCGATAAAGTTTCCACTGTAGGGGCACGATATATCGTGCCCCTACGACCAGAAGGCTCGAACTCCGGACTTCACGGGTCACGGATCACGGAACACGGATCACGTTTCTTCGATCTCATCGCCAGCAACCCGCCATATGTCGGCCACCTAGAGGCCACAACGCTCATGCGCGAAGTCCGCGATCACGAACCAGAAATTGCTCTCTACGGCGGCGAAGAAGGCTACGAACTTTACGCCGATCTCATCACACAAGCCGCCGCGCATCTCAAGCCCGGCGGCATTCTCGTCCTCGAACTCGGCCACAATAGTTTGCCCGCTGTTCAGCCGCTCCTCGACGCAACGACATGGACAAACGTCGGCGTCACCAATGATCTCGCCGGCATCCCCCGTGTCCTCGCCGCCGAACGAAATTGAACAGTGCGACTCAACCTCGTACAGTAATATGGGAAAGACGTGGAATCCGGTAGGTCAAAACATGAGCAAGTCAGCTAGATCGAAAACTCCTGTTACAAAAGCCAAGCAGAAGGCCAAGGATTTCACGAAACGAATTTCCATCGTCGACGAGATCCGCCTAAAAGCGAAGAACGAAGGACTAGATCGAATGACCATGGGCGACATAATCAGGGAAATCAAGCGATACCGACGCGAACGCCGGAAGAAGCTGGAAAATCGGTAAGACACTCGCATTCACCCTGGCTTAGAACCTAAGTATTTCCCGGCTCCATTTTCTGCTGTAGTTGTTTGCGCTTTCGTTCCCAGACTTTGATTCTTTGCGGTGGCCATCGCAAGCCAACGCGAATTTCGTGTAACCGAAATTTTTCTTTGCTCGTTTTCACTGACTTCTGGTAGTCGTCCTCGTTCCGAAGAACTGTCAGGGCATAGGCCTTTTTCGCCCCAAATCCCCCTAGCCGCTTAAGGGCCTTGTTTAGACTCTCTCGGTCCTTTTCGACAATCTTTCGCCGATTCCACTTTAGTTCTATTGCGAGCCGAGGCTTTAAATTGCGAAAGATGACCAGGTCAATGTAATGCCCCGTCCTCCTTGCAAAGAAACGAGCAAGGATCGTCCATCTCGGATCCCTCTTTAGGTAACGACGGAGATGGTAGTATGCACAAGTTTCAATATCGGCCTCTTTCACGATCCTGAGACTCCGAAGATCCATGCGAAGCCTGGGTTTTAGTTCATTTAGGACATATCGTTCTATGCGAGAGAGTAAGATTTTGCGTTTAGAGACCACTTGACCTCCCGATCCGCCTCTTTCCTGCCGAATTCTACTTCGCTTGACAAGAATGGTCGATCTGTATCAGACCTTAGTGGAGACAGTTCAGAGGAGGCCACCGAATAGCATGCCGGACCTGGCGCGATTTCGAGCCAAGCATGGACCACTTGATGAGCGATCGGCCGAGGCGACGGCGTCCATACTCCACGTGGACATGGATGCGTTTTTCGTCTCCGTGGAATTGCTCGATCGGCCCGAGCTTCGTGGCAAGCCGGTTGTCGTCGGCGGGCGTCCGGACCAGCGCGGCGTAGTTTCCGCGGCGAGCTATGAAGCGCGGAAATACGGCATTCATTCGGCGATGCCGCTGCGCACTGCGGGACGGCTTTGTCCGCACGCCATTTTCCTGGACGGCCATCACGAAAAATACGGCGAGTGGAGCGACCGCGTCGCGACGATCCTCGCGAAGTTTTCTCCCGTCGTCGAAATGGTTTCGATCGACGAAGCCTATCTCGATCTCGCCGGTACCGAACGATTGCACGGACCGCCGCTCGCCGCCGCGGACAACCTGCTGCGGCAAATCACGCGCGATACTTCGCTGCCCTGCTCCGGCGGACTCGCCACGACGCGCCTCGTTGCCAAGGTCGCTTCTGATCAAGCCAAGCCGCGCGGCCTTGTGTGGGTTCCCGCAGGCAGCGAGCAGCGCTTTCTTGCAAAACTGCCGGTGAGAAAGATTCCCGGCATCGGTGAAGTCACGGAGCGCGCGCTGCGCGCCTTAGGCATTCAGACCGTCGAGCAAATCGCGGCCATGTCCCAGGAAAAACTGGAAAGCATTTTCGGCCAGTGGGGAACGGCGCTATACCGCAAGTCGCGCGGCGGCGATTCCTACGAATTTGTCATTGACGCCGAGCCAAAATCGATTTCGCACAATCACACGTTTGGCGAAGACACCGACGACGTGGACGCTTTGTCCGCCATGCTCAGCCATCTCTCGCAGAAAGCCTGCAAGCGCCTGCGCGAAGCCGGTCTCGCCACGCGCACGCTCACGTTGACGATTCGCTACGCCGGCTTTGACACGCACACGCGCTCCAAGACTCTGGGAGAACCGACGCGGCTCGATTCCGATATTTTTGCCGTGTTTCAGGAACTTTTTCGAATCCATCGCGACGTGACGCGAAAAGTCCGCCTCCTTGGAGTCAGCCTCAGCGGGCTGACTCACGGTAATGCGCAACTCGATTTGCTGGACGCCGAACGCCGCGCCAAGCTGGAAAAACTCACCAGCGCAGCGGACCGTCTCCGCGACCGTTTTGGCTTCGGCAAAGTACAATTTGGCGGCTCGCTACGCCACGACGAATCCGGTCACGATCGCGACGATTCGTAACTCCCAGCGCATAGCCGCCGAATGTCCTATACTTTATCTTCCGAGAAACCATCATCTATGAGCGCTTCCCCCACGCCCGGCGTCAGTTCTGCAACTCCCCGGCTCCACGGAATGGATCGCCTGCGCCACTTCTGGCAACGCGTCAGCGAAGGCCGCCAGATTGATGATCTCTGGTCGCAGTTCGCCGCCGACGCGCGCTCCAGCTACAGCTTCTATGACCGCGACGTCGACTGGGAAGAAATTCACAAGCTTTCACCCTGGCGCCGGCCGCTTCACGTAGCGAAGCAATTTTTCTGGGCGCTGCTTCTGAAAATGTCTCCCGCCCGCCGCGTCCTTCTGCTCCTCGCTTTCGTCATGCTGGCCTTGTCTGCCATCAATTCCCAGAAGAATTTCGAAGTGATTGCCGTGATGCTCTTCGTGCTGCTGCTTTCTCTGGAACTGGCCGACAAGGTCACGATGAAACGCGACCTGGAAATCGCGCGGGAGATTCAAACCTGGCTGGTGCCTTCGCAGCCGCCGGAAGTCGCGGGCGCGAACATCGCTTTCGCAACGCGTCCGCAGAATTCCGTAGCCGGTGATTATTACGACGCATTCTATCCCGATCCGGAGGACCGCGAGAAGCTGATGGTGGTGATCGCCGATGTTGCCGGCAAGAGCGTTCCGGCAGCGCTGCTGATGGCGACGCTGCAGGCAAGCCTGCGGACCATCGCCGTAGAAAACGCTCCGCTCGCGGATTTAGTGGCGCGGCTGAATCGCTACGCCTGCGCGCACAGCCTGAATGGCTTGCGCTTCACGACCGCGGTTCTTGGTGAATACAACGTCGCGTCGCGGAAGCTGACGTACGTAAACGCCGGTCACAACGCACCGATCCTTCGCCGTGCAAATGGCGCAGTCGAAACGCTGGAAGTTGGCGGCGTGCCCCTCGGCATCCGAAGCGCGGCCAATTACGAGACTGCGTCCCTGGAGCTCAAACCGGGCGACGCTTTGATTTTCTTCACCGATGGCGTCGTCGAAGCATTCAACGAATCGGGCGAGGAATTCGGAAACGAGCGCTGGCTCAGAGCCATCCGCAGCCTCCCTGATTGGGACGCTTCGCAAACATTTCAATTCCTGATGAAGCGCGTGGATGAGTTTGTCGGCGCCACGCGCCAGTCCGACGACATTACCTGCCTAGTCTTCCGCAGCCGGTAGCTCCAGCGGAACTTCGAATACACGTCTTTCCCTTCGCGACCCCGTCTGTCGCATAATCACAGCGTGACGCCACGCGAAATGGCCAACTCGATTTGTGACACGCTCCGCCGCAACGGCTACCAGGCGCTGCTTGTTGGCGGATGTGTGCGCGATCTGCTGCTTGGCCGCGAGCCCGCCGACTACGACGTAACAACCGATGCCACGCCGGAACAAGTAGTAGCGCTATTCCCGGACAGCGTTGCGGTTGGCGCGCAGTTCGGCGTGATTTTGATTCCGCGCGACGGACTGAAAGTCGAAGTGGCTACCTTCCGCTCGGACGTTGGTTACAGCGATGGCCGGCACCCGGACAGCGTGGTTTATTCGAAGATGCCGCAAGAAGACGTGCAGCGCCGCGACTTTACCATCAACGGCCTGCTGATGCGCCACGGCACCGGCGAAGTGCTCGACTACGTCGGCGGGCAGGGCGATCTCAAGGCGCACGTGATTCGAGCCATCGGCGAGCCGGACCGGCGCTTCACAGAAGATAAACTCCGCATGATGCGCGCAGTGCGCTTCGCCGCGCGCTTTGGCTTCGAAATCGAAGCCGAAACGTTTCGTTCGATACGCCGGCATGTGGCCGAAATCCACCAGGTTTCTTCCGAGCGCCTCCGCGACGAACTTACGAAAATGCTCACCGAGGGCGCGGCCCGGCAGGCGTTCGAATTGCTGGATGAAACCTGGCTGCTCCAACAGGTGCTTCCAGAAATTGGAGCGATGAAAGGCGTCGAGCAGCCGCCGCAATACCACCCCGAAGGCGACGTGTGGATTCACACGCGCATGATGCTCGAAGGTTTGCCCAAGGACGCGTCCCCGACGCTGGCTTGGGGTGTTCTTCTCCACGACGTCGGCAAGCCCCCGACGTTCCAATCTGCCGCAGAGACGGGGGACCGTATTCGCTTCAACCATCACGTGGAAGTGGGGGTGCGCATGGCCGAAACGATCTGCCGGCGATTGCGTTTCTCCAACGAGGAAACGGAGCAGATCGTTGCGCTGGTGGACAATCATATGAAATTCGGAGCGGTCGAGGAAATGCGCGCCTCAACGCTCAAGAAATTTGTGCGGCTTCCGCGCTTCGAGGAACATCTGACGCTGCATCGGCTCGACTGTCTTTCCAGCCACCGCCACCTCGATTCCTATCAATTCGTCTGTCGGTTCCTGGAAGTGACCCCTCCGGAGCAGGTGCGCCCGGAACGTCTCTTAACGGGAGACGACCTCCAGACTATGGGGTTTCGGCCTAGCCCTCTGTTTTCTCGAATTCTTCGGGCCCTGGAGGATGCCCAACTGGAGGGCCAGGTTGCGACTCGCGAAGAGGCGGAGAAGTATGTTTTGAGCACATTTGGTGCGAAGGAGCGAAAGGCGCCAAGCAACTAGCCGTCGGGGTGACGAAGGAAAAAACAGACTGGCTAAGCTTCTCTGAGCATTCTTACCGTAAGTTATTGAACATAATGAATTTATATGCTGCTTGCAACGAGGGTGCAACCATTGGTAGAATGTGAGTGTTGGATACTAAGATTTCATGCTAGCAACTTTTATACTTTCGCGCACCCTTTCCGGCACGCCCGCATCTAAAATCGTATCGAGAGGCTCTACACCGAGCCCCGTCGGTAACTAGGGGAAATCATGGCTGAGAAAAAA
>MNDE01000085.1 GCA_001914785.1 Acidobacteria bacterium 13_2_20CM_57_17 | reverse complement strand
ATTCGTGAGAGAATTGGTTGTGTCGTGCCCAACCATGACCTGGTTCGAGCCGACAATGCTTTCTTGGGAGCCTCATTGACCGTAGCGCAAGCGCACCGCACCGCCGCAAAGCATCATCCTCGACGTATCGCGATTTTTGGCGGCTCCTTCGACCCCATCCACAATGGCCACCTTTCTGTCGCTCGCGCCGCCGACCGGCGTTTTAATTTCGACGAAATTCATTTCATTCCCGCTAGCCGTCCGCCGCACAAGCTGAAGCAGCACCTCGCTCCGTTTCCGCACCGTTTTGCGATGGTCTCGCTCGCTTGCACCGAGCATCCGCACTTCGTTCCTTCGCTTGCCGAAGCCGGCGAGGACTTCAGCGGCACACAACTTCACTATTCCGTGGACACCGTGCGCTATTTCCGCCACGTTTACCACAGCGACCGGCTTTCTTTCATCATTGGCGCCGACGCCTTCCTGGACATCCCCATGTGGAAGGAGTATGAAACGCTGCTCACGCTCTGCGATTTCATCATCGCCAATCGCCCTGGAATTCGCCCGGAAGCGCTGCGCCTGGTTATCCCGCCGGACTTGATTGCTCGCGCGGACGAAAGAAAAGAAGCCGATCCGCCTTCCCAGGTTGTCGCGCACCTTCACAAGTCCACGATTTATTTGCTCGAAAATGTCTCCAGTGATGTTTCCGCTACTGATGTGCGGCGACAGGCGCACCTTGGCCAGTCCATCCATGGGCTTGTATCCGCGCGTGTCGAGGAATACATTCTCAAACAGGGCCTATATCGGAATCTCAAATGAAATTGGAATCCTTGCCACAGGGCGTCCGCCTCGCCGTAGAAGCCGCACAAGAAAAGAAAGCCGCGGGCATCACTGTGCTGGACCTCACGGCGGCGGGCGCGTTCACAGATTACTTTATCGTCTGCACGGGCTTCAGCACGCCGCAAGTCCAAGCCATCTGCACCGAAATCGAGGCCCAACTCCATAAAAATCTTGGCCGCTCGCCCGAACATCGCGAGGGACATCGCTCCGCAGAATGGGCGCTGCTGGATTTCGGCGGCTTTGTAGTACACGTTTTCAGCGAGCAGGCCCGGCGCTATTACGATCTCGAGCGCCTCTGGCGTATGGCTCCCAAGCTTGAACTTGCCGACCAGCCTGAAAGCCCTTCTGAACGAGACCTGCCCCGTTCGCAGTTCGGCCACGAACACTTCTCCGGCGAAGCCGTTTCCAACCGGCCACAAAGCGGCCGTTCGCGGCAATGACCGCTGAACGATTGCCGTGGATCTCCGCGGATCCCGCATCACAACGTCTTCTTGAACTCGCGCAGAAGGTCGCGGTCGCTCCCGCCACTCTTTTGATCACCGGCGAAAGCGGCAGTGGCAAGGACCATCTTGCACGCCTGGTCCATGAACTTGGTCCACGCCGCGACGCTCCGTTCCTGAAAATCGATTGCGCCAGCCTTCCGGCGCAGCTTGTCGAAAGCGAGCTCTTCGGCCATGAGCGCGGCGCTTTCACCGGCGCGGTGGAGCGCAAACTCGGCCGCTTCGAAATGGGCGGCAATGGCACCATTGTTCTCGATGAGGTCGCCGCGCTTTCGTCCGGAGCACAAGGGAAACTTCTCCGAGTTTTGCAGGAGCGCACGTTTGAACGCCTTGGCGGAACGGAAACGCTGCGCATCGAAGCGCGCCTTATCGCTCTCACTAACGTTGATCTTCCCGCTGCGGTAAAATCCGGCAACTTTCGGGAAGATCTTTATTTCCGGCTGAATGTTTTGTCACTCGCGGTTCCCGCGCTTCGCGAGCGCCGCGCCGATATCCTGCCTCTCGCCGATCATCTTCTTGCGACCCTTCGGGCTGTCCACTCGCGCCCCAAGGCACAATTGAGCGATTCGGTTCGCCGGATGCTTATGGCGTACACCTGGCCCGGGAATGTCCGCGAACTTCGTAATGCTCTCGAGCGGGCGGTGGTTTTCTCGCATCCCCGAGGCACTGCCCCTGGGCCTGAGCTTCTCGAGCCCGAAGATTTTCCAGAGAATGTGCGCGCCGCAGCGCCCAGCTCTGCCAGCCCGGTTGCCGGCCTCCGAACCCTCGAGGAAGTAGAGCGCGAAGTCATCGCCGCCACCCTCGAAGCCACCCATTACCAGATCAGCCGCTCCGCTGAGGCTCTCGGCATCAGCCGCAAAACTCTTCTCGAAAAGCGCAAGAAGTATGGTTTGAAATGACCATCCGACAAGGATGGTCATCCCGAGGGGCGATGCGATGAGGGATCTCTTTTCGGATGACATAAGACTGACATGAGAATTCGTCTTCTGATGCTCGGCAAAACGCGCCGCGCGGAAATGCGCGCCATCCTCGATGACTATGTAAAACGCATCGGCCGGTCATGCCCGATCGAAATCACCGAAGTCCGTGACGGTAATGCGGCTCTGAAGAAGCTCGATGCTGATCGCGCAGCCACCGTCGTCGTTCTTGACGCGAGCGGAAGGAATCTTGATTCGAACGCGCTTGCCAAATGGCTCGGCGAGCTCCGCGATCGCGGCACGCGCGAACTCGTGTTCCTGTGCGGCGACGCCGACGGTTTTCCCGATGACCTTCCTAAGCGCGCTCAACACAAACTTTCCCTCAGCGCCATGACCTACTCTCACGAACTCGCCCGCGTCGTGCTCGCGGAACAACTTTATCGGGCGTTTGCCATTCTCTCCGGCAGCCCCTATCCGAAATAGCCCGCGTGGTGTAAAACCATATCCACTATGGCCATTCGAATCGCCGCTGACAAAGACCAGCCTTCCGCCACCATCGAAATCCCCCTGGAAAAGGCGCTGCCCGATTACGATCTCAACCAGCTCGAACAGCCTACTCCTCGCGATGTCGATGTCATTCTTGTCTCGCAAGGCTTTCGCGATCTCGTCGATGATGCTCGCGGCATCCTTACGGAACTCCTGAGCGGCTCGAGCCTCGAACTCGCTCAGTTCACCGGCGCAATTTGCCCGGGCGACGACGAAACCTACCGCCCTGGCCTCTGGATCGTCCTCCGCGACAAGAATTCAGCGCAGGGCCGCGAACTCTCCTCCAGTTCACGAACGCGCATCTCGGCGACCGCTGAAGAACTCGTGAAGCGCCTCCAGCTTGCCTAGTTTTCCCGCTGCAACTTGACCTTTGGCATCAGACTCCGCAAACTCTAATGCTTTCTACGCGCTTGAGAGTTCACCGAGTCGCCAAATCATGCCGGAAGAAAAAGGACTGCTCATCGTTTACACCGGGCCTGGCAAGGGCAAAACCACTTGCGCGCTCGGCACGGCATTCCGCGCCGTGGGCCAAGGCTTGCGCGTCATGATGGTCCAGTTCATAAAAGGTTCGTGGCACTATGGCGAGCTCGACGCCGCCAAAATGCTTGGCGACGATAAATTTGAAATTCGCCCGATGGGCCGCGGCTTCGTCAAAATCGGCGGAGCCGAAACCGATCCTGCGGACATCAAGCTCGCGCAAGAATGCTGGCAAGCAGGCCGTGAGGCCATCTACGGCGGAAAATACGACCTCGTCGTCCTCGACGAAATCAACTACACCATCAGCTACAAAATGCTCGACCCCAACGAAGTGGTGGAAGCGCTGAAAAACCGCCCGGAGCGCGTCCACGTCATCTGCACAGGCCGCAACGCCCATCCCAAGCTTGTCGAGCTTGCCGACCTCGTCACCGAGATGCGCGAGGTGAAACACCCCTACACCAAGGGTATACTGGCTCAACGGGGGATCGACTATTAGCCGGGTGGATGTTGGTGGCTATAGTTGCCAAAACCGAATACATCAGCCGTTTCGTTCTTTTTTCTTAGCTGAGAACTTATAACTGAAAACTTACAAACTTTCTCCATGGCCTGGTTCAAGCGCGACAAAAAATCGATCGAACAATCCACCCCGCCCGAAGAGCGCCGCGTGCGCACTGAAGGGTTGTGGGTCAAGTGCGAGTCCTGCCGCACCATCGTCTTCCGCAAGGACCTTGAAACGAACCTCTTCGTCTGCCCCAAGTGCCAATTTCATTTCAAGATGAATTCCAAGCAGCGCCTGGAAATGCTTCTCGACGGCCGCTGGACCGAGCACGACGCCGGTATGACCTCCACCGACCCACTTAAATTTGTCGACACCAAGCCTTACGCCGCGCGCCTACGGGAAGCCAAGAAAAAGCTCGGAATGAACGACGCCGTCATCACAGCCGAAGGCCAGCTCAACAGCCGCCCCGTCGTCATGTGTGCTATGGAATTTGGCTTCATCGGCGGCTCGATGGGCGCTGTGGTCGGCGAAAAAGTCACGCGCGGCATTGAGCTCGCCATCGAAACACGGCAGCCGTTCATCGCCATTTCCTGTTCCGGCGGCGCGCGTATGATGGAAGGCACCATCAGCCTCATGCAGCTCGCCAAGGTCTCGGCCGCTCTCGCACGGCTTGATGACGAAAAGCTGCCCTACATTTCCGTCCTTACCGATCCCACCACCGGTGGGGTCACCGCCAGCTTCGCCATGCTGGGCGACCTCAACATCGGCGAGCCCGGGGCGCTCATCGGTTTTGCGGGCCCGCGCGTCATCGAGCAGACCATCCGCCAGAAACTCCCCGAAGGCTTTCAGCGCTCCGAATTCCTGCTTGAGCACGGATTCCTAGACGCTGTCGTCCACCGCAAAGAACTCAAGTCGTTTATCGCCAACTCCCTCGATTTGCTCTTGACCTGAGATGAATTACGAGGCCGCGGTCCGCTACTTGCTTTCTCTTGGGCGCGAATTGGCCGCGCCAACGCAGGCTGCCGCCGCGAAGTTTGATCTTGAAAACATTACCGCCCTCGCAGAGCGACTTGGCCGCCCCGATCGCGCCTATCCCAGCGCCCACATCGCCGGTACTAACGGGAAAGGCTCAACCGCGGCGTTCCTCGAGTCCATCGTGCGCCAAGCCGGGTTTCGAACTGGGCTCAATACTTCGCCTCACCTTGAAAAAATCAACGAACGCATTCGCATTAATGGAAAAGAGATTAATGACGAATTGCTCGCAGAAACTTTCACGCGCATACAAGTTCTGATCGAAGAACTCCTCGCCGCCGGCAAACTCCGCGCGCATCCAACCTATTTCGAATGCGTGACTGCCATGGCGTTCGAATCTTTTGCTCGTGAGCGGGTTGAATTTGGCGTGTTCGAAGTCGGTCTCGGCGGGCGCCTCGATGCCACCAACATTCTCTCTCCTGCCGTCGCCATCATCACACGCATTGATTTCGACCACGAAAACTTTCTCGGCCACTCACTCAAAGAAATCGCTTCCGAAAAAGCAGGAATCCTGAAGCCTGGCGTGCCCCTCGTCCTCGCCGAACAGCATCCGGAAGCCCGCGAAGCTATTCTGACTCGCGCCGAGAGTCTTGGCAGTCCGGTCGTCGAGCCGGCGCAACTTTTTCGCGTCGATCGCGAATCCATGGAAATCGGCAGGGTTTTCGCGCGCATCATTGAAGTGGATTCCGGAAAAAGCTTCGAAATCAGCCCAAGCCTTCCCGGCCGCTTCCAGTTGCAGAACGCCCTGAACGCGCTCGCCTCTGCGCGCCTCCTACAAGACCGCGGCTTTCGTATTCCTCATGAAGCGCTAGTAACCGGAATTGCCAATACCGTGTGGCCCGGACGCCTCGAAAAATTGCAGTCCGCCCCTGACATCTACGTCGACGGCGCTCACAATCCAGGCGCCGCCCGCGAACTCGCCCATTTTCTGCAGCAAAATTTCCAAGGGCGCAAGATTTGGCTGCTCTACGCCGCTCTCCGGGATAAGGCCGTTGACGAAGTCGCCGGCCTCCTTTTCCCACACGCCGCGGAAGTCGTCTTTACCGCACCACGCACGGCGCGCGCCGTCTCGGCCGCGCAACTCGCCGAAATCGCCGGCCATCATGCTTCGCGTTTTTCCGTGATTCCCGACGCCGAACGCGCCTTCGAACATGTCCTCGCCGAAGCCGCGCCCGAAGACGCCATTTTCATCACCGGCTCACTTTATCTGGTCGGCCAGCTTCGCCACTATTGGAAGCACCGCGCGCAGGTCGCAACGCGCTGAAAAAAACCGTAGAATATCGCCTCGGGTTAAGCAGAGCTTTGGAGCGCCGGCTTTCACGCTGGCATTCTTTCTTTAGCATCATGGATGGTTACAGTGCGGAAGAAGCCAAATGGATTCGTTAATGCCGGGAGCGATCATCTCGGCGAACGCGAACACCCTCTAGTCGGCATCATCATGGGCTCCGGCTCCGACTGGGATACCATGAAATTCGCCTCCAAAACACTCAAGGCCCTCGGTGTTCCACATGAAACGCGCGTCGTCTCCGCCCACCGCACGCCCGACCATCTCTTCGAATACGCTTCGCACGCCGAAAAACGCGGCATCGAGGTCATCATCGCAGGCGCAGGCGGCGCCGCTCATCTTCCCGGCATGACCGCTTCAAAAACCGTTCTCCCGGTCCTCGGCGTTCCTGTCGAATCAAAAGCCCTTAAAGGTCTCGACTCGCTCCTCTCCATTGCGCAAATGCCCGGGGGCGTCCCCGTCGGCACACTCGCCATCGGCAGGTCCGGCGCGGTCAATGCCGCTCTTCTCGCCGCCTCCATCCTTGGCACGAAGCACCGCTCCTTCCGGGAAGCCGTTCGAAAGTTCCGCACCGAACAAACTGGCCGGGTCCTCGCCAACCCCGATCCAGCCGCGGGTGCATCGGCGTCAAAGAAAAAGGGAAAGCACGCGTGACCATCGGTATCCTTGGCGGCGGGCAGCTCGGCTACATGCTCGCGCTGGCGGGCTACCCGCTTGGTTTGCACTTCCGTTTCCTTGATCCTTCTCCTGAAGCGCCCGTAGGCCGCATCGCCCAGCGCGTCACCGCCGATTACACCGATCAAGCCGCGCTTGAAAAATTCGCGAGTGGCCTCGAGCTGGTCACCTACGAATTCGAAAACGTCCCCGTCGAAGCTGCCAATTTTCTAGCCGGGCGTGTTCCGGTCTATCCTCCGCCCGCCGCTCTCGAAGCCGCGCAGGATCGCCTCGCAGAAAAGAATCTGTTTCGCAGACTCGGCATTGCCACCACCGAATTCGCCCCCGTTTCGAATCCCGCCGGCCTTGACGCGGCCGTAAAAACGATCGGGCTTCCGGCTGTTCTCAAGACTTCTCGCATGGGTTACGACGGCAAAGGTCAGTGGATTCTCCGCACCACGGAGGAGGTCGCCAAAGCCAAGTCCGAGATCCCCCCCGTCGCGCTGATCCTAGAAAGTTTCGTCCCCTTCACCCGCGAGCTCTCGATTCTTGCGGTTCGTTCGCGAAATGGGGAATCTGCCATTTACCCGCTGGTTGAGAATCACCACCGCAGCGCCATCCTCCGCCTTTCAATCGCCCCCGCCCCGCGCCTCGATGCGAACATCCAGCGCGCCGCGGAAAGCGCCGCCCGCCGCGTCTTGGAATCCCTGAAATACGTTGGCGTCCTGGCTCTCGAATTCTTCGAGCATCAGGGAGAGCTTCTCGTCAACGAAATGGCGCCGCGCGTCCACAATTCCGGGCATTGGACCATCGAAGGCGCCGTCACAAGCCAATTCGAGAATCATCTACGCGCCGTGCTCGGCCTCCCGCTTGGCTCGACGGGGCCCGCGGGCTACTGTGCCATGCTCAACCTAATAGGCGACGTCCCCGACTCCTCCGAAATCCTCGCCGTCCCCGACGCCCATCTCCATCTCTACGGAAAATCGCCGCGTCCCGGCCGCAAGCTTGGCCACGTCACTCTCCGCGCCGCCTCCCCCGAGCGCCTCGCTCTCCGCCTCTCCGAGTTACCTGCCTTCTTCCACCGTCCCGACTTCTGCCTCGACGCTGCTCTCGTGCACTCCGCCTCCCTTCGGGCCTGATCTCGATCCACGCCTTCTAAAACTTCACGACACTTCCCTTCTCATCCAAATGGTAAGCAAGGTCACGAAGCTGCCGAATCTCATCGGGCAAAAGAAATCGAGACGGTGCTCCGCCGGGAGCGCCGAGCAGACCGGTGTCCAAACCTTTGTCCTGCAGTTCCTGGAGAATCCCTACCATTCGACTCTTATAAAACTTCATATAGAGATCGAGCGTCGCCTGGTCATATTTCAATGTGTCTGGGCCATGTCCAGGAGGGCGCTTCGACCACCGCTCCCCGAGAAATACATTCAGGTCGTTTGCCAAACTCAGGGTTCTTTTTCTTAGCGAATTCTTCGGTTCTACATAAGCCGCTGCCATGACGGGTGCAATGGGCTTCGCGAGCTGCTTCCTCGCGTACAACCCACTGCCGGCGAGGACCCCTGCCAGGACAACTATCCCAAACAAGCCGTGGCCCCAATGCACCCTGCGGATTCCGCCGCCTGTGCTCGAGGCCTCTTTGTGAAGCAGCCAGGGCGTGCGAAGCACGTGCCACAATGCAATGCTCCACACCGCAATCACCATCGAAAGGCCTTCGCTCTTAAAGCTGGTCCATGCAATCGCACTCACGCGGTGGATTAGAAGATATGCACCGGTAGCCGTGAGCAACGCAGCAGCCAATTCCCCCCTCCAAGTGCGATTGCACTCGTTGCCAAGCCTCTTAAAAAAACACCAATAGTAGGCAAACAATGTCCAGTTTGAGCGCTGTTTCTCCATGGGAACGGCTTCGTCTTGTATCGGTTGTGTTTCAGCGACGGTTTGAGCCGGGGGCTTTGCCGCTGCTTTTATCTTAGCCGGAGCAACCTCCTTAATCCGTATTTTCTCCCCCCAATTCTTCCAAGTTCGCAACACGCGGTCGTGTGCCTCGGCGCAGCCTTCCATCAAGCTCTGTTCCGGATCGCATTGCACTTGGGCGCGCCTCGCCCGCAAAAAATTATCGATGAAAGAACTGGAATGCTTGACTTGGAGATCCCCGACGGTTTTGAGCTCCGCGAGGATCTCCTCCAATTCTTCCTCTGTCGGAACTTTTCCGGTTTCTTCGTACGCTCGTTCGTAGGACTCCAATCGCGCAGCCAAGCACCGCTCTATATGCCGCACCTGGAATTTGACGATGCCATTGATCTGGCTCTCCTTGACGGGCGTTTTGGCAGTTCGCTTCGTGGTTCTCTCCTTCAGTAAGTTTGTGGTGTCGGCCCTTGTCGAAACCGCCGATTCCACAAAGAATTGCTCGTACATCGAGTCCGCGAAGCCCTTGATCTGAGTGTCCATGGGTTCGATTACCTTCCATGCCGGATTGTACTCTGGAATTTTCCTCCGGTTGCCGCCTTCCCGTCCGAATGCTACGATTTGGTGTTCCATGACCCCTGCTAATCCCCAACCGAGCGCTGCCAGCCGCCCCCGTGTGGGTATCCCCTGGCGCACCACCGAGGAACAGCGCGGTGGGACGCGGGATAAATTGGACTTCTATTTTCAGGCTGTCAGAAAAGCTGGAGCGGAACCGCTCGAAGTATCTCTCGAACAGTCACCGGAAAAACTTGCACAGCAGTTGGAGAAGCTGGACGCCTTCGTTTTGCCGGGCAGTCCAGCCGATGTGGACCCTACCCGCTATGGCGCATTGAGGCACCCCAAGACAAGAACCTTGGACCCCAATAGAGACGCCACGGACGAGGCCATTCTTGCTCATGCGTTTCGCGCGTCGAAGCCGGTGCTGGCCATCTGCTATGGCTGCCAGATCTTAAACGTCTACCTCAAGGGCTCGCTGATTCAGGACATTCGCACGGCGAAACCAGAGGCGCTGGCGCATGGCCATACGGATTTCCCGCCGGGAGAGAGAAAAGGCGACGCAAGACACGCCGCCAATTTCGCGCCCGATAGTCGGCTTGCCAGCCTGAATGGAGCGATCGGCGCGGAAATCAATAGTAGTCATCACCAGGCGATCGACGAGCCCGGGGAAAAGCTCCGGGTCACCGCTCAAGCTCCCGATGGAATTATTGAGGCGGTCGAATGGACTGGGGATTCCAACTGGGTTGTAGGGGTTCAATGGCATCCGGAGAGGATGCCGGAGGATCCGCTTGCGCAACGCCTCTTTCAGCAATTCGTCGCTGCCGCGCGCTCCCGTGAGGGCATCGCCCACAAAGCGTAAGTTTGGCACATTCTTTCGATTTTCGAGTTTCCAATTTCGGGGGGTTCATGATTTCTCTCGCAGGCAAGGCGGCACTCATCACCGGCGGTTCGCGTGGAATCGGCGCTGCGGCCGTCAAACTCTTTGCACAGGCCGGCGCCGACGTAGTCTTCAACTACGTCAAAGCCAAGGACGCCGCACTGCAAGTCCAGCAAGAAGCCGCCAAGCACGGCACTCGCGTGGAAGCTTTCAAGGCCGATGTGGGTAAGCACGCCGAAAACCAAAAGCTTGTCGAACATACCATCGCGCGGCTCGGCCGCCTGGACATTCTCGTCGCCAATGCCGGCGTTTGGAACCCGGAAGATCTGCCCATAGAGAAAATGACCGAAAAGCAATGGGACGACATGATTCGCATCAACCTCAAGAGCGTCTATTCGATCATTCATTTTGCCGTTCCCCAAATGATCAAGCAGAAGTCAGGCAAAATCATTCCCATCAGTTCCACTGCCGGACAGCGTGGCGAATCCTTCCACACGCACTATGGCGCAAGCAAAGGGGGCATCATTAGCTTCACCAAGGGCCTCGCAACGGAACTCGCGCGCCACAATATTCTGGTGAACTCCGTTGCTCCGGGCTGGGTGGCTACCGATATGTCAGTTCCTGTGCTTGAGACAAAAGCGGGCCAGAAAATGGCTTCCACTGTGATCCCTCTGGGCCGCGCCGCCACCGCCGAAGAAATCGCCGGCCCCATTCTCTTTGTTGCATCAGACCTGGCCAACTTCATGACCGGCGAGATCATCAATGTAAATGGAGGTTCGGTCTTGTGCGGCTAAGGTTTCCGCATTTCACTTCGCTGATTCTTGGTGCGTCCTTGGTGTTTGCTTCCGGCGCATCGGCGCAACGGCCCGATACCTTGATGCCTGAGCAAAGCATTGCAAAAGGCAAGCAGATCCTCTCCGATCTGATCAACGCGCTGGGCGGCCCCGGTTACCTGGAAGTCCGGGAAAGCCAGTGCGAGGGACGCCGCGTGCTTTTCGGCCACAATGGCGAGCCTGTCGGAAACATCGGCTTTGTCGATTACCGCCGCTATCCTGACCAGGATCGCACCGAGTATATCGGCAAGGGTCGTCACACGATTCTCCCGTATCTGATTGGTATCGACGGTCTGGACTGGTCACACGGCGGCATCGTTATCACGCTCTATAACCGCGATCACGGCTGGACTTTCGATCGCAGCGGCGTCAATGAATTGCCGGCCACCTCCATCAGCGATTTCCAAGAACAGGTCAAGCGCAACGTCGACAATCTTTTGCGGCTGCGCCTCAAAGAACCGGGCATGGCCATCCGTTTCGGCGGCAATGACACCTTGGACCTCAAGCAGGTGGATTGGGTGGAGATTACCGACGCCCAGGAGCGCGTGTTCCGCCTTGCTGTCGACCGCTCTACTCACCTCCTGGTTCGCAGCTCGGTCACGACCAAGGACGAGGAAACCCAGCAGATCAACGAAGATGTAACCATCTACTCCAACTTCCATTTGAAGGACAGCGTCTGGACGCCGCTGCAGGTTTCCCGCGAGCACAATGGACGCCGCGCCGTCCAAATCTTCTACGAAACTTGCAAGTACAATCCCGGCTTTCCCGACCAACTCTTCGATCAGTCTTCTCTTTCCAAGCAGGGCGGCCAGTCCCTCGCGAAGAAGGGCAAGAATTAGCCGCTAAACAATCGGCAAGAAGGGCTGTCCCTTCGCGCATGATTATCAGTGATATAAATAGGTCGATATAACTAACCTGCAATCATTGCGTTTCGGTTTGTTACATTTCTACCCATTCCTTGACGCATAGCATAGAATATGAGGGTCAACTGCGGGTAAGTACCATGCTTGGCAGTCAGTTGCATCCGCTCGTCCCTGGTATGGCAACTGCATCAGAATGGTCGCTGGGCCACCCTAGTAGGTTGGATCGCTGATCCCGCCTTTGAATGAGGACGATCTTGTTCAGGAGTGCTACACGCCTTCGTACTCGCCGCAGCCGCATTGGCGGCTTCAGTATGGTCGAATTGGCTGTTTCGCTGGCTATCCTGATGATTCTGTCGGCGATCGCAATTCCCAGCCTCATGCACTCGCTTCGAACCTACCAGCTTAACGATGCGGCCGGTCGCTTGTCCGACATGCTGAAATTCACGCGATTCGAGGCGGTTCGCCGGAACAGAGCGGTTCCGTTCCAACTTCAACAGTTCGGCAACGACTGGGTCGCCTGGGCAGATCCTGATAACGACGGAAACCTGGACTCGACGGAGAAACAAGTCCACATTAGCGGCTTTGCGACGTTGCTACCAGGAGGAGGGGGACCGCCGGTTCCCACCACCGCCATCACGAACGCCGTGGGCGCGTTGCTCCCCACGCCCGCGAGTCCTGGCCCGCTGCAATTTGACGCGCGCGGAGCGGTTCGCGTGAGCGGCACGCCGGCCGCCAATGCATACGTGTTCTACGTCGGTGGCAACCCCGACCAGTTCGGGTATCGCGCCGTGATTCTGCTTCCTTCCGGCGCCACACAGGTTTGGACGGCGTCTGCAGGGGGACCTTGGAAACGGACCGGCTAGCTGGCACACAAAGTATAGACGAACAGGAAATGCGGCACTCATCTACAAAACTTCGTGAGGGACAAGGTGGCTTCAGTATACTCGAGATGCTGTTTGCCACCGTCATTTTGTTGGTGGGCCTGGTGGCGATCGCGCAACTGGTGCCGGCTTCGATTTTCCTGAATTACCAGAATCGCAACAATTCTTCTGCGCTGGTTTTTGCGCAGCGTGAACTGGATCAGATGCTGGATCGGCCGCTCACTTCTACAGTTTTTACCAATGCGGAGGGACAACTCTGCCAGCTAGGAGATCCCGCAATCAGTAATGCAGCACAGGGGACCAACGTCGTCACCTACCAGAACCAGGCGACAATCGATTTCAATAGTACGGTCGACGGCTATAACTTCATTTACCCGGAGAATCCCGCCATACCGAACGGCCTCCAATACGACGTTCGCTGGGCCGTCATCCTCACCAAGATCGGCACAACTGTATACAGCAAACGCTTTATCCTCGGAATACGGCAGCAGCGCGGGTACGGCTACTTTCCGCCGATTACGCTTGAAGCTATGGTGGAAAAATGAAGCGGCCCATCGGCACCATCCGGCAAGAAGGATTTACGCTCATCGAATTGCTGGTCGCTCTGGGAATATTTCTTTTGATCACTGGAGCGGCGTTCACTCTCCTGGGGAGTTCGCAACAACGCTACCGGACCGAATCGCAAGTGCTGAATTCGTTTCAGGAAGCGCGGCTTGGACTGGACCAGATCGTGAGAGATGTCAACGATTCCGGCTATCCGCCGCCAAGCTTTAATGCAGGTGATCCGACACAGTTTGCATATTCTCCTTTCGCCTGGAGCCCCAGCTATCCAGGTACGTCTTGCCAGATTGGAACGTGCGCGACCCCAGGTGATTTCGATCTCATCGTCGAAACGAATCCCAATCCACAAGATCCCGCGTGTCCTCCGAACTGCGTGCAGTGGATCCGCTACCAATTGCAGTTCCCACCGGTCGTTCAGGTACCGACGCTCATGCGCGGAGCGGTATTTAAGCGAGTCGGCGGGGACCCAGACGCAGATACAAGCGCTGCAGGTGTGCTTGTCCCATTCGTGCAAAACGTTGTAAACAGTCCGGCACAGCCCATTTTTTCGTATACCTGCGACACTTCGGCGGCGCCCCAATTGCCGCCTCTTCCGTGCCCCCTTGCGACAGCCGCCGATAAAATCCCGGCGAACATTCGCGATGTGATTATCAATTTGATTGTTGCTGCCCCTCAACCGGATGCCACATCGGGCCAGCAGCGAATCGTGACATTGACCGGGCGTGGCCGCCGCGTCAATCCGAATCAGTGAGATAAAGGAAATCCTTAGTGAGAGCGCGAAGCACGGTGCGAAATCAGCGGGAATCAGGAATTGCCCTGCTCATCGCGATCTTCATTTTGCTGTTGATCAGTGTGGTGGGAATCGCATTAATCGTTTCCTCCGGCACGGAATCCGCGCTGGCCGGCAACTACCGCTCTTCCACCGGCGTCTATTACGCGGCGCTTGCCGGGCTGGAAGAAGCGCGCGGGCGTCTTTTGGCGAAGAATCCCAGCTCATTCTTGAAGACGGCCCCAGCGACCTTCCTGCCTCCGCCTGGCACTCAGTGGGACATAGGCTATGTGAGGTATGTCTCGAATCCAGGTCCGGCTGACCCGGCAGACACGACTGCGGCCTACCTGGATACGGAGTACGACAGCGAGTTCGGCCCAGGGAAGCTCGGAGCGGCGAACAAGCAGACAACTCAGTCAGTTTGGAACGTCGCTCCGCTGAACACGTTACCTGTCCCAGGCCCGCTCTACAAGTGGGTGCGCATCAACGCCATATCCGAAGTGTCGCTGCAGCGTCAGGTTGCTCCCTTTGGGGATGGCCACACTGCAGACCCTACCAAGCCGATTTACTACGACGGCGCACTTCTCACCGTCACGCCGACAGGTGCGCGGCAGGTGTTGGAGATCACTTCGCTTGCGGTCCTGCCCAATGGCAGTCAGAAAATTGTTCAGTACCTTGTTGCTCCGGTACCATTGGACTTGAGTCTTCCGGCGGCACTAACATTGGATGGCAACACTCCGCAGTTCACTGCGTCGCCCTCGCCGTCTTTCTGGGTGGATGGCACCGACCACGGTGGAGTTGGGACCTGCAATCCGACTGCGCCCCCCGTCGCAGCCGTGGGGTACACCTCGGGTTCCCTCTCGGACTTCGTTCAGTCGAGTAATCCGTCAGGGATTCCAATTGGACCGCCATCATCGGCCGACCTGCGGAACCACTACACCCCCTTCACTGCTCCAAACCCAGACATAGTTCCGATCACGCTTTCTCTTAATCTGCAGACCGTGGGAGGACTGAATGCTCTCGTGCAAACGATCACGCAAAGCGCGGACGTGGTGGTCAACGGCAGTGCGACCGAGGCGAACATGCCGGCCGCCATGTCAGCTTCCAATCCGATGACCATTGTTATTAATGGCGATTTGACGTTCAGTGGCTGGCATGGCACAGGTTACGGGCTCCTCTTGGTCACTGGAAAATTCACCTACGACCCGGATGCGTCGTGGGACGGGATAATTCTAGTGATCGGGAAAGGCTGGATGTACTCCCACCAGGGCGCATATACTACCACTCAAATTCAGGGGGCTGTGTTTCTTGCGCGGACGCTGGACGCATCCGGAAACCCTCTGCCACAGTCGTCTCCTCCAACATTCACTCCCGTGTCGTCGGCTTCGCCTTCAGGCTTTGACTTTCACAACACTCCTAATTCGTTGACTAACAGAATTTACTACAGCAATTGCTGGATCCAGACCGCGATGCCTTCCGCCGGCTACCAGGTTCTCTCCTTCCACGAAATCGCGCAGTAAGAGCTTCTCGGCTGAAAATATTCTTATCTCAATTTCTTGTGGTGCGGTTCCGCTGGTCGCTGCGTTCTGAAAATAGAACCCCAAAACTTCTCCGCTTTTGGCGCTGCCGCTCGGCGGCGCTATAATGTCTAGATGCCAAACAGCCGGGGAGACGCACAGATGCACGGCACCACGGTTCTGTGCGTGCGCAAGGACAATAAGGTCGTGCTGATCGCCGATGGCCAGGTGACCATGGGCGATCACGTGATGAAGCACACCGCGCGGAAGACGCGCCGCCTTTACAGTGACAAAGTTGTCGCGGGTTTTGCCGGTTCCACGGCCGATGCCATCACATTGTTCGAGCGATTCGAAGGCAAACTCCAGGAATTTTCCGGCAATTTGCAGAAAGCAGCGGTCGAACTAGCCAAGGAATGGCGCAAGGACCGCGCGCTTCGGCATCTGGAAGCGCTGCTGATCGTCGCCGATAACAAGGGCACTTTCATTCTCTCCGGGAATGGTGATGTCATCGAGCCCGATGATGGTATTGTCGCTATCGGCTCCGGAGGCAGTTATGCGCTGGCCGCCGCGCGCGCGCTGCTGAAGCACTCGAAGCTTAGCGCCAAGGATCTGGCCATGGAGGCCATGCGCATCGCCAGCGAGATTTGCATTTTCACTAACGCCAACTTTACAGTCGAAGAGCTCTAGGGCGGCGCCAGCACGCCAAGCAGAGTTCGCGCATCAAAGGAATTGAGCAGCGCACATGACTAGCAAGTCCGAAAAAGAAGTGGTTTACCTCCCGGGAGGCAACGGCGCCGAACCGGGCGCAGAGCAGGAACTGCTTCCTGCTCTCGATGACATGACGCCGCGCGAAATCGTGCTGGAGCTCGACAAGTACATCGTCGGGCAAGCAGCGGCGAAGCGTGCCGTGGCGGTCGCGCTGCGCAACCGGGTGCGCCGTCAGAAGCTTCCGCCGGAAATAGCGGAGGACGTTCTGCCGAAAAACATTCTGATGATCGGTCCGACTGGCGTGGGAAAAACGGAAATTGCCCGCCGCCTGGCGCGCCTCGCCGGCTGCCCGTTCGTAAAGGTTGAAGCTTCGAAATACACGGAAGTCGGCTACGTGGGCCGTGACGTGGAATCGATGGTCCGCGATCTCGTCGAGACTTCCATTGATATGATTCGCGAGGAAAAATTGGACGAAGTGGCCGACCGCGCGGAGCAGGCTGCGGAAGAACGAGTGCTCGATCTGTTGCTCCCGCCGGCTGCGCCTCCCCCGGCCGGAAGTCCAGAAGCTGAGGTTGCCGCGCAGCGCGAACAGACGCAGCGCACGCGCGAAAAACTCCGCACACAACTCCGCGAAGGCAAGCTGGACCAGCGCATGGTGGATCTCGAGGTCCGCGAGCGCGCCATGCCTTCGTTCGAAATCGTCTCCAATCAGGGCGTCGAGGAGATGGACATCGGCAAGATTCAGGACATGTTCTCCGGCATGTTCGGCCAGCAAAAGAAAAAGCGCAAAATGAGCGTGGCCGACGCGTTCGAGTATCTGATCCAGGAAGAAGAGAACAAGCTGCTGGACATGGATCAGGTTACGCGCGTGGCCGTCGAGCGCGCCGAGCAGATGGGCATCATTTTTATAGATGAAATCGACAAAGTGGCCGGGCGCGAATCCGGCCACGGGCCGGACGTTTCGCGCGAAGGCGTGCAGCGCGACATCCTTCCGATCATCGAAGGCACCACCGTCAACACACGCTACGGCATGATTCGCACGGATCATATCTTGTTCATCGCGGCGGGCGCGTTTCACGTGACCAAGCCGTCTGACCTGATCCCTGAGCTTCAGGGCCGCCTGCCCATTCGCGTCGAATTGCAATCCCTGAAGGAAGAAGATTTTATTCGCATCCTGACCGAGCCGAAGAATGCGCTCATCAAGCAATACGTCGCGCTGCTGGAGACTGAAGGCGTCAAGCTCAACATCACCGAGGACGCAGTCGCGGCTGTCGCCCGCTTTGCCACCAACGTGAACGAGCAGACCGAAAACATTGGCGCTCGCCGCCTCCACACCATCCTCGAAAAAGTTCTGGACGAAATCTCGTTCGAAGCGCCCGACCTCAAGAAGAAAAACGTGAAGGTTGACGCCGCCTACGTTTCCAAGCAGCTTGCGGACATCGTCAAGAACCAGGATCTGAGCCGCTACATCCTGTAGTTCCCGACATTGGAAAATGGAAAACAGAAAAGGGACGAGAGCCTGCATCGGAAAACGCCCCGTGCAACTCTTCATCATTTTTCAATTCCTCTTTTCCATTTTCCTGGTTTCGGCCGGGTGCGGGGCTCCCGGCGATCCCGTTCCGCCAACCCCGCCAGTTCCCGCAGCGATCAAAGACCTTGCCGCCCGCCAGGCCGGAGACGGGTTGCAGCTTTCATTTACTCTTCCATTGAGCTCCATCTCCGGGGAAAAGCTTCCGGCCCCACCGGCGGTTGAGATCCTGCGTGGCAGCGTTAAGCCAGACGGTTTGGCCGACTCGAAATCTTTTCGCGTGGTCTACACGATTCCCGGCGCCTTGGTGGAGAATTACCGGACAGATAGCCGCGTGAACTTCATCGTCCCCATCGCGCCGGAAGAAATCAAATCGCATCCCGGTGGAGAGTTCGTTTACGTTGTTCGAACGCGCAATTCCCGGAAACGCGGTTCTGCCGATTCAAACGTTGTCTCCGTGCGCGTCTATCCGGTTGCAGCTCCAATCTCTTCCATCGAGGCTCGCGTCACCGAGTCAGCAGTCGAATTGACCTGGCCGGTGCCCACTGCTACCGCCGCTGGAGAACCTGTATCGACCATCACTGGTTATCGAATTTACCGCTCGGAAATTCATCCTGAAGTTCCCTCTTCGCCACCGCAAGAACTTCCGCCGGGTAAACCGGAAGCACGCCCCGCGCCGCTCGGTTTCTCTGAGACCAACAGTTATCGCGACGCTTCCGTCGTTTTCGATCACACCTACGTCTACACAGTACGCAGTGTTGTCAGGGTTGACGGCAACGAACTGGAATCCTCTGACTCTCGACCAGTGACGGTCACGCCGCGCGACACTTTTCCTCCCGCCGCACCGCAGGGACTGGTCGCTGCCATGCTTCGCGGCGCCGCTCCGGGCACGGTTGTTGTTGATCTTTCCTGGAGCATCAATCTTGAAACCGACTTCCTCGGCTACCGCGTCTATCGAAGTGAGCAGGAGGGCGCAAGGGGCCAGCCCCTCACCCCGGATTTGTTGCCCACGCCCGCGGTTCGTGATACGTCTGTGGAGCGCGGCCATCGCTATTGGTACACTGTGACCGCCGTAGACCGTGTGGGAAATGAGAGCACGTCCGGCGCAACGGTCGTCGTCGACGTCACGCAACCATCGCCGTGAGGCCGAGTTAAACGACTGCTTGGATCTTGGGAGCCCAGCACTCCATGTTGGTTCGTCCGCATCTACCTGGTTATCGTTGGTTCCACACTTTCCGCAATGCGACGATTCGCACCGGAGTTTACGTTGGTGTTTGCCTGACTTTGGTTTTCTCCGCATGGCTGGTGATTGCCAATCGTGCGCCATTTCTCGAACGCTTTGCCCTGGAGCGCAATATTGCCGCCGCTGCGATTCTCGGTTTTCTTGCGGCCGTGCCCATTTTTCGGTTTCTGCGCTTGCCTGGGCACCTCCTGGCTTCCAGCCTTATTGGCTGGCTCATTTTCAGCCTGAGCTATCGCGTGCTCTGCCTGCTCTTTCGCGATCTCAGCAATTGGCACAGCACGCCCCAGGTTTTCATGCAGGGCGCGGTCGTGTACATGATTCTCACCACGCTCTCCTGGATTGCTACGACGATCTGGAGAGCCCGTGAATCGCATGCTTCTCATCCCAAGCATCACGCGAGCTAAACACTGATGAAAATTTGCCGTTACGTGGTGCGCGACGCCGCTTCGGGATCGGCATCGCCGCGGTATGGGCTGATCGAAGGAGAGAACGTCATTGAGATTTCCGGCGCGCCGTGGGGGCCGTGGTCCCGTGGCTCGCGTTCTACGCGGCTCGACGACGTGCAGCTGCTGGCTCCGGCTGAGCCGACGAAAATCGTTTGTATCGGCCGCAATTACGCCGCGCACGCCGCGGAGATGGGCAACGAAGTCCCGAAAGAGCCGTTGATGTTCCTCAAGCCGCCTTCTTCGATCATCGGCCCGGAAGAAGCGATCGTATTGCCAAAGTATTCGCAACGCGTGGAACACGAAGGCGAACTCGCCCTGGTCATCGGCCGGCGCTGCTCGCAACTCGGCGATGCCGAAGATGCTCTCTCTTTCGTAGTGGGCTACACCTGTCTCAACGATGTCACCGCGCGCGACCTGCAAAAGAGCGACGTTCAATTTACGCGCGGGAAAGGTTTCGATACATTTTGCCCCGTCGGACCATACATCGAGACAGCTCTCGATCCATCGAATGTTCTGGTCGAGGCGCACGTCAATGGCGCACGACGGCAGTCGGGTGTGACCTCGCTGATGATCTATCCTCCAGCGTTTCTGGTCCGTTGGATTTCCCGCATGATGACGCTGATGCCCGGCGACATCATCGCCACTGGTACGCCCGCCGGAGTCGGTCCGCTGGTTGCTGGTGACACAGTGGTGGTCACCATTGGCGGTGTAGGCGTGTTGCGCAATCCGGTGCAGGCGCCAGCGTAGTTTCACGTATCCCGTGGGGATTCGGTAGAATACCCGTCAGTGGGGCACAGGCGGATTGGGAAAGACCTCCCGCCGTACTGCGCGCACGCAACCCTCCGCGTGCCTTCATGCAATCCCACCTATTTAGATCGGGGAGTCTGTTCGTTGAAGGAATTGCTTGTCGATTGGAAATTAATGCTGGCCATGGGTGGAGCGGCGATCGCCGCGCTGGCCATGATCGCCTATGCGTTCTTCCGTCCCGCGGAGGATCCCGAAGAAGCGGAACGCAAGCGCCGCCTCCATCTGAACCAGATCGGCCGCATTGCCGAAGGGCAGATCGTGGATTTGGTCCAGCGTCCGCCGGAATCGAAGGAGGCGCGCAAGGGATTGTTTGGCTCCAGTGCTCGCCCGTTGAAAGACATGCGCCCGCGCCAGTTCGTCTCGTATAGCTACTTGATCTCCGGCGTTACCTATCACACGGCACAGGACATCACCGGTCTCGAGAGCCAGGTTCGCCTGGAACGCCTCGTCGCTGGCCAGCCCGCAAGCATCAAATATGACGCAGCTAATCCCAGCGATTCCATCCTTGTCGCGGACGATTGGTCGGGTTTACGCTGAGTCTTGAAGCGCGCGCCATGATTGCTTTTCGACTAACGGATCGTCTTCTGCGTGCAGCTTTCTCTCCGGTTGCGCTATCCTTCCCCATGCCGCTTCATGGCGGCCCAAATCCAATCGCATGAAGATGATTCTTGCTTCCGTTGTGACCACCGTCCTCATCGTGGCGTTAACTCTCTGGGCCATGTTCGTTCTTGTCAAGGCTACAGAGTACGTGACGTCGCTCGAATCTCCTCTCCAGCGCGCCGCCGCAATGGGCGCGGAGCTGCTGCTTGGCGTTGTACTGCTACTCGGAACCACTTGGATTGCCACGCATCTCGCCGTTCGCATTTTTGCCACGAAGGAACCTCCTTCCGAGGGAGGACCCCTTGTCTGAGCCCAAGCGCGGTTTGATCCCCGAAGGCAAGCATCGCGACCGCATGGAAGAGCTTCGCCGTATTTCCGAGGAATCCGAAGCGGGCGGCGGCCCCGAGCGCCGGGAGCGCGAACACAAAGCCGGTAAACTCACGGCGCGCGAGCGCATTCACCTCTTGTTGGACGAAGGCACGTTCGAGGAGCTGGACAAATTTGTCCGTCACCGCTGCGTCGATTTCGGCATGCAGGAGCAGCGTCCCGCCGGCGACGGCTTCGTCACCGGCTTTGGCCGCATTGATGGCCGGCTGGTTTACGTTTTCGCGCAGGACTTCACCGTATTCGGCGGCTCGCTCTCCGAAACCAACGCGCTGAAGATTTGTAAGATCATGGACCTTGCCATGCGCGACGGAGCGCCCGTCGTCGGACTCAACGATTCCGGCGGCGCGCGTATTCAGGAAGGTGTGGCTTCGCTTGCGGGTTACGCTGATATTTTTCTGCGCAACACGCTTGCCAGTGGAGTCATCCCGCAGATTAGCGCCATCATGGGCCCTTGCGCCGGCGGCGCCGTGTATTCCCCAGCGATCACTGATTTCATTTTCATGACTCGCGAAACTTCCTACATGTTCGTCACCGGCCCCGACGTCATCAAAAACGTGACGCACGAGGAAGTCACCAAACAGGAGCTGGGCGGCGCCATGACTCACAACGCTACCAGCGGCGTGGCTCATTTTATTTCGCGTGACGATGCCGATTGTCTGGCCATGATTCGCGAGCTGATGAGTTTTCTTCCCTCGAATAATCTGGAAGAACCCCCGCGCCGCTCTGCTGCAGACACACCTGGTCGGCGCGAGGAGTCTCTCAACACTCTCGTTCCAGCCGATCCGCAGAAACCTTACGACATCAAGGACGCCGTCCACGCCATTGTGGATGACGGCTACTTTTTTGAAGTCCACGAGCACTACGCCAAGAATCTAGTCGTGGGTTTTGCGCGTCTAGATGGCCGTCCGGTCGGCATCGTCGGCAATCAGCCGGCCTTTCTCGCCGGAGTTCTCGACATCAACGCGTCCGTCAAAGGTGCGCGCTTCGTTCGTTTTTGCGACGCCTTCAATATTCCGCTTATTACTTTCGAGGATGTCCCCGGCTTTCTCCCCGGCACGCAGCAGGAATTCGGCGGCATTATCAAGCACGGCGCAAAGCTGCTTTTCGCTTTCGCCGAAGCCACCGTCCCGAAAATCACCGTCATCACTCGCAAGGCCTACGGCGGCGCGTACTGCGTCATGGCATCAAAGCACATCCGGACCGATGCCAACTTCGCCTGGCCCACCGCCGAGATCGCGGTCATGGGCCCGGAGGGCGCGGTGGACATTGTTTACAAACGCGAATTGGCGAAGGCTCCGGAATCCGAGCGCGAAAAGCTTCGCCAGGAAAAAATCGGCGAATTCCGCGACCGCTTCGCCAATCCATTCGTTGCTGCTGAACGCGGTTACATTGACGCTGTTATCGAGCCCGCTGACACCCGCGCCCGCATCAACACCGCCCTTCGCGCCTTAGAAAACAAGCGCGACACCAACCCCAAGAAAAAACACGGCAACATCCCGCTTTGACTAGATCAATCGACTTCGCTGTCTGATACAATGAGCCAATGAAACATCAATTTACCTCGGTGATC
>MNDE01000101.1 GCA_001914785.1 Acidobacteria bacterium 13_2_20CM_57_17 | reverse complement strand
ATCGGCGAGTTTCTCCGGTTTCACTTTGACGACGAAAACATCGAGATAGTCTCCCTGCGCTTGGACAGCGATGGGCGCTGCCAAGTACACGACGACAGCTAAGGCCCAGAGGGCTCTGCGGAAAGACATACATTCCTCCTTCGATCGGAAAATGCTGGGAAGGTACCTAGTGGGCGGAACTCTACACCCGCGAGGGGGAACGGTCAAGAAGAGCGGGTGAGAAGCAGGTCCTGCGGGGCGCGGGGGAGATGGATAGGAGCGGAGCCGAGGAAAGTGAGGAGGCCGAGGTCGATGCTGGTTAACCATAACCGGCACCCCCCTCCCCGTGTTTTTTTAAGTGTTGCATCTAAACGAGTTAGCTTTCCAATAAGTCCTTTAAATGCAACATTTGCGGGGAGGCCACGTAAATGTTGCATCTAAACAAGTTATTAGCTCCACGACGGAGCAAAAAGCGGTTTGTTTCGTAAGTGTTGCGGATAGAGGACTTAGGCCGAAAAGCGAGCTTCAGAAAGCAAAAACGCCAGCAAGGATGCTGGCGTTTTCCGGTTCGGGCCCAATATTACCCAGGAAATACTATACGCGGAAGTTCCCTTTTTGTCAATAGAAAACTTTTAGTCCCTGCGGAAATCTTCGAGCGTGAAGTCGGCGTCCTTCAGAATCTTGAGAAATAAACCCTTGGGAAGATCACCAGCGTGAACAGGAATCACGAGAGGTTTTCGAGTGGGATGTTCCAGAATCAAGTGCGAACCGGCTTGGCGAACTTTGCGATAGCCGTGGCGGAGAAGGAATCGAATGAGTTCGCGAGCGGGAACCATTCAGTCCATCGCGAGTGTGACGGTCTCCGCGTAAACGGTGCGGGTTGCGGGAACGGGCTTGCCTTTCTTGCGGCAGTGCTGGATATAGAGGCGCATAGCTTCCAAGATGCTTTTCTTGGCCTGCTCGATGGACTTGCCAAGACCGTAGACACCGGGGAAATCGTCGCTATAGGCGTAGTAACGTTTGCCTTCGCGTTCGACGGTTATGGGATAGCTGTAGAGGGTCATTGCACATCGAGTTTACCATGAAGGAGTGCTCTTCATGTCCCCGGTCACGTTAGGCGGGAGGAGTGAGCGTTGTAACTCCCGCTTGACAAATTCGCAATTTGCGAATTCAATGGAAGAGGGCGAAAGTGCACGTCATCAGCCGCAAGAGGCTGCTGGAGGCGGCCGAGACGCATGCCGACATCGGCGCGCCCCTGGATATTTGGTATCGGATTGCGAAAAAGGCCGTCTGGAAAAATCTTATGGAAGTGCGGCGGGAATTGCCGACGGCAGATGCGGTGAAAGAGTTCACGGTGTTCAATATCAAAGGCAACGCGTACCGACTCATCACGGAAATCAACTATCGGACAGGAAGAATCTTCGTCCGGCATGTGCTGACACATGCGGAATACAGCAAGGGAGCATGGAAAAGGTGAGCACGCTAACCATCAGCCCCGAATATGAAGCGCTTCTGAGAAAAGTTCGTCCCAAGGTGATCCGGACGGAGAAGGAAAATGAGGCGTATACGGAGATTCTTTACGATCTCGACCGGCGTAGCGCGAGGCTGACGGCGGCGGAGAAGGAACTCGCGGAGTTGCTGACCCTCCTGATCGAGGATTTCGAGGAGAAACGCTACCGGCTTCCCCGCGGGAAGCCGCTGGATGTTTTGCGGTTCTTGATGGAGCAGCACAACCTGCTGCAGAAAGACCTAGCGGATGTGTTCGGAACACCAAGTATCGTGTCGGAAGTTTTGAATGGCAAACGAGAATTGAACAAGGAACAGATTGGACGATTGAGCGCTCGCTTCCACGTATCGCCAGAACTTTTCTTTTAAGGGGGGCGGGGCAGGGGTAAAGTTTCCCCTTGTCATTCAGGTTAGCCGATACTCTCCACGGCCTAGAAATTCGAGGAGGCCGAGGTCGCGGAGGACTTGGAGTTGCTGGCGGATTTTTGGGGGGACGTGGGCGTTAAGGGGAAAAACTCAAAAGGCGCCGCGTCTTAAAGCGTAGCCTGCGGCACTCGGCTAGACGGGAATTGGTTCCAGCTTCAAGCTCTGGTGCAATTCTTCAAAAGTGGGCGCTTCACCGACCCTTTCACTCAGCGAATAGCGAACGAGCCTAATGTTAAAGTTTCTAGCACTTTGAATCACTTGTTTATGGAAGTCATTGGCGATGAGCATGCCAATCGGGCATTCGCCACGAAGTTCATTCATATAAGCTCGCAATTGCGACAAGTCCTTGGGCAAAGCTTTTTTGGTTTTTACCTCGATTGGAATTTTAGGGTCCGACCCCACTGGGACTCGCTGCTTCAGGAGGATGTCTATGTGACCTTGCGGGATAGCCTTTTCACCAAGCACTTCTAATTCGGCCGCCGGGACTGCATCAAAACTAATGCCGGTGAATAGATTCCGCAAATTGAACTCAGAGACCAGATGCCGCTTGATAGCTGATTGCAGGATTGTTTCTCTGAATCGCGTGATCTCAGGTGCATTAGCCAGTCCTTTGACTCTCGCGAATCGAGGTTCGAAAGTGGCGTACTCACCGAAAGCTAGGACTTTGGGCTGGCCTTCCGCAAGCTCTCCCAATTGGGACACACTCTGAAGGGTGGTCTGGTCAGCTTGGAAATGAGTTTTGCTGTAACCACCGCGGAGAAGAAGATTTTCGCCTACGTAAGCAAATTCTGCCCTGATAAGGGACTCACTGAAAGCCCGAATGGGTTCAAGACCAAGTCTAAAAGGAAAGTAGTAGGTTTTTCCCGTCTCTCGAAATCTCAAAGGCGGCCAAGGCCCAATGTGTTGAGCGTCATGTATCGCTTCTCGTTTTGTTACTCGATATAGATTGTGTGCCCTTGCTCCGTAAAGAAATGAAACGAGGTCTCCTTCTGCAATTTCGCAGAATGTCCAAGCGCCGCTCTCACCGCCGGGAAAGCCAGCCAGAGCGTGCTTAATGCAAATTTCGAGATTCTCGCGAGTCGAGACGGAGATGAGAAAGTACGAGGGCTTCCGCGTCGGCTGAGAAACTTCTCCTGGCATTGAGTGATTAGATCATGGTCAGCCACGTGCTAGGTAGTTTTCGTTGTGGTGTTTGGAGGTGAGGAAATGTCCGAGAAGCAGTTCATCAACTACTATCGCTGCCCGAATGATGGGCAGGAGTGGGTTGACGTTTGGAGCTGTTGTTGCAATGACCGATGTCCAAAATGCGGAATGAAAGACATCGAACCGTATAAGAGTCAGGACGTGATCCATACCACGCCGCGGAAGGTCTAGGTACGGCGAGCGGGGCTTCGTTCAGGCGAGATAGATTTCGGTTTCGGTTTTGACGATGAAGAGGGCGTCGGAGTCGGGACGGCCGGAGGCGCGGAATTTTTGGCGGGCATCGTCGAGGGAGTCGGCAAGGACGGAGAAGATGACTTCGCGCTTGATGCGGCCAATGAAATAGAAGCGGCGCTCTTGCTGGACGAGTTGGAGCTGGGGAGGCATTCGAGAAAACGTTGCACCCGCCAACACCGAAGAGAGATTTCTCGCTGCGCTCGAAATGACGGTGCGGGAGTGGGTGCATTTGGATCGATCCATAGGATCGGGAAACGGATCAAGGGAAAACTGGACGCATGTGAGAGAAAGATCGACCTGTACCAGATTGGAACAGATGCGGCGGAGCGAGAGAGTGAGGAAGTCGGCGGAGAGTTCGCAGCCGAGGGCGTGACGACGGAGTCGGAATGCGGCGAGTAACGTTGTTCCGCTGCCGGAGAACGGGTCGAGGACGAGGTCGCCTTCGTTGGAGGAGGCGAGAAGGATGCGTTCGAGGAGGGCGACGGGCTTCTGGGTGGGATGCTTGCCGAATTTTTTCTCCCAGGGTTCGGGAGGACGGATTTCCCAGACGGATTTCATCTGCTTGCCGCGATTGGCTTCCTTCATGAGTTTGTAATGGAAGGTGTGGCGCGACTTGGAGTTTTTGGCGGCCCAGATGATGGTTTCGGTGGCGTGGGTGAAATAGCGGCAGGAAAGATTGGGAGGAGGATTGGGCTTGACCCAGGAAATGTCGTTGAGGAGCTTGAAGCCGAGCTGCTGCATGGCGAAGCCGACGGAATGAATGACATGGGCGGTGCCGGAAACCCAAATGGAGCCGTTGGGCTTGAGGACGCGCTGGGCGGCGGCGAGCCAGGCCGTGTTGAAATCATGAACCTTGTCAAATCTGGCCCTTACCGGGCCAAAGTCAGGGCCGGGTAATTTGTCCCATTCGCCTTTGTTGACGCTGACCATTTTGCCGGCGTGGCAGGTGATGCCGCCGTTGGAAAGGAAATAGGGCGGGTCGGCGAAGACGAGGTCGACAGAGGATTCGGGGATGAGGGCGAGGAGTTCGAGGCAATCGCCATGGTAGATGCGGAGGTGGTGTTTGGGGTCGTCGAAGGCGGGGGCGGGCAAAGAATTGGGAGGGAGTTTGGGCATGATGATGATCGATCGGGATCGTTGATCAGATGGGCAATGGAGTCAAGGGAAGGAAAACACAAAGCAAGATGGCACCCTAAAGGGATGCCGCTACGAAAGGAGCAAAGATGGCTACGAAAGACAAAAGCAAGATGGCGCCCTGAAGGGACGCCGCTACGAAAGGCAAAGCAAAGATGGCACCCTAAAGGGATGCCGCTACGAAAGGCAAACAAAAAGGCAACGCCAAGAGACGTAGCGCCGGGCTTTAGCCCCGGCATCTTCTGGGTTGCTTTCCAGGGAGGTAACCAGGTGCGCGCCGGGGAGCAGCGACTCCTCCAATCCAGCGTCAGGGAACCGGAGAGCGAATATTCCTGCGGGGCTGAGCAAAGACCTTTTCGAACGGGATTCATCCAGATGTACCAGGCGACGGCATCCGCGGCCACTGGCTTTCGCAGGATGTGATCGTAATAGGCCGATTGCCAGAGGTGGCGGCCCATTTTTTGCTTATAGTAAAACGCGGTTTGTTGTTTGAACGCAGAAATGAATCGGACGAGGTCACAAGTCTCAGTCATGCCCTCCACCAACAAATGAACGTGGTCCGGCATTACACAATAGGCGTGAATGGCAAAGCATTGGGCGGCAGCCGATTTCAACAATTCTGTGACGAGCCAATGACCGAGGGATCCATTCATGAAAGCAGGCCGCCTGTCCTCGCAGCATAGAGTCACAAAATAGATTTGTTGGCCACTATAGCGGGAAGAAGGCAGGCGAATTTTCTTGCGTTGGAACGACACGCGGAGAGGCTAGCACAAGGCAACCGAAGATGGTGCCCTAAAGGGCACCGCTACGAACACCAACGCCAAAAATGGCGATACGGGCGACAACACCAAAGGCGAAACCAAAGATGGCGCCCTGAAGGGACGCCGCTACGAAGACAAAAAGCAAAAGGACTAGAAGTAGTCGCGGGGCTTGGTGGCTGTGAGGTATTGGACGCCGCAGCGGAAGAGGCACTGCTCGGTGAGTTCTTCGGCGAAGACGATTTGGGCGGGGACGAAGATGGCGGGCTGGCCTGGCTGGTAAGGGACGGCGACTTCGATGAGCGACTGGGCGTAGTAGCGCTGGCGGCTCTTGAAACGCAGGCCGCCCTTGGACATGTCCTCGCACTGGACGACGTCATCGGCGCGCCCGGGAACGCGAACACAGGCGGAGTAGTCGACTTTGACGCGAGGGTGCTTGCGGCGATTGCCGCCCGGCGCGGCGGGCGCGGTCGGCGAAGCGGCAGACGGAGAAGAGCGCCAACTGCGCTTTGGAGGGGACGGCGGGTTGCTGCGTTGCGGCAGCAGTGGTGGGTGTAACTGCGGAGGCGGGCTTCCAAAGAGTGCTGGAGCCGCAGCGTTTGCAGAAGCGGAGGACGCCTTCGTTGGTGGCGCAGACGTCGGCCTCGGGGCCGGAGTCGTCCACCTTTTCGAGAGTCTTGCAATGGCTGCAGATGAGCGAGAGAAGGCCCAGCTCCCTTTGCGCGGCGCTGACCGGCGGAAAGTCGATTTCCCAGAAATTTAGATCTTGGTCGAAGAAGGCGACGCCGTAGGTGTGGTGCCCGTCTTGGGAACCGACCTGGCCGACGACGCGAATTTCGGTTTCCTTGTTGCGCTCCGGCCAGCGGAGGACGAGCTCCTGTTCGGGAGAGAGCTTGTGGCGGGAGAGGACGCCAGCGCCATGAAGGCTTAGGAGGATAGTGGAGGTATGCTCGGAAAAGACTTTGCCGCCGAGGTCGCTCCCGATGAGGAGGATGGGGATTTCCTTAGGAATACGTCCGCTGCTGCGCACAACCTGTGGTGGCAAGCGGGAGGCCAGAGAGGGGGGAGAGGAGGGACAATTTAGTACCAAACAGGAAGTTGAAAGCTGAAAGTTGAAGGAAAAGAAAGAAGGATTTAACACAGAGCGCGCAGAGAAGAGAGATTCCTCGACTGCGCGGGCCAACGCTTCGCGGGAGCGAAGCGCAAGAAAAAATTGGCCCGCTTCGCTCGGAATGACAGTTTTGAGCATCCCAGCGAGCGGGGATTGGGGATTAGTAGTGGGGAAAAGAAAGAGGGGCACGCGCGGCGGGCGGACGGTTGTAGACGTTTAGGGCGCAGCAGTGCTGCGCCCCTACAAAGAAAAAAGTCAGAGGGGCACGCCGATCGGTCGGGCACCTTACAACGCAAAGAAAGAGGGGCACGATGTATCGTGCCCCTACGGGGAAAACTTGGATGCGCGGTAGTTGTTAGCGCTGGGCGACGGGCCCGGCGGAAGCCGTGGCGTTGCCGATGGCGTCGCCGTTGACGACCAGCTCGACGCGGCGATTGCGCTGGCGGCCTTCGGCGGTGTCGTTGGAAGCGACGGGCTGCGTTTTGCCGAAGCCATGGGCGGTGATGGTTGACGGAGCTACGCCCTGTTCGGCGAGGAAGTCGCGCACGGAATCGGCGCGGCGTTCGGAAAGCTGCTGGTTGAATTCATCGCCGCCGACGCTGTCCGTGTGGCCCTCGATCTGAAGCGAGAGGCCGGGATGCGCGAGAACGATGCCGGAAATTTTGGCGAGCTTTTCGCGCGCGCCGGGCTTGAGCGTGTAGCTGCCGGTGTCAAAGAGCACGTCCGACATGTTGACGATCAGGCCGCGAGCGGAGTCGCGCGTCTGCAAGATGGAATTGAGCTGATTGAGGAGCTGGGCGCGAAGCTGGGCTTTTTCGGCTTCGGCTTGCGCGGCGGCCTGGCGAGCCTTTTCGGTTTCGGCTTCGGCGGCGCGCTGCTGCGCTTGAGCGGCGGAGCGATCCCTGGCGGCCTGGTCGGCGGCGGCTTGCGCGGCTTGCTGCTGCGCTAAGGCGGCGGCGCTGGCTTTTTCGGCTTCGGCTTGCTGGCGCGCGGCTGCGGCAGCGGCTTGCTGGGCTTCCTGCTGCATGCGCAGAGCTTCCGCCTTGGCGGCTTCGGCTTGCTGGCGAGCCAGCTCGGCGTCCTTGCGGCGCTGCACTTCAGCTATGGCGTCAGCGCGGGCCTTGGCTTCGCGGTCTTCCGCGGCTCTCTTTTCGGCTGCGATTCTGGCCTGCGCGTCCTCCTCGGCTTTTTGTTTTACGGCCATGACGCGGGCTTCTTCGGAAGTTTGCACGACTTCGCGCGCGGCGGCGATCACGGATTTCTTGTCGCTCTTGCGGCCGTAGATTTCTTCGGCGTTCCGGAGCTGCTGCTCGGCTTTGGCGAGCGTGGAAGCGGCGTATCTGTCGGCAAGCGCGATGTGCGCAATGCGGACGGAGTTGCGCGCTTCAAAAAGTTCGAGCGGCGTCTTGCGGTCGATGCCGAAAATGGCGTTTTCGATTTTGGTGTTCGAGGAGGAGTAGCTGCCGCGGCCGATGAGTTCATAGCTGGCGTCGATGTTTTCGACTTTGCCGAGCGTGGCCGGACCGAAGACGTTTTCGAGGACGACGGTGTTGCCGGGCTGCGTGACGGCGAAATACGGCTCGGCGGTGACGATCATGCCAAAGGTCTGCATGTCCGAGATGGCTTTGACTTCGCCCGCGCCGTTCTTGAGGACGACTTCGCCAAGATTGACGGCGCGGCCTCCCGGAGAGACGGCCCAGAGAACGTAAGTGAGATATTCGAGGCCGAACTTAGTGGCTTCGTCGAGGCCGAGGAATTTTGCGTCGATTTCCGTGCGGCTGCCCTTGTTCTGGACCCTGGCTTCGCCGTTGGCCTGCTGCATCAATTCGGTGCCTTGAAAGTCGATCTTGGCGGCACCGGCACGGCGGTAGTTGACCGCTTTGGTGGTGCGCGAGACGTTTTTGGTGACCCCGGCGGACGGCGACTGTCCGAGCGCGGGAGCGGCCGCTATGGCGAGGGTCCCGGTTAGCGCGAGATAGAGCGATGCGATTTTCACTTCACACCCCTTGATCGCCTGGCTGGGCGATGAGATTTCCACAGGCCGCTGAGCGGCCATACGTTTGGGATAAGTGGCCTGCCCGGAAAACACCGTCTTAAAGGGACGGTGATCCAGGGATGTCGTTTCTTATCTATAGGCTAGCAAAGAAATAGGCGCAGAAAAGCCCTTCGGAAGGGAGCCTTGTGTAAACAATTACCCTGCCTGGCAGGACAGGGTGTGCCGACTCGGAACCGCGTAGGATGTTGAATTTAGGCCGTTTATAGGGAGCGCAAAAACTCGAGAAGAGCGTCCTTTTCGCTAGGTTTGAGCCTTTCAAACTTTTTGGTGACATGTTCGGCTTCGCCGTGGTGGCGGAGGATGGCGTCCAGGAGCGTGGTGGAAGCGCCATCATGCATGAGGCGTGAATGCAGACGGACACCCCAGAGAGGGGGCGTACGGACTTTATTGCCGGTGCTGTTGAATTCGGAGATAGAGAAGTTTTTCCAGGTGGTCTGGTACATCCGCTTGCCATAGTGCTCCAGCATGGCCACGACGATGCCGTCGCCCGTGCCGACGTTGTGGAGGAGGAAGTCGCCATATGGATGAAACTGCTTTGCCCCCAGCGCGGGAGCGAGGGTGTAAGCGCCGCCGTTGACTTTTGTACCGGCTGGGGCAGTCGTGAGCGTTTGGACATGACAAATATCGCAGCCAACCTTGTCAAATAATTCCGCGCCGTGGCGCGCATTGGTGGTCTGCGCCAATTGGGCGTCACGGGCGGGAGCTTCGGTGGCGCGAACGAAGCGCGCAAAATGATCGATGTCGGAGAGGCCATCCGTGCCGGGCTTGTCATTGGGCTCGCTGACGGTGTTGCAAAGATTGGTGACTTCGTCGGGCTGGAGGCGGCTGGTGATGCCCATTTCGTTGAGATAGGCGTCAGCAGAGAAGGACAAAAGGCTGGCATGCTGGTCCTTCCAGCCGAAGCGGCCAACGGCAGTCTGGCCGGGAGCCTCGAGAACGGGAACGTAGAGGACCTGACCGCAAATCTCTTTGTGGTTTTTCTGACATTGTTCCTTGGCGAGGTCCACGAAAGTCTGATCCGGGACGGCTTCCACAAAGCCATCGCCGAGTAAATTTAAAGAAACCCGAAAGGTGCGAATTTTCTCCGAGTCCGGCACGCGTTCCTGAATTTCCGAAGCGGGGAACGCGTTGTTCGGGCAAATGGCGCGGTCGTTCACCAGAGTGCGACCCTTGATGATTTCCGTTCCGCGAGCAATGGGTATGTCCGGATTGACGAACTTGCCGTCCGGTCCACGATGGCCGACGCGCAATTCGGAGATCTGGCTGGAGCCGCCGGAAACGGGATTCTGATGGCACTCGCGGCAGGATTGCGCGTTGTAGAGCGGGCCGAGGCCGTCGGAGATGGCTTCGGTTTCCTCAAACTTGGCTTGATCGGCGGCGTGCGTGGCGTCGTCGGTCATTCCGTTGGTTTTATTGGCAAAACCGGAGGGAGCCTCTGGAAGAGGCGAAGC
>MNDE01000125.1 GCA_001914785.1 Acidobacteria bacterium 13_2_20CM_57_17 | reverse complement strand
TCTATCCATATCCGCCCCCCAAGACCGCAGAGCTTATCACGGCTGTTCATTTACCATGGGTAGCGGCAGGGCGAAGAACCACTACCGAGGCCCCGGCGCGAGGTAAGCCTGCCGGTAATCCACGTGATAAGGAGAGCCAGAAGTGTTTGCCGTGAGCTTTTGCGCTCTCTCCACGCGCACCTCGATAGAGTGAACCAAGCCGTCGCGGACGGCCAGCGCGAACGCTAGGTTGTATTCATGCCGCACAAGTTGCGCAATTTCCGAGTAAGCCTCGTTAAATTCTTTGGCATTCCCGGGGAAATACGCGCGCCCGCCTGTAGCCTCGGCCATCCGCTTCAAGAGCTGGTCCGCTTGTTCGAACTGCTGTTCAGTTTGCGTGGGGCTTGGGACGGGAGGTTTCTTCTTGCCGGCGGGTGGCGGATTTCGCAGTCCACCCGTCAAGGAAATTGCCAACAGACGTACGTCGCCGGTCCGCAGCCGCTGAACCGCTTCTGCCGAATCATTCGAAGGAGAAGTGTCCAGGCCGGTGGTAAGCAGGACAATCGATTTTTTCCCCGCGACATTTGCGAGGCCCTTGAGGACCTTCAACACACTGGTGGACAGGTTTAGCGAGCCAAAGCCAAGGTTGAAACTAAGTTGCGCGAAGGCAGCCTCTACAGCTTGTTTATCCGCCGTGAAATCCAGCAGCACCGTCGGCGCTTGCGCGTATTTTACGACCGCCACGCGATCATCTTTTGCGAGGCCGTTCAGCAAAGCGACAGCCGCCTGGAGATGGCCGCTCTCGAGAAGATAAACCGCCGGACCAGCTTCGATGAGAAGAAGAACCTGCGCCGGCTCCTCAATTGACGCAAAGCCGGTGAGTGGCTGCTCGATTCCATTGTCGAATACGCGGAAGTCCCCGCGGTGCAGACCTTCGACGAAGTGGCCGTTGTGATCGGTAACGATCACTCCAACGTTGACGCGGTCCACGCTGACGCGAATCGTTTGCGTCGGTTGTTGCCGATTTTCCTGTGCGCCGGCAAGAGAACATGCGCAAAGCAAGGTGGGGAACAGTAGTGCCACCCGCGGACGACAAACAAATTTCATCGATTCGCTATTCGACCCACTGGTCCCAGTGAATGCCTTTCGAATCCTTCCACGACACGCTCAGCGAACGGTGCAGATGCCGCGAGATGACCTGCGGATTCATCTGCAGGAGCCATTCGTTCACGCTCGTCACCGCTGCGCTTTGTCCCGAAGAATTCATGCTCTTCACCACGGAACTTTTCTTGCTCTCCGCCACCCAGCGGTCTCGCGCCGCCGCCCAATCCACTTTCTGAAAATCAAAATAGCTCATCCCAATCAGCTTCTCCGGGAACTGCTGCCGCTCGGCGGCAAATTGCGGCACGCTCGCAAGCCCCGCGCCGCCGGTCCCTCCGCCGCGCCGCGCCAGCGCTTCGCGCAACGTGTCCATCTTGCTTGCTCCCAGGATCATGTCCGGCGTCACCGCAAGGTTGAAGAAATTCCACTGCGCCACGCCTTCGGTGGCCTGCTTCCCTCCAAGCGAAATCTTCACAAACGTAACATCGCCTTCATTGCGTTCCGAAGTGATCTGATCGCTGAACACCGTGCGCATCAGTTTCAGCGTCTCCGGTTTCTTCCGTATCCCAAAAAAATAAACTTGGTTTGCCGTATCCAGCGACGGGCTCGTCTGCATCGACGCAAATTCCCCGCTCAGCAGCCCAAGCGCGTCCGCAACTGGCATTCCCAGTTTCTGCTGCGCCATCGCGTCAACCAAATTGACGTTGCCCTGCTGAGCTTGCGGAAACGCCGCGCTGGCCACGCGCTTCACCGTGTCGTAGATGCCCTGGAAATTCAGTTGCGCGGACGTATAAGAAACCGCGTCCGCCGGCGTAAGCGCCAGCGAAGCGGGCGCCCGTTCTCCCGCGGACCAAATGTCAAACGGCGTTCCGGGAACGGCCTCGCCCAGAATCGCGGCCTGCACGTGCGTTTTCGCTCCTTCAAACGTGACGTGCCCGCCGATCAAGTGCACTGCGTCCAGCCGCGCCGCGTCCAGCAACGGCCGCATCTGGAACATTCCCGCTTTCGAATCATTCGCAAGATTTTTCAAGTCAGGAATCCGCAGAAAAAATTCCAGCAAGCCGCCGCTCAGATTCGCTTGCGCTTCCTGGTACGCCGCGGATTGCGCCAGCGACGCCCCGCCCGCAGCCACTTTGCCGTCCAGCCGGCTCAACAAATCTTCCATCACAAGTTTTTCGCCAGCGCTCACCGCATACTTTCCATGCTCCGCCCAGTACGTCGCGCCGCTCTTGCCTTCCACTTTGAGGACTTGCACGCCTGCGATGGCCACTTGCGACAAGCGCGGTGCTTCCTTCTCTTCCGCGCGCATCCGCAGGACCGCTTTCGTCAGTAGCATTTCTTTTCCCGTGCGGTCATACACAAAAAACATGCCGTTCCACGCCGGTGTCTTCGCGTCCACCACCGCCGCTCCGGTCGAAAGATTTCGCCTCGTCGGCTCGCTCCAATATCCCAGCGTGAACGAATTCTCCAGCAGCCCTGCAAACTCCTGCACCTGTTCCGGCGTGAGTTTTGGCTGCGTCGATTTTTCGTCCGATGACCCGAGCATGCCTGCCGCCATCGCCGAACGCACCGGCGCAAAATCCGGGTCGTCCCACAGCGCCAGCAGCGCGTTCGTCTTTCGAACCTCAGACGGCGGAACGCCGCGCCAGATCATGTAGAACATCGTGCGCGGCGACATTTGCGTCGGCTCCAGCGGAGCTTGCGCGCGCGCCACGTCCGCCACGCACATCGCCGCGAGCGCGGCAACGAATAGCGAAATTCGAACCATCACTGCTTTCATCGGATTGCTCCAAGGCGCTCGGTTAAAAGGTCAAAGGAAAGGACAATTTAATGCTAGCGCGGCGTGCTAATAGACAGAAGCCCCGTCCCGCGCGGTGTTTCCAGAACGCGGAACAGGGCTCCAAATCAAACAGAAACAAAAACGCTGCGTGACTACTCGGGTTTGACTACTCGGCTGTGGCTACTCGCGTTTAACTCCGCGCGTTTCAATGCGCGCGTTTAACTACTCGGGTTTATCCTGCTCGGGTTTTGCGGGCGTGCTGGCCGCGGACGCTGGCGCGGCTGCCGCCGGAGGCGGAGCGGCGCCGCCCTCCTTGGGAGTCGCCAGGTAGCCGGTAATCTGATTTTTGCCCACGTCAAACACCACGATCTCGTACGGCGCCATGCGCGCGCTGCCCTTCACGTAGAACTGCACCGGCTCGCCGGACGTTTTGTCCTTCTTTTCGATGGTCCTGTCGTCCGCCACGACGGTCAGCGTGTACTTCGCTTTTTTCGGGTCGGTCTTGTTCAGCGACATTTGCACCGGCCCGACGCGCTGCGCCGTCTTCGACCTTTGCAGCGTGAACTCGTAATAGTTGCGGTCGCCGCGCCGCTTCAAGTCGTCCAGGTCGTCGTGGTTGTGCGCGATCAGTCCGCTCATCACGTTCATGTCGCCCAGGCTGCGTTCCAGCTTGCCTTTGGTCGCTTCCAGGTCGCCTTTTGTTGCTTCAATGTCTTTTTTGGCGTTGCCCACTTCGGAGGCCACGGCGCTGATTTTCTCGTCGCTTTCCTTAATCTGTGTGGTCAGCTTGTCGTCGGAAGTTTGCTGCTCTTTGCGGATCGTTTCGGCGCGGCTCTTGGCCTGTGCCAGCTCCGACTGCGTCAAGCCCACCCGTTGCGTGGTGATTTCCATCTTGCTCTTCAGGTCCGCGATGCGCGAATTTGCCTGGTCGAGTTGCGCGGTCACGATCTTGTTTTGTTTCTGCTGCTCCGACATGTCCTGGCTGATCTTCGTCTGCGCGTTGTAGCCCAGGTAGCCCAGCCCGCCCAGCCCCGCGATCAGCAAGACCAGCAAAATCGTAATCCACCGGGGCGTGCCCGGGGACTCGTAGGCATACGATTCCTGCGGCGTCGGTACGTTTGGAGAAATGCTCATTCCCCCTCCTCTGAAGTGGGTGCTGCCCCTGCGGATAAGGTTGTCTTGAAATTATGGCCTGCATTTCCCCATCTGTCCACCGAGGACACCGCTGGGTAGTGACTCATTTTGGTTTTTGGCCCTATTGCGTTCTTCGCGCAGCCTTGGCTATGGAATCGTCGTACCAGATACAACTAGGTGGCAGAGTTTTTGCTTCAAGATGTCCACTAACTCGTCTGTATTCGTGAGCCCGAGAATCTCGGCTGGGGTGAGCACTAAGACCCGAATGCCGTTCCCAAGGGCTGTAGCAATCTCAAAGTGCGCCTGCGTGAGGTCCTGCGCGTTTCCCGTGATCCCTCCCTTGGCGAGAAGGATTCCATGATCGCACCCTCTGTGGTGAAGGCGCTGCACGAAGTACGCAACTTCTTGACTTCCGCACGGCGTGCTCCAGTTCTTGGCCTCAAGGAGAAGAAGATGCGGTAGGAAGTATAGCCCTCGATTATGGTGAGCATTCCACAGGGCAACGTCCACCTCCTCTGTAAGGAAAGCATTCAAGGCATTTCGCTGGGCGATCTCGATACCGGGAATCTGGGGAAATAGAAAGCAGATCAAGTCTTCAAGAGCTCTGCCCTTTTCGTTGACTGTTTCTACCGCATCGACTCGATTCAAGGCAGCTTGCAGACGTCGCTGGGAGATCCGCGGCAAAGCCTAGACCCCGCCGTGCGCGGCGACGTTACGGAAGCGAACCAGTTCCTGGCGGAGTCTTCCCTGTTTAAGCAGTCGCTCAAGTGTCTGGCATAAGCAAGGCCCATCTCGAAGAGAATGTTGGGGTTTTCTCCCTCGGGCATCATGGCACAAATAAAGTCGCTCTTACTGATAGCCTCGTCTATGCCAATGATGAGATTGTTTGCGAAATTCAGTTTTGTGAGGTCACGCCAGCTAATTGAGTTTTCTTCGAGAATCTTGCGCAAAACTGAAGTGTCCGCGCCGAACGGTGCTGAGATAAAACATGTTTTGAAGCGTGACCGAGGCAAAACAACCTTCCTTCGACTTGGGTGAACTAGCATCCGTAGAATATCACCACGGCACTCAACCGTGCCCACACATGGCCGGTGCACCACATGGGTCAAGTTTTTCAAGTGGGTCTATACTGAGCACGGCTGAACCGGCAGCCCCGAAGATACTTGCAAGCTAAGATAACAGATGCTATACCTCTCTTACTCTCCTGAGGTACACCATGAACGCAAAAACTGCCACTGTTCTAATCGTTCTCATTTTGGCAGGCGTGGCTGTATATATCTTGTGGCCGCGAGATTGCTCCTTCTCTGCCCGCAAGCGATCACTGGGCATTGACTTGGAAGTTGGCCTCGACAAGGTGAAGTCCGTGAAAGGCAAGATCGGTATTTCGGATGACCAGGTACGCGATTTCGACACCTTCATGAAAGATCTCGCCCTCAAGTACGACATGGCTTGCACCGATCATAAGAACAAACGAATGAATGACGCTGAATATTCTTGCCGCCGCAAGAACATGGACGACATGCTGGATAAACTCCAACTTTTCCTGACTAAGTTAAACGCTGCCGTCAGCCTTCCTGACCCTTCAGTCCAGAAAGAGGTCATTTTGAGAGCCCTTAGCGATCTCGAGGAGGTTGAGAAAAAGGGTTACGCCTCAGGGTGCACTTCTGCGATGAATGTCAGCCCTCGTACGCTCGCATTTAACGACCACGTATCGGAACACTCTGTGCAAATCAGTAACTCCGGCAATAATCAAATTATATTCAGCGTGGCTGACGTGCCGCGAGGCTTTGTTCCTCAACCTTCGTCAGGCAACATTGTGGTTGGACAAACCGTGTCAGTGGCCGTCTTTCGCACTTCGGAGCCCATTACGAACATTCCGCCATTGACTTTTCGTCTTGTCAACAACTTCATGGACGAAGTACCAGTTGAAATCCAATTCGACCAAGAAAATACCAGCCTATACGATGACCTAGCGACCAAGGTCCAGTCGCTTTCCTCTCAACAAAATCGCCCCCCCACCGTTGGAGACGCCCTGAAGATCGTTGACGAGTCCCTCCCTAAGTCGGGCGCCTGGATGTCCATCAAAAACGCTGACTCGATGCGCTATTTCCTAGCCGCTGGTGTGCTCTCGCGCGCTGGGAGCGCCTCTGAGGCCCACCAGGCCCTTGATACCGCAACGGCAAAGAATCCCGAGCTCGAGAAGCAGCCGGCGACTCTGATCCTGCGCGGGGTTGTCCTGAATCGGGAAGGTAAGCCTGACGAAGCTCTACAGCATTTCTCAAAAGCAAACACTCTTGTTGTAGGTTCCAAGACCGAAAAAGACACCCGCGCCATCACGAGCCTGCTCTCAGGTGCTGTGGCGCAGAAGCAGGGGCAAGCTGATGCGAGCGTCTGGTTGGGAAAAAAGGAGGTCCAGGACGCTGCCAAGAACAACCCAAAAGTGGTGGACTTTGCTGCAACCGAGGTTAAAGTCAAGAACCTAAACCAGGCAATTCAGAAGGCTTCCGCCCAAGCAGCCACGCCTCATTGATCCTCCTGGGGCATTACTGAACCTTTCAGCTTTCCCGTCTCGCTTCCTCATTCGCGGATTTCAACCTTCAAGCTTGTAACCTGCAACCGTTTCAACGCTTTACCGCCCCATTCGAATGATATCCAACAAATAACTTGACAATCGAGGAATTTCGTACTAATCTGTTTCGTGTACATCGCATCCCACCCTCGGCTCGTCTTAGCTTTTCCGACTCGGTGTCGTGTCTCCCCAGACTACTATTCCCCTAAATCCTTTCCTGTCATATCTTTTGCCGACCTCCACCCACTAAACTCTTTGGAATCATATTGTTCCAGAAACATGGGGGGTATTCCAGACGTTCCCTATCCACGGATCACCGATCACAGTTCACTTTCACGTATCCTTTTTCTTTTCATGCACTTGCGCACTCTTTGCACTCGCGCAAAACTCAACTCTTTTATTTCCAATGGATTCCGCACTCTTTGCGCAAAACCACCCGGGGGGTGGGGGGGTGTCACATGTTTGGCCGGAGTCAGCTCCCAGAAATCACGAAAGCCCCGCCGCTGCAGGCCAGGCGGGCGCGTTATTTACGCCCGCGCTTGGACTTCATGATGATTTCTGGCCAGCGGGCGAAGATCGAGGTGGTGAGGCCGCCTCTATTAGCCAAGAAGAATGTCGGTAGTCAGATTATTTCAATGAAGTCCGCGGCAGAGCGCTTCTCGGGGAGCAAGGACAGAACTCCTCGGTCCATCGTTGCAAGCTTGCCGCGCTTGTGCATGGCAAGCCCCAGCAAGTAGGCGTCCAGCAAGAACGCCGTCATTTGTGGTCCGCGTCCAGCTTCCGGACTTTTTTGCTAGTCACTCGCTGAGATTTCGGCGGCAGATCGAAAACTTTTATCCCCTTCGGCCCGACGAAGGGCCAGCGGGCGAAGATCGAGGTGGTGAGGCCGCCGCGCGGAGTGAATTCGCCGCGGACGACGCACCACTCGGGGCGAACGGCGGCGACGACGTCGCGGAGGATTTTGTTGACGGCGTTTTCGTAGAAGATGCCGAGGCTGCGGTAGGCGAGGAGATACATTTTCAGGGCTTTCAGCTCGAGGCAATCTTTTTTCGGCATGTATTGGATGGTGATGGTGCCGAAGTCGGGGAGACCCGTCTTGGGACAGACGGAGGAGTATTCGGGAAAGCGTGTGGTGATGATGTAGCCGGGAAATTGATTCGGCCAAGTCTCAAGCGCGGGCAATTTCGCGTGGATGCCGGCGCGAGCGTGCTCTTCGGTGTAGTCGGGCATGAGGGCTCCTCACGCCCATTGTATCGCGGGTCTTTGTATGGCGTATTGCGGCCGGAACATCACAGCGATGAGTCTTGCCAAACGAAGACTGGGTTATGGTCAGTTTGAATTTTGACCGCCATTGCCACGAGTAAGAAAATTCAAACTGCACCACTAGCGAAGACTGCGCTTGCTTGCGCGTGATTTGCAGGCGTGCGAAAATGCCTCTCTGCCTGAACGGCAATGGCGATATCGTCTAAGGGTTAGGACATAGCCCTCTCAAGGCTAAAATCCGGGTTCGAATCCCGGTATCGCTACCAAGCCTGTTTTCTGGAAGTTCCGCGCGGCAAGCCAAAGTGGACTGCGGCGGCTGCAAACTTTTGAATCCTTTGCATCAGGTCTTTTGATTGACGCTCGGAATACCCACGCGATACCCTAGTGGGCCGGCCGGTCCCTTGCCGGCGAAGAGTGCCCCGGTGTTGTGTCTTATCCCACATTGAGGAGATTCATGTCGAACGAACTGCGAAATTTTCTCGCCCTTTCCTATGATGAGCTGGAGCAGTTGAATCTGAAGGCTAAAGAGCAACGCCAGAAACGAGTTGCGACGCACAAGATTCAGGAAGAACGGCTGAAGTATTTGACGGACGAAAAGCGCATCAAGGCCGTGACGGTGCTGTTCAGCGACCTGGAAGGCCGGCTGCACATGCTCGACTATGACAAGAAATTTTTGATCAAGAGCTGGGACAATTTGACGTTCGACGGGTCCTCGATTCGCGGATTTACGGCGCAGCGCGAAAGCGATTTGCGGCTGACAATGGATTGGGGCGCGTTTTACTGGGCGCCAGCGGATGTTTTCGGATCGGGCAAGGTTCTGGTTTTCGGGCACGTGATTGACAAAGACGGCTCGCCTTACGCCGCAGACATTCGCGGAGTGCTGAAAGGCTACGCGGATGGCCTCAACGAGAAAAAAGGCTATACGCTGAACGCCGCCAATGAAATTGAGGGATTTCTTTTCAGAGGCCAAAACGCGGAGCGGAGTTACAACGAAACCGGCAAATTCGAATACGTGAATACGGGCGGCTACTATCATTCGTTGCCTGGCGATCCACTACGCACGTTTATTGATACCACCGCGGAAGTGCAGCGAGCGATGGGCTTCCAGAACGAGAAAGATCACCCGGAAGTCGCGCCTTCGCAATTCGAAATCAACTACGGGTATGGCGAAGTGGTTTCCGCCGCGGACCAGATTCAGCTTTACAAACTGATTTGCCGCCAGGTGGCCACGAATATGGGTTTCACAGCGTGCTTCCTGCCGAAGCCGGTGGTCGGAGTGAATGGGAGTGGCATGCACACAAACGTTTCCGTCAGCAAGGAGGGCAAGAACCTGTTCTGGGATCCCAAGGGCGAGGAGAAGCTCAGCAAATTTGGCTGGGACTTCGTTGACCGCATCCTCACACACGGCAACGACATCTGCCTGCTCTTCAACTCCAGTGTGAATGCCTATCGCCGCCTGGACCCGCATTTTGAGGCGCCGAACCAGCTGAATGCTTCGGCCGTCAACCGCGGAGCGATGGTGCGCATCCCCATTGGCAACGAGCGCAGCATGCGCACGGAAGTGCGGGCAGTCGCTCCGGACGCAAATCCGTACATGGTGATGTACTCCATCTTCAAATCCGGACTGGACGGGGAGATCGCGAAGATCAAGAGTCTGCGGTCGGCCCAGCGCTACCTGCCGGACAACATCTACACTGCACTTGAAAACTTCGAAAAGGCCGAGTGGACCACGACGCTGCTTGGCGCAGACGTCAAAGGCCGCTACGCGGAACTGAAGCGCGTCGCCGCGGATCGTTGCCCGCGTTCGCTCGGCACGGTGGTGAAGGTCCCCGAGGTGCAGTTCCACCACGAGGTGTACAACCAGTTTCTGTGGAACCAGTTCTAGCAGTGTCGCAGTCGCGAGACTTGCATCGTAGATTCGTGTAACCCCTGAAAAAACAGGTCCGAGTCGGGAGCGGGAGCCTTGTCTCGCTTTCTCCTTGCCCTCCCCCAGTTTCAGGGCTGTTTTTTATGCGCGGGGTCTTGACAACGTGGTATCGGTTGTTGTTTCATGTGTTTGGAT
>MNDE01000022.1 GCA_001914785.1 Acidobacteria bacterium 13_2_20CM_57_17 | reverse complement strand
CCTACTGTCACGATTAAGAAAATTCAAACTGACCCGCGAAAACTTTGCTGGAAATTTTGCCCTGTTGCGTGGTGATTCCGTCGGAGGAGCTGGCTGAAGGATATTTAGCGGAAGCGGGTGAGGTCGAAGTCGACGGAGACAGAGTCGCCTTCGGGGGGAATGACTTTGACGGTGACAGAGTCGGAGACGAATGCGCCAACGGGAAACTCCAAATCGATGGCAGCGCCCCTCGGACGGCAAGGGCCATAGCGGCCGCAACGATAGAGCGGGCGGCCTCCTATGTCGAAGGGCGAAAGAACCTGGTGAGCGTCCGACACTTGGACGTGAAAGTCTCTCCAGAAATCATAGTGACGCGGGATGAGAGGGGGCGAAGAGGGGGATCGTGAGCTCTCCGGATTGGGGATCAGAGCGCCGTAAGAATTGGTCAGATAGATTTCGACAGTAATCTTGACGAACTCCTGCTGGCCGCGATGATCAAGCAGGGCTTGCTGCGCACTGTAGTTCCCGACGTAATTGCTGGAGATCTGGGCAAGCTGCGCGAAGGGAGTGAGAAAAGTAACGGAGGAGATGTGCGGGCCGGTCTTGGGCCGCGGGAGAAATTTGATGTAATTGCCCAGGAAGGACGCGTCGTGGCGCTGGCCGAGGAAATAAGCTTCGCGGACGGCTTCGTCGGAAAGAGGAGTGTCTAAGGGAGAGGCAGGCAGAGACACACAAAAAACCGTAAGCAGGCAGCTGAAGAAGCGACTGAGGTGACGCATTAAGGCTTTCCTAGAGGGAAGTATAACGCTGATTCGGGGGCCGGCTACAGCAGAATGAGGTCTTCGGCATGGGTGCAGTGAAAGGGCGCAGTCGAGAACGGGTCAGCGGAGGTGGCCGAGATCGAAATCGACCGAAAGCGGATCACCCTCCGGGGGGATCACGTCAATGACGGCGGAACCGGAGGCAAAGTCTTCAGCGTTGAAATCGAACTGGAGAGTGGCGCCGGTGAGTTCGCAACCACCTTCATAGGAACAAAGAACGTCAGGTTGACCGGAAGAAGAGAACGGCCGAAGGTTTTGATCTTTGCTGGAAACCTGAACGTCGAAGTCTTTCCAGAAGTCATAAGCACGGGGGACGAAGCCGGCGGACGAGCCCGAACGGGAAATTGTGGGGCGAATGATGTAAGCGCCATAGGAATTCGTGAGCTGGATTTGCACGATGATTCTTACGAATTCGGGTTGATCGCGATGATCGAGAGCCGCTTGCTGGGCGCTGTAACCCGAGGTGTGCTGGCTCGATTGCTGGACGAGAAGAGCGAAGGGAGTGAAGAAAGTGACGGAGGCAACGTGCGGGCCGGTTTTCGGCGCCTCCAAATACTTTGAATACTTGTTGAGGAAAGCGGCCATGGTTTCGTCACGGCGCTGGCCCAGGAAATAGGCTTCGCGGACGGCTTGGTCGGAGAGAGGTGTGTCGAAAGCAAAAGAACCCTGAGAAAGCAGCAGTGAGGCTGCGATGATTGATAATAGCCGCCGCATTGCCGAGGACACGGTGAGCTTCCTCCTGGTTGTTAGATGTCTGGACTCGCTTTGGCGTTTCTACGTTGAAGACTGGAACAGGCGAAGCCCGGCGTTAGGGAGCAAGCATTATTGTTCGAAGACTTGTACCACTGGCGGCGAGGTCCCCGTCTCATCGATGAAGTAGAGCACCGTGCCGTTAGTAACGGCTACGGTGCTGGCGCCGAGGTTGCCGGAGCCATCTGCATTGATGGACAGCGTGGCGTTGAATGCGGAGCCGAGTGACAGTCCGGAGGAAGCGCTGGCGTCTTCCGTGCCTGTCAGAGTGCCGGAGGAAATGGAAGCAACTCCAGAAAGATCCGGAACGGTGTTATCGTCGGGTACGTTGCTGCCGAAGAAGAAGTTACCCGAGAGTGAACTGCTGCTATACGTGGCAGCGGGCTGGGCATCCAAGACGCCGAGGCCGGCGGAGGAATCGGTGGCGATGCAAAAGGCGGAAATCCCGTCGAAAGGATTCGTCAAATAGCAGATGGGCGATGTGGCGGCGTTGGCGCCCGTAATGCCTAAGCGCCCGGAAGCTCCCGCGAGCGCATAAGTGCCGGCCAGGTTCTGGCTACTGGCCGTTCCACCAGCGTACTGGTCCATGGTTCCGGAAACTGTTCCGGAAATACCTGGCGCGCCGGCTGTCGAAAAGCTAGCCAGGCCAATAGAAGCGGACGTGGCTCCCGAGGAGCTTCCCGCAAAGTGGAAAATATAATTCGGCAAAACCGACGACGAGTTGAAGGAACTGGACGTGGCGATGGCGCGCCCGCTAACCACTGCGTCGAAGGGAAAGTCGCTCGGGTCAATAGAAATAAAGAAAAGTTCCGATGGGCTGATTACATAAACGTTGATTTCGGCGGTACCTGGGGATGGTCCCGGAACGTTGAGTGTTGCATAGGCCATCCCCGTTCCTGTCGCAATGGGTTGGATGGTCCCTAAACTTAGCCCTCCTGCTTGTTCGGTTTGCAGCTTGCCGCCGTCATTCGCGTCGAGGGCCGGACTAGAGAGGGCTCCTCCGCTTTGTGCAAATGAGCCGACAAGAGCGAAGTGGGTCAGAGGGCCCTTCGAGTTTTCCCAGCCGTCCACACCAAAGGCATAGTTGGAAGCAAGGGCACTGAGCGAGAAGGCTGTCGGATCCTGCCGCCGCAGAATGCCCGTACCATGTTGAGGAGTTGCCGACTGTTGGTTGAAGAGGATAATGTCGCCCTTGGATGCAATCCCTCCACTGACGCCGCCGAGAGAGAAGTGAAACGCAAAAGTGGTGTCGAACTGGTCGGTTAAGGTTAGGCAGCCGCGATTGTCGGGACCAATGGAATAGGAGCTGGCCGATGGGATGAGGCCAGCGCCCGAGTAGGAATATTTTAGGAAGGGATTGAATTGGTCTTGCCCGCCTGTAATCTTGCCCGTGCCATCGGCAGCGAAACTTGCGCCGAACAGGAGCGGCGTGCCAGTGCCGGTCCCGCTCCAACCTTGGAGCATGATGGCGTATTGACCGTTGAGAAGGCCTTCGTTGCCGCCCGTCCCACATGCTGTGGACCCGTCAAAAATGGTGAAAGTGTCCGTATCCGACCTGGCGGGACTGGATACGGAAGTTGCACTAATCGTTGGCATATTGTCCGGCGCGGCGGGAACGGTCGCGGGCGGCGCGTAATCCACAGAGTACGGATTCGCTGACGAAAGCGTACCGCAAGCAGGTGAACACGCCGTGCCGTTGACAGTCAACGTCCACGTGACGCCGCCGGCCGTGGGGTCGTTTTGTATTGTTGCGCTGAATTGGGCGCGGAAGAAGGAAGAATTCAGAGTGCCCGCAGCGAGCTCTGTGACCTTGTTTCGGATCGTCACAACGGTGGCCGGCACGGTGATGACAATAGATGCAGATTTTGACGGATCCAGCACCGACGTGGCCGTGACCGTTACAGCGAGGTCCGAGGGTATCGAAGCGGGGGCGTTGTACGTGGCGGAGTCGATCGTCTGATTTACGAGCGCGCCACAGCCCGCGCCGGTGCAGTCCGCGCCAGAAAGCGACCAAATGACGCCCTTGGTTGATAAATCGTTAGCGACGTTGGCCATAATGCTGACCGTCTGACCCTGTTGAACGCTCTGCGCGGAAGACGGGGAAAGGCTGACGGAGATTGGCGGACCAGATGTCCCACAGCCGCTCGCGAGCGCTGCTGCTAGTAGGCCGATGGAAAGGAGAGCGAGGGGGAGTATTTTCCTGGGCCCAGGTAAGAGTGATTCCCGGAAAAACTCGGAGGGCGATTGAGACATGGTACCTCCTGCATCGTTTGCCTCCGACTGACCTGTGAGACGCAAAAGAGGGGCGGGACGTTTCAGATGCGGCGGGAGATGTTGGGGAAGTCGAGCCAGACTTTGATGCCGCAGAAGTGCGAACCCTCGGTGCAGATGGGAGTGGTGATGCCGGCTCGGATGTGGCACGGCGGACCGATGTAGCGGGTGAGCTCGGGGTGGACTTCGCGGAGCTGGGCGAGTTCGTCCATGGAGGCTTGATAGATTTCTTCCTGGGCGTTGAAGCAAGTGCGCATGGTCCATTTGTGGATGAGATGGAGGAGCGAGCCGGATTCGTAGAGGCGGATGGATTTGGCGTTGGGAAGAAGATAGAGGGAGATTTCGGGAGAGACGCCGCGATCAAGAAGCTGGTTTTTTGCGGACCAGGCGTCGTGCATGGCGCGGTCGTAGATTTCCTTGGCGCGGAGATTGGCTTTGAGGAGCATGGGCGTGATGTAGTCGGGTTCGCGAGTATCGGCGAGAGTGAGAAGTGGGCGCGAGCCGGGGACCATACGATGGCGCTGGTCCTGGCTGTCGGCGGTGTGGCTGATTTTTTTGGCGAAAGTGTAATTGGCGTGCTGGAGGGCGCGCATGATGGGGGCGTGGACGCCGACGTTTAGAGTTTCGAGGCGATAGAGATTGCGGGCGGGATTCAGAAGGCGGTCGATCGCTTCGAGATCTTTGCACTGAGATTCGGTTAGGCCGGTGACGGCGCGATAAGATTCGGCCATGACGCGGACGGCGTTGGGGGAGTAGTCGACGAGGCGGGAAGTTTTGCCCTTGAGTTTGGCGTCGAATTCGCGGGCAAAACCTTCACCGGCGTTCACATTTAACTGCGTGTTCTTCCATTCCGGTAATTCTTCGAGCGGTTCTGTTCCGAAGCGATCCAAAAATTGGGCGTCGATTTCCTTGACGTGAGCGACCATTTCGCCGATGACGGCGCGGGCTTCGCTGGGCGTGTCCGAGGCGGCGCTCATGCGCCAGAGCCGATGGAGAACGATGCCGGAGATGGTGTGCACCATGGTGGTGAAAGCGGCGACAGGCAAGACATATCGGGCGATTTCGATAGCGCGTTTTTCGGCGGAGCGTTCGATTTTCTGGAGACGCTTGGCGTGGGACATGGGACCAATGTGCCAGATGTCATTGAGAATGGCGCGGGCGTCAGCGATCAAAAGAGAAGAAAGTTCGCGGTAGTAATTCCAGGCGCGGGCGATGGCGGCTTCGTAGAATTCCTTGGACTTCTCGTCGAAGAAGAGCGAGGTGGGCGGAACATAAGCTTGCGCGCGGTCCAGACGAACGTAGCGCTGGCTTTGCTGCTCGGAATTGTAAAAGGGATGCGCGTGGAGAAAAGACCAGACGAATTGGCGGCTGACGTTTTCAAGGCCGAATTCGAAATGGGCGTGCTGATAGACGGTGTGATGGCCACTGTAGAACGTGGCGGCGCCGATGTTGAGGCGCTGCTTGTCGGTGATTTCTTCGGGGCTGATGAGGCGCGGCGCGTAGCAAGTGCGCGCGGCAGCGATGGCGGAATCAAAAGGGTGAGCGAAAGCGTTGCGGAGAGTGATGCGTGGTGGGCCGGATTCGACGAGTTCGCCAGGGGGCGCGCCATCAAACATGCGAGATTGGGTAGCCACGATGGAACTTCATTGTACACGGGCGGAGAGTGCAAGGAAGTTGAAAGTCGAAGATTAAAGGTTGAAAAAAAAGAAGAAGGACAGCCAGGAGTGACTGTCCCACAGAAGGTTGTGCTAATTTGCTTTACTTTTTGGCGGCGGTGGATTTGGCAGCGGCGTCGGCGTATTTCTTAGTGAAGCGCTCGACGCGACCGGCGGTGTCAACCAGCTTCTGCTTGCCAGTGAAAAAAGGATGGCAGCTCGAGCAGATTTCCACGCGCAACATGTCGCCCTTGATGGTCGAGCGAGTCTGAAAGGTGTGGCCGCAAGCACAGTGCACTGTAACGGGGTGATAGTCGGGATGAATACCGGGTTTCATGAAGCTCCATTCTGTCGCGTCCGGTCTGCACGGCACCTCGACAAGGTCGGGGACTACAGCCGCGTCGCTTGGTCGCGAGGCAATTGTTAATCATACGCGAAGTGTCAAATTCCACAAAATGGGACGGATTTGCGAACGGGAGCAGGGGGACTGTCATCCTTGTCGGACGCCCTCAGAATGACAATTCTAGCCTTATCAACAACCAGCTCGAATCCATGAAACGAAGCATCGCGGCTCAGAATTGCCAGCGGGTGGCTGCGTCCGCGAAGTTTTCAGCGTGCTCGTCCTGGCCGAAAGCGATCTGGGGGTGACGCGAAAGATGCATCCGTCGGAAGCCATCAGAATCGGTTCGACGTCCCCGCCGTATTTCGCGTTATAGATTTGTGCGAGTTGCTTCCAAACAGCGCGGTCTTTGATTTCTTCGGCAGTGCCTTCGAGGATGACGGCTTCGTCCGCCTTTTCGGTGCCGATGACAACGTGCGGGCCGGCGACGATGTTTCTTGCTTTTTGCGTGCGCGGGCCAGTGCTGAACCAGAAAGCGTCCTGCCACCAAATGCCCCAGACGACCATGAGGTGAGGACGGCCATCTGGACGCGTGGTGGCAATCCAATAGTTATGCGATTTTTCGAGACGCTCGAGGGCCCAGTGCCAGGGTTTTAGTCCGCTCAAGTCGTTTGGCGGATTTTGCAGAGCATCAGGCCAATGAGGGCGGCTGGCCTTTGGTTCGAGCATCGCGAGTCCTTTCCAAGCAGAGAGATTCGGCGGAATTGTAGCAGGCGGACGAGGATCAGGCTGATGAGATCTTGATTTTTTGGCGCGAGTCGAAGCAGTCGGAGGAACCTAAGCGGAGACTCAGGAAACGAAGGAGCATCCTACGCGAAAACTGCCCTCACTGGTCTGTTGTTTCCAGACCGGCCTAAGATTGACGCGGACCGGCGGGAGAATAGGCACGTGCAAGACTGCAAGAAGATTCTCAGGAAGATCTTCCGAGGAATCCAGTTCCATCGCGACGCCGCCAAATCCAAGGTCGAGGACGCGGGCGCGCTTGGCGCCTTGTTCACCGAGAACAGCATAGGCATTGGTGCCGGTCATGGAGACGCGCTCGGCCTTGCGCTGGACGGCAAAGACGCGCGCAGGAGGCGAGACGATTTCCGCGGAGGGCGTTGCGGAAGGTGCAGCGGTAGCTTCAGCAATGCTCGATTCTACTTTTTCATTTGCGCGTCCGGTTTCGATCGAAATGGGCTGCGCGACAGAAGCAGAGCGTTCAGGAGCCGGTGATGCCGGTAACGCAGCCGGCGGCGTAACGCCGTTCAACATTGAGCCGTTGGTGGTTTTGGTGTGGTTCGCATGCTTCAGGCGATAGAGACGCTCATCAGCGATGCGAATCAACTGATCAGCCTGTTCTGCATCCGGAGGGAAAATCGCGACGCCATGGTCCATAGCTACAGTGACCGAAAGCTGGAGTGGTTGGAGCATCTCGGCAAATACGGTTTCGACGCGACGGCACAACGCAAGCGCCTGCGCGGAATCCGTCTGCGGCAGCAATAAAGCGAACTCATCGCCACCGATGCGAAAAGCCGAGTCCGAAGTACGCAGGGCCTTCTTCAAAGTAGCCGCGGCGGCGCGCAACACGTCATCGCCGCGCGGATGGCCGTGCTTGTCATTTACTTCCTTGAACCGATGCAGGTCGAGAGTAACCAAACCCAGAGGCTGGCTATAGCGTCGCGCACGATTGAGTTCCTTTTCGAATGTTTCAGCGAAGAGCCGGCGGTTGTAAAGTCCCGTCAAGGGATCGGTAACGGCATTAAGTTCGAGCCTTTTAAGATCGTCATACTCAATGAGGATGGGAACGCGAAGATGACCCGCGGACGAGAGGACATCTGTAAGGGCAGTTTTCAGGGAAACCTGCCGACCTAGTAGACCGCTGAGCTCACGGCGACGCGAAACCATTTCGTCCCAAATCTGTACACTTTGGGATTCACGCAGATCGACGTGAGCGAGGGCGCGGAAGTATCGCTGAAGAAACTGGCCGCGCGCAGGCAGGTCGAGGCTCTCGAGCGTATCTGCTAAGAGCTCGAAATAGGAATCCTCAATCGGCAAGCGCGGGGGCGCAGGGACGCCGGGGCTGGGCATATCAGGTATGGACCTAACCTCTGCCTATCCCCGCGGGGTTTGGGGAAAGCGATTATAGCTTCCGCTATCCTAATGGAGCAAGCAAGAGTCCATTCGTACTGGACCTAGCCCTGTCCATTTTGGGAACCGAACCTCCGAAATTGCGGGGCGTATCCTATTACACAAGCAGGGTATAAAGCACCAAAAAGTGTTAGATGCGCATGGGACGAGTTGTGTAACAAAACGACCCATAAAATAAAGAAGGGCTATCCGGATTACTCAAGAGGTCGAAGGAATTCCAAGGCAAAGAGGCGCATCTCGCCTGCCGACTCTTGGCGCAAGACCTTTGCCACAATCGGCGGAGTCTCGCTGGGAACCAGGCTCGAAGACGCTGGAGAGGGAGCAGGGATCGTCAAGTGAACTGTTTGGTTGGGCCTCAGAATGTGGGCTGAGGCGATACAGGCACCATTGGCGCTGATATTGAGAGTCTTCGTGAGCTCGATGAATTCAGCGCCGGATGCATCTGTTCCTCTGACGAATACGGGCACTTGTAGACGAATGCGCGGAGAGCGCCTGGTCGACGAGGATTCCGCGAACTGCCTCTTCTTGAGCATGTCGACCTTCAAGTGATGTCCGCACCCTAGTACCAACGCCCTAGTACGGGTGCATGCATCTGGAATGCCAGAGGAGAGAATCAAGAGTCGGGGCAAGTTATTTATTATGAGTCGATTGTAGGCGGACATGGACGCTAACAATTTGTTGACATGTGCGTGGTGCTTGAGAAATCCACTTCCTTTCCGCAAATGTGCAAATGGAACGCTTTTACCATTGACTCTTGGATGCCCCTCTGTAAGGATGCAAACTAGGGAAAATTTTTACCACTTTGACGATGAGTGAGCTGGACTGATGGCCGGACGAATTGCTGTGCCGCCGATGGCGGAAGAGGGTAGCCGGGCGTTAATTCCTCTCGACTTCGTGCGCGGGCTGTTCAACACCATAGAAAAACCGCTGATCGTAGCCGAGCGAAACGGCAATTTGCTCCTTGTCAATACGGGGGCAGAGCAATTCGTGGAATCTCATGGATACGCGATAACTCCGGGCTTGAATCTGTTTAAAGATCTCCTGAAGGCGGATACCCGGAAAATCCTCGAGGAGCTGGAAAAGGGAGAACACAGGTTAGAGCACCACTTCCAAATCGGAGGAGTGAAATCCACTGTGCTGGTGCAGTGGATGCCCGGGCCAGACTGGCTGGTGGTGGAAATTAAGAGCAAATCCGAGACGCAGACAGGTGCGGACCCTGGGACGCAACTCACGGTGCAAGAGCTTCTGCAGGAACGCGAAATCACTTACCGGAATTTGCTGGCTGCCTACCTGAAATTGCAGGAGGTGAACCGGCAGAAGACGGTGTTTCTCGCGTCTGCGGCTCACGAATTAAAAACGCCGCTAGCGGTGATCAAAGGTTATTACGATCTCCTTCTAGCCGGTTCTCTCGGGCGCCTGACGGACAAGCAGCGGGATATTCTGGAAGAGTCAAAGGACAGTTGCGAACGCTTGGTGCGTCTGGTGTCCATGTTCTTAAACTATTCGGCGCTAGAAAGCGGGAAACTAGTGCTGCAGCTTCGGGAGAATGACCTCAGAGATTGTCTCGATGAGCTTTCCAAACGCTGGGTGGAAGCGTTTCAACGCAAGAGCGTCAAGCTGGATGCGAGCTTTGACCCGTCAATTCCGACATTTCGTTTCGATTACCAAAAGGTGCAACAGGCGGCGGCGAATCTACTCGATAACGCGTTGAAGCATACTCCGAGCGGGGGGACCGTAACGCTGAGGGCGGCGCCGCATTTCTGGGAACGACGTGTGGCCGCTCTGGCTCCTGTGGAAGAGCGGCGCAGGTTCCGGTTGCCGCGGCCAAACAGCGTGGAAGTAAGCGTGACGGATTCCGGACCAGGCATCGCGGCGGAACATCATCAAGAGATTTTTGAGGATTTTGTTCGCGTGGATAGGAACACTTCTGGAATGGGTCTGGGGCTGGCTATCGCGAAACGGCTTATCCAGGCGCATCGCGGGAAGATATGGGTCGAGAGCGAGTCTCGGGGGAGCAGATTTACATTTTTACTGCCGATGGATCAGGGCTGACGCGAAGTGTGTTGGTTGAAAGGGAAAAGTCAATGGCCGTGAAAGAAAAAATTCTTGTGGTGGATGACGAACCGAGCATTCGAAAGTATTTGCAGACGCTTCTGGAAGTTGACGGATTCGATGTGGAAGCCGTCAGCTCCGGAAAAGACGCGCTTGCGAGGGTGAACAAGGGAGAACGGCCCGACTTCATCATTCTGGATGTATTGATGCCGGAAATGAACGGCATCGAAACGTTGAAGGAGTTGATGCAAGTGGATCGTAGCCTCAACGTGATCATGCTTTCGTGCTCGAACGAAGTAGGCACGGTTGTCGAGGCCATCCGAATCGGAGCGCACGATTATCTGACCAAGCCGTTTGAGAAAACGGAACTGGACGCAGCGATGCTGAAGTCGCGCCAAAAGAAACAACTGGCCACGGAGAATCAAGCGCTGCGCGATTATTGCGACCAAGTGACCGAGGATTTAAGCTTTCTGGCCGCCAGCCCGCAGATGGTGCGAATCCGCCAGCAGATTCTGCAGATCGCGCCGGTAGACGTGCCTGTTTTCATCTGTGGCGAAAGCGGCGTGGGAAAAGAAGTTGTTTCACGAATGATTCACCTGCGTTCGAAACGGCGAAACCAGCCGTTCGTAAAAGTGAATTGCGCTGCGCTGCCTGGAGAATTGCTGGAATCGGAGCTTTTCGGGTTTGAGCAGGGCGCATTTACAGGAGCAGTGCGCAGCAAGCCGGGAAAGTTTGAAATGGCCAACAAAGGCACAATCTTCCTGGATGAAATCGCGGAAATGAGCACGCATTTGCAGGCAAAACTGCTGCATGTGTTGCAGGATCACCAGTATTCGCGGCTGGGCGGAAGGCACCTGGTGGAGACCGACGTGCGCGTGCTGGCGGCAACAAACGTGGATGTTCACGAAGCGATGAAGACAGGACGCTTCCGCGAAGACCTTTATTACCGGCTGAATGTTTTGTCTATCAACGTGCCGCCGCTCCGCGAGCGGACTGCCGAGATTCCGCTACTGTTCCGCCATTTCCTTACGAAATACAGCGAGAAATTCGGCAAGACGCCGCCGGGACCTTCCAAGTATCTTCTGGATGCCGCAGTGAACTATCCCTGGCCCGGAAACTTGCGGGAACTGGAGAATTTCGTAAAGAGGTACGTTATTCTTGAAGACGATGAAGGCAGCTTGCGCGAGTTGGTGGAAATGTCCGCCACGCGCCAACGCACTTCGCCCCGGGAGGAACCTGCACTACCCAAGGAGCAGGGACTAAAGGCTCTGGTGCGTGGCTTAAAAGACGAGGCCGAGATGGAAGCGATCGCCGACGCGCTGGAGAAGACGCGCTGGTGCCGGAAAGACGCCGCAAAAATGCTAGGGATCAGTTACAAGGCGCTTCTGTACAAGATGCGGCAATTCAATCTAGATACGCCGCGGGCGAGGAAACCGGCTTCCCCATCAGCAGTAGAGGAAGCCACTTCAGCGGTAGGAACGCGCCGCGATTAACACCACTAGCCTTCCCGGCGCAATTGTGGAAATGAACTTTTCAGAGGAACGCGAGTGAGGCAAGCTATCCTCGCGTGGCAGGGGGACGAGGAAATGACGGAACGACGCACAACTCGACGTTACGATTTATCCTTGCCAATTATCATCCGGGGGCCCGCGCACCGGGCGCTGGACCCGCAACAGGGCAAGACTCGCGACATCTCGACGCGCGGTCTGTATTTTGTGGTAGATCAGAAAATGGAATCCGGTTCACAACTGGACATGACGCTGACGCTCCCTTCCGAGGTAACTCGTGGTTCCGACGTTTTTGTGCGAGCCCTAGGCAGAGTTATACGAGTGGAGCGGCGAATGGAAGACGGCAGCGCGCGCATGGGAGTTGCCGCGGTTATCGAGCGATACGATATTATCCGCGGGGAAGCGGCACGGGCTTAATCCCTCTTTTTGCCCCAGCCTATCTTGCCGGGAACGATTGGAATTCATCTTGCAATGAAGACCAAGTTAGGCCTACTATCCGGCCAGAATCTGCTTCGGAGGGTCCTATGAAGGTTTCGGATCTCATTGGCTCTCGAAAAGAAGTTTTTTCCATCACCGAGGACACGAGCGTGCATCAAGCCGCGCAGTATCTGCGTGAGAAGCAGGTGCGCTCGGTCGGAGTGATGAACGCGAATGGCAAACTTACAGGAGTCATCTCGCACAGCGATGTTTCCGATAAAGTTGCCGCGGAAAACAAGTGCCCTGCCTGGATGAAGGCTTCGGATATCATGACGCGCGAACTCGTCACGGTAACGCCGGAAATGACGGTGGAAGACTGCCTACGTTTGATGGAGCAGAACACGATTTTTCATCTTATCGTGCTGGATGAGCACCAAAGATTTCTGGGCATGCTCTCTGTCAGCGACATATTACGAGTGGTGGCGTCGGACGAAAAAGCACGAGCAGACTTGCTGGAATCGTTTATTTTTCCATCTAGATAGGAACTCTGCCGCGCCGGCCACCGGGCAGGCTTCCCGACACGCCCTTAAGCCTTCATGGATGAGAACCGAAGCCCTCGCTACTTGTTGAATTGACAGTAGCAACAATTTGAAAACTGTTTAGCGCGCACGCTGTCAATAAATTGTTGACCAGACAGGTTGGATAAATCTGGCAATTCATTTCCCTTGCAGCATAGCTAACTTCACATGCCCCCTCCTCGAAAACGTTGAGAAGGCGAAGTGCGCACTCTGGGTGTTCGACGGGCAAGGAGTGGCCAGGGCTATCGTAAGTGACGAGGAAAAAGAGCCTTAGTATATTTTTTTTCGATTCGGCTTCCGGTTTCTTGTAATTCTGAGGCTCTGTTCATTTGGAGACTCGTATGCAATGTCATTAGGCCCTGAGGATGATTAAAGGGCCACTGAAATGGCTAGGAACGGTTCACCTGAGATGAGTTCGGCGGGGGCTCAGTTCGTTGTACCGCCTGACGACATTGTTTTTGGCTGCACTCCTGGGATGCTGGCGATCCGTCAACAGCTTAAAAAGGTGTGTAGCACTAACATCCCCATGCTTGTTCAGGGTGATGGCGGAACCGGCAAAGAGACTCTAGCTAGGTGGGTGCACCTTCGGTCGCCCTGGAGGTCGGGGCCATTTATCAAAGTCAACTTTGCGGCGATTCCCGGTGGCCTGCTCGAAAGTGAATTGTTTGGTTACACGGCGGGTGCTTTCACGGGTGCTAACACCACTCGAATTGGCCTTGTTGAGATGGCTCAAGGCGGCACTCTCTTCCTGGATCAGATCACGGACCTAGAGCCCACGTTCCAAGCGAAGCTATTGCAACTGCTTCAGGATGGAATTTTTACTCGCTTGGGCGATCAGCAGGAGAGAAGACTCGAGGCACGGATTATCTGCGCCAGTACGCGCAGAGTCGATGAAGCGGTCAGCAAGGGGCACTTTCGCCAGGATCTCTACTACCGCATCAATGTCTTCGAAATTGTCTTGCCTCCCCTGTCCGCGCGTCGAGAGGATATTCCAGCAATTGTAAGTTACCTGCTGAGACGGCTGAGCGCGCGCTTTCAACGCGAAGCCTCTACGCTTGAAGCGAGTAAGCTCCGCCTGTTGCAAAACCATGAATGGCGCGGAAACATCCGGGAATTGGAAAACTGGATTTCGCGCTATGTTCTACTTGGAGAAGATGAGCTATTGCAGGAATTGGTCGTAGCGAAGCATCAATACTCAGGGAAACCATACGAGCTGCCAGATGGTGGCATTCCGCTCAAACGAATCGCGCGACAGGCGGGTCGAGCGATGAGCCGGGAATTGATTCTAAGGGCCTTGCAGGCGAATCACTGGAATCGCAGAAGAGCTGCGAGGGACCTGAAGATAAGTTACCGAACGCTTCTCTATGAGATTCGAGAGATAGGATTGCCTTCAAAGAGACTCCAAAAACAAACGGCGAAGCCAACTGAGGAAGTAAACCCTTCTCCTCCCTCCCCAGATTGAAAACCAGCCGACTGTTCCTCCTTCGCTCTGACATAGTATCCTTGTGCAGTGAGAGGAATTATCTTGAGGGACACCACGAGGCAATTTATGCGATGGATGCTCGTTTTGGCGTTAGCCATAACGATAGTCGGTTGCGGAGCAGGAAGCTCGAGTCCGGGCGGTGGAGGAAACCCTTCCCCGGCCAACATCGCGAGCCTGAACCCGACGGCTGGTGTTGTGGGGACATCGGTGACGATCACCGGAGCGAACTTCGGCGCTACACAGGGAACCAGCACGGTGAAGTTCAATGGCACTGTGGCGACGCCGACGAGTTGGGGTGCGACGAGCATCGTAGCGCCAGTGCCAGCAGG
>MNDE01000036.1 GCA_001914785.1 Acidobacteria bacterium 13_2_20CM_57_17 | reverse complement strand
TCGTCATCTTCAGGGTAGGGGAAAAAATGACTTCAGGCAAGTTGAATGGGGCTTCTGGTTGGAGAACTGCACGCCTTGGTGGGGCGATATATATTAATGATAACGCCGAGCAACAGGACTGCCGTGACAGCGTAGGACTCTAACCAACGACAGGGCAGCGTTCTAACCAACTGAACTACGTCCCCGCGGTGGGTAAACCGGTGAAGCTCACGGATGGTGGGCACTGTCCGATTTGAACGGACGACCTTTCGGGTGTAAACCGAACGCTCTAACCGCTGAGCTAAGCGCCCTTACATAAATCATCGTACAGGAAGCGGCCAGAAGCGTCAACGCAAGGCGAATGATTGCGTTCTGGCTTGCGGAAAGCTCTCTCGTGATGAGCGGATCGGCAAGCCGGGGCGCAACGTTTCTTCGGTTCCAGTGGGGTAGAGCCGCGCTGCTGCGGGCGGACTTTTTCGCGTGAATTTGCGCGTTTCCTTGCACTTTATTGGCGCAGCCAGTAAACTCACTCTCTTGTATTTGTGTAAAGGAAACGCACTGAGATGCTTCTTGTACGCGACTATGTAGCGCACATGGCCAACGAAGTTGTGAAACGGCTGGTCGAGGGCGGACACATCGAAACCAAGGCTGTCCCTGCGGTGGCCAACCGCGTCCGGCTGCGGATGCTCGAAGAGCTGACGGTCGAGGACCGGCTCAACGAGGAAGTGCGGCAGATCTTGATCGACCATCAGGACGAAATGCGCCGGACCAGCGTCTCGTATCAAGAGATGTACAAGAAAGTGAAGCAACAACTGGCAAGGGACCGCAAACTGATCCTGAGATAGTAATTGTAAAATCGAAACTGGAGACTGGGTGGGATGCGAGCTGCCAGGGTTTGGGCTCGCAATGTCTAGGCACGGAAAGGGAAGATGCGCCTGACCCGGGAAAAAATTATTCGGCTGTCGCACCAAATCACGGACGTACTTGTCGAGAGCGAGGAAGTGGAATTCGTCGACGACCGCGACACCATTCGGCAGCAAGTGGTTCAGATTCTGACGGCCACTCTGAAAGACGAAGAGAAGATCGAGCTGGAAGTCCGCAAGCGAATCACTTCGCAGAAGAAAGAAATCCTCGAAGGCAGCGAGGAGTGGGACGTTCTCCACAAGAAGTATTACCAGGATGAGCTTCGCCGCACGGGCATCGCCGCCGCTCCGGACGACCGCCACCGCTCGTAGCCTCGGGCGGGGCAAAGCCTTTCTTTGTGGCGGAATACGGGCCGAGGTAAAGTAAATCTTCAGGAATGCCAGGATTGCATCCCCCCACCCCCCGGTTTCGCGTAAATGTTGCATCTAAAGGGTTTAGACTGCGCGTAAGTCTTTTGTTTGCAACACTCTTGTGAGGCGGCGTGTAAATGTTGCAGATAAAGGACTTAGAGAAGAGGAAGCAACGAAGTGAAGTAAGGACGCCGCGAGGTAAGGAAAGGTCTTGGAGCAGGACCAGCCCAACGCCCCGAGATGCTCGGGGCTGGCGGGATATCCGCTCCATGACTGGAGCTTCGATGGTCCGTGGACAGCGGTCAGGCAAGACATTAACAGGAAGTGTAAATCGGCGCGCGACGAGAGGCCGGCAAGGATGGAGCTTGGCAAACACGCGGAAGGATAGCATGGAAGTAAGGTTTGGCTAAGTGATTTGCAGTGAATGGTCGAAAATGAGGGTTGAAAGGCAATTGTGGGGATTGGAAGTTGGAAACTCGAAACTAGAAACTGGAAATCAGAAATCAGAAATCAGAAATCAGAGAACATACAACAGAAATCGGGGAAAGAAGGGAACCCGGCGAGACGGGATGTCCGGGTAAGAGGCGGGCTGAACGGTTGCGACGGGCAGCAAGCAAGCCTACTCGGCAGGAGGGAGCCGACGCCGTCATCTAATCAGCCCAAATACTTCTCTTCAGAACTTCACGCCATTACTGTGCATTGGATTATCGTGAATGGCTTTTCATGGCTTCAAACCGTACCGGGCCAGACCCGCACTCATCGTAACGACTTGTGTCTTCTTTTCAAGTAAGTGGTCCACGGTCTGTTGGATAATTTCATGAGAAATGCTGATGGGATTCCCCGGTTCGTCCACTCGATGAAAAAGTAGAATTAGCCAAGCCCCATGGGCCTGTGCATCATCAATCGCTTGCGTGATTCGGTTGATGTCGTTGTTGTCGTATTCGTCGATTATGAAGCACTTGAGCAGTAAGGCTTGAGAATTTGAATCGTTTAAGCCGCCACTGGTTGTTCTAGCGCCGCTGAAACCGTCTGCGCTCACAATAGCGAGCGTGCTGTCGTTGTAGTCGCCGTAGGGATATGCAAACACCGCCGCATTAATTCCCCAGCTCAAGCGCAGGTCTTGCAAAGAACCGTCAATCTCATCGTGCTGTTGCGCATCCGTAAGAGTGGACAGATGTGGATGCGTGCGGGTGTGCGCGGCGATTTGATGGCCATTCGCTTGCATGGCAAGCATCTGACCAGCGGAAATGTAAGACACCAGGCCCAGTTTTTGGGTGATGATGAACTGTGTTGTCTTGAGTCCCGCGGCGTCGATGACGGGCATGCCATTGACGAAGGCAGATTCAAAGCCATCATCAAAATTGATCGACACCACGCCTTCCGCCGCGTGAGATACCACGGTTTCCACATTTCCACTTGCGCACCCAATTAGGAACATGCACGACAACAAGATGCTAGAAGTTCGCATCCAAAAACTCCTGGAGCCTGCTTATGCGGAATTCAACGTCCGCGATTTCGACGCGGAGGATCATCTGATCAGCGATCAGCTGATTCCGAAATGCGATGGCATTGCTCGTGTCCAGGCCCTCTAGGGAACGCAGATTCGCTTCAAGGTCCTTATCGTGGCTATGCAAAATGACCAGTTCCGTCCTCTCAATCTCCAGGGTGTCGATGATTTGGTGCTTCAGAACTGCCGCTTGATTCGCAACGTCATCAAACTGCGTCTGTTTCCAATTGACGTAAGCAGCTTCGGACTGGTCAATGTGCCTGGTAATGGCGCGGCGCCCCAAGTTGTAGCTTAGATTAAATTCTCCGTAGGCTCCAAAGGACGATACGCCGGGCGTCATGGCGGATATCTGCCGGTGGGCGCCGCCGCTAAGTTTTATATCCCAACTGCTCTGCTTTTCCAGCTTGTCAGTGGCTTGTAGATTCGCGGACTCCGCAGCCAGCTTAACCGTAATCAAAACTTTGATGGGTACATCGCTCAGGGGAGGGACATACGGCGAAGCTATCCCCGTCAGCGCGGCAGTCCGGCTGGTATCAAGGCGCACTTTTGCTCCCTCTAACGCGTACAGGGCCGGGCGCGTCACATTTTGCGCCTCGACCAGCTTCATGTTGTCCGCGATGATGGCATCCAGCTTATCGGAGGCTGCCTGGATGAGATCCAAGCGATGACGCAGGATGTCCTTCTCCATGCGTGGGAGCGCGTAGATAAGATGTTGTTGTGCCTCCGTTGTGGCCTTGTACAGGTTACAATTGGTTTTTGCAGCCTTCATCACCAAACCTGATTTCATAACGTCTGACAGGCTGTCGGAGACTCCGAAGACCAACTGGGGCGGCGTGCCGGTGCTGGGCTGTATCGGCCCCATCAGTCCCGATGGCGTGCGTAGAAGATCGCGTTGCGAGGCTGCCTGTTCCGCGACGTATTTGCAGTAGGCAACTTCCGCTTCACTTTGCGCAAAGGCGCTGACGGGGACCAGAAGGATGGCCGCTAGAAGGAAGGCTTTCATGGTCTTCCCGGTCAGATCCACAACGGCTTGCGGCCTACAAACAGCACCTTCTCCTTGGCCGCTTCGTCTTCCGTCAAGCGGAGTTGGATGAGGGAGCCACGCAACTCAGACTTGAAGAAGGGAAATGGATTGTTGGTCCTTTCCTCATCCGTAAAGATTTGCTGCACGGTTCCCACGTTGCGGCAGAGGACCATACTCAGGTAGCAGCTATAGACTTCTGCTCCCTCGTAGACTTTGGCCTGATTCTCATAGGGGATGAATGCAAATTTCACGTCATGTTTGGTTGCCAGGAAATACGGGCTGTTCTGCGCCGTGGCAATAGCGGCCCGCAGTTGAGCGATTTGGGCTTCATCCGAACGGAGTTGCTCCTCGCCGGACGTAATCTGAATGGAGAGTTGGATGATATTGCTCTTCAGTTCTGCCTCTTTCGAGAGAGCGTCAACCGTTGACCCATAATCCGGCGTCTTCTGGCGCACGTTGTCGCGAAGTAAGACCTCCGCGATCCTCCCGTCCGTATAAGTGTTCCGCGTTTCCCGCAACTGCGTCTTGGCTATGGCCGCGTCCCCCTTGGCGATCAGGCCGGCCCGTAGGTCCTTGTCAATCTTGGCCTCAATTTCGTTAACTTCATCGAGAATGCGCAAGGTGGCGGCCATATCCTCGATCTTCTGCATGTTCAAGTTCTTCAGCTCCGAGGCATCCACGACGTTTGCCGAACCTTGCAGGTACAACGCAGTTTGAAATTTCTGATCAAGTAGCTCCAGACTGGTTTTTGACTTCTTCAAATCGCCCAGGCTGTCACGCAGGCGATCCCGATCCAGCACCAGCGTGGTCATGGTCTGTTGGCTCGTAACCAGCTTCGCCGTAAGGTCCAAGATCTTGTCATTGGTGGGAGCGACGATAAACGGAGCCACCCAAGAAGTGTTGAGACCAAAGAAGATTTGAACAAAACCGTAAGACGCAACGAACGCCAGGATAGCGTATAAGGTAAGTACCGCGGCCGCACGATACGTAGGAACGGCCAATTGATGCGCTCCCTGGAAGACTGAGGTGACTGCCGCGCGATAGGTGGGAATCGCCAATGGTTGCGCTCCCCGGAAGATTCTGGTGCTCAGGGTTTTCACCTTTGTTCTCCTTGAATTACCGCTGTGTCTCTAACTCCCCCCCACCCGTCCGAATCCAATGTAAGCAGGGCTGCTGGGACCATGAACAAAGTTCGTATAATCCCCCAGGTTCCGTAAAGCGCCACGCGCATGGGATTTATCTTCACGGTTTGTTCCGGGTGGAAAAGGTTCACTGTCCAGATTGCGAACACTGTAATTGCAACTAGACCAGTAGTCATTTTCAACAAGGCTAGGGCCGGGTTATCCATAGAAAGTAGTACAGCGATTCCCATGAGAAGGCTTAACGGACTCAAGAAGTAAGTGTAGAGAGCCATTGGCTTGTTCATGCGCACATTTGCGCGCAGATTGAAAATAGTCTTGAAGAAGTCCGCGAAGCTGCTGCGCTTCCACCGAAGCTGTTGACCCCAATAACCATGGAAGGTGTTGGGCGCAGGGGTCCAGCATTTCGCTTTTAGGTTGATGTAAGTGTCATACCCGCGCAATAGCGTTCGGTGGGTAATAAAGCGGTCTTCTCCGTAGCGCACAGGCACCCCCAGCCAATGCCGCGCTTCAATATTGGGAATGAGCTCCAGGAAGACGCTGCGGCGGATAGCGGACATACAACCGCTTACGCAAGCCACGGACTTGAAGTAGGCCTCGGGAATTTTCAACAAGCGGAAGAAAACGTAGTAAATATAGACCTGGAAGATGGTCAGGGCGTTGTCATCAGGATTAGAGATACCGACGGATCCGCCAACTAATGCCATTTTAGGGTTCGCGAAGCAAGCCATCAGTTCGGACAGGGCATCTCTTGCCATGATCACGTCAGAATCGACAGTGACGACGATTTCCGACGTGGCTGCCTGCACCGCGGACAGAATTGTCCTTCCCTTGCCTCGGTTCACCTTGTTGGGCCGGGACTCGACGTTCGGGAAATCCGCCACCGCCTTGTTAATCCACCGGAGACTTTCTCCGCCGTCCTTTGAGCAGTCGTCCATTACGACGACATGATATTTGTCAACGGGATAGTCGGTCTGGCAAATGCTCTCAATGGTGTCGTAGATGGCTTTCCCTTCGTTGTAACAAGAGATGAGCACCGTCACGGTTGGTTTGAGCGTGTAATCTTTCTTCAAACCTACGTCTTTGGACGATAGGTAGATGATCCCGGCCAAGGACAGCTGAACGATCCAGAGCAGGATGAATAGGTAGGGCAGCAGCGTCAGTAAATTCATGATGGATCCACGAAGAAATCAAATACAACCTGAGCATTGTCACTACGCAACCCGACAGGGCCGTGAAACTGTAAGACAATAGCCGGCAGCGTGCCGCGCCAAACCACTCTTCCGTCGATGGCGACGTTTAGTTCCTGGCCGTCAAGATTGGCTGCTAGCAGGTGCGGTTCGTCAACGTGCAGGGCTGGGGGATCGGCCTTGAGTTCCGCTTGGATGTTATTGATATAGCCGCGGTCCAGACACTCCTCGTGAGTGCGTTGGCCAGGATTGGTTTTCACGGACACGGCAATCCTTTGCGTGTCGAAGTTCCACATCACGTAGACCAGGTTGCAGATGTCCTGAGCCTTTAGCTTGACGCCAAATTGGTGGCGGATTTCGCCATTTCTCAAACGGGAAACTTCCCGGGAAGGGCCAAGGTAGGTAAAATTCACAGTCACGTGCTGTGGAGTGTTCCACTTAAGAGTTGCGCGCATTTCCTTCGACTGCGTCATCAAGCGATTGTCCGCAGCCCTCTCAATGCTACCGTCCGAAACGTTCCAGTCTTGTTGTTCGGTCTTTAGCCCTTCCCCTCGTGCAAGGATATCCCCGCTGACTCCGGAGGCTAGGACTGCAAGAATTTTGGGGGACTCGGCTGAAAGAGAATCGCCGGCACCTTCGAGTGTGCCTTCGGTGACTTCGAAATTAGAAAGCTTAGTTCTTTCCTGGGTCCTTTGGGCCCAGAGCGAGTGGCTAAGAGTTGCAGCGACAGCCGCAGCCGCCAAGGTTGGGCAGATATGCGTCCGCATCATCCTCAAATCCCTCTGGATCGGAATCGTAACCCCTCTCGTACCGGCCGCCGTTGGTCAGGAGGGGATCCTATAAATCTTGATTGTTCTAACGGATGTAAGAAAAGCATGGTGTGTGCCTCAGTCAAGAAGCTCTAATACACAGTAACCAGAGGGCTTAGCTAAAAACAAATCCTTGCCCTTGGCCGCTTCCCGCGGGTGGAAGCTAAGTACTCAGATGTGGAGAAAGTGTGGAAAAACCTCGCTCCTTCCGGCCGTTACTCCGTGAGCCTGCGGGAAAATAAGGCAGAACAATGGAGCCGACAATCGAGGGGATTCACTATATCCGCATCAGGTCATTTCCCGAGGCAGGTACTAAGGGAGTACTAGCAAAGAGCGAACCTGGGGCACCTCCGTGTTGGGTTGGTTTGAAAGTGTGTGCAAGTTTCACGTTCGATTGAATTGGAAGGATTTGGGACTCGTGGTCTGGGCCACGCGCGTCCCCGTTCCACTTGGCCGTCACTCGCCAAGGGCGACAGGCAAGAATGCCTGTCCTACACCAAGTTGCTGAGCTAAGCGAAGAGCGACAGGCAGGAATGCCTGCTACACCAACTTGCTGAGAAGCTAGCTGCGGTCACGGATCGCGATTTTTGAACAAGTCTGCCAGGCGCTGGTGGATATGCCCGACAGCTTGAAAGAATTCTTCCAACCCCGAGGTTTCGCTGGTCACTTCCTGGGCGGCTAAGTCCGCGGATATGGCGTTGCTGAGCTGAGTGGCGCGGCGGATGCGTTCCGAGGTAATCAGCGCGAGTATAGTGTGCGGGTCTCGCTGACGCAGTTGGCGCTCCTGCCACTCCTCGGCGGCCCAGGCGGTCTTGCGGACATAGTCTACGGCGTCACGGAACTCCCTTAGGATGCGTGGGTCCAGGTTGCCCGACTGCATCGCGCGGTTGAGCCGCACGAGCTCGGCGCTCGTTTTCTTCAGCCGGAAATTGACGCCCCAGAAAGTTTCACTAGGAATCAGAAGCTCGACCGCCACGCCGAGAACGCGGCCTTCCGCGGAACGGCGGGTGCCTACAACCCGCGCGCGAAACGATTCGCCCGAAAGTAGGTTGGTCAGATCAAGGTGGCTGCCAACGCTGGGATAAACCTTCATCTCCAAAAGGCCGCCTTGAGCGTTTACCTCGATGGCGTTGGCTGTTTCTTTGCTGTTCTTGCCGCTAGCCTCTTGCCACTTGGCCTCAACGGGAACAATGACGGGAAAGCGAATGCCTCGCCGCTTCTCGGTTTGCGAATTCGGCGCGGTTTCAGTCATCTCGTCCGTCCGGAGGGACACTTACAGTCGCGAAGGGGAACGCCCACGCGAAAGCGGGATTCAGATGCAGTTTTGCGCGTGAAAAGTCTCCGCCCGGGTACCTCGAGTTAGAAGGCGTGAGCAATGTTTGAGGGGTTTATACGCGGGCCGGAATGGAACGTCGACTAGGTAAAAATAGGAATTCCGGCTAAAGCGAATTGCGGAGAATAGAGGGTGAAAGCACCAACCATCGTGATATCCTTCCGCGGCATGAATGCGAAAGGCATCACGCCGATACTGAATGTCTCCGACATCTCCGCGAGCTTCGCGTGGTTCGAGAAGTGGGGCTGGAGAAAATGCTGGGACTGGGGAACGCCCGCGACGTTTGGGGCAGTCGGGTCAGGCGAGTGCGAGATCTTTCTTTGCCAAGGTGGCCAAGGAGGCCGCGGCAGAGGAGCGAATGCCACCACGTTTGGACCGGACGGAGACCAAACAGCAGACAAAGGCGCTTGGATGTCCGTATGGGTGGAAGACGTTGATGAGGTTCACAAACAGTGTGTGGCCGCTGGGCTGGATGTGACTTTTCCACCGACCGACATGCCGTGGAACGTCCGCGAGATGCATGTGCGGCACCCTGACGGACATGTGTTCCGCGTCAGCAGGCATTGAGTGCGTGGCGCAAGACTGAAGCCTGCGGCTACGGTTGTATTCGCTCGCAATGCCACTAGATTTTAGTTGTGCTTCAGGAGGATGCGCAGGTGCTTCACGGCGCGCTCGGTGTCCTCACGAAATTGCGTGACATCGCGGCGGAAAGATTGCGACCATCCGTGAAGCAGGCCATAAAAGGGATAGAACAGAATGTGCTGCGCGAGGAGCAGCGCCTGGGAGGTTTTTGTGGCGGTCGGGGCAAGCCAGAGCACCAGGACGCGAAACAGCGGCAAAGCACGATGCCCTTCGGCGCTGATGCGCACGGCGAGATAAGCTATTCCTCTTGCATAGACATACAGCGCGCAGAAAACTGCCGCGACCAAGAGTAATAGGAGTAAGAACAAAATCGCGAAGAGAAGGAACGCGAAGAACAGTTCCTGAATGTAGAAAACGCGAAAAGCGAGAGCGGCGAGCAGGAAACCGCACGCGCCGAACAGCGCGCGCCCTTTAGTCATGGCCCAGTGTCCCTCCAACCCCCCAGTGATAAGATGCGGGAGGGCGACAATCCGCAACGCAAAGCTTATCGGTTCCGCTGGGATTTGACTAAGATGAGCCGGGAGGTTCGTCCTTATAAAAAGGGCGGCCTGTGACTGAGCTAATAAAGCGGAAGCTCGATTGTGCAGGTTGAGCGAGTCCGCTGGAGGACCTTCTCACACTTGACGAGCGCATCGAGCCCGGTGCCTTCGGTGCCGGAAAACTCCATTTTGAGAATTTCCGTGGCCTGTTCGAGCGCCTCGACCATGTCCGGCGAATCCGCAAGAACGAGCTCGGGCACACTTGGGGAGGGCTTTGGAACCGGAGTGCGGCGGTGCCTGGCAGAGCGGTGGAGGCGAAATTCTGCAACGGCAGACCTGGTGTCGAGGCAAGCGATGGCGAGGTTTGTCCAAGATTGCTCGACGCAAGCAGCCAGTACTTTTGATTTCGCGAGCAAGTCTCTTCCACGAACCCGCAGCGCTCCGGATTTTCTTGAGAGCGCAGAAATTCTAATTCGCTGAGCTCTGAGCTGGTGAATCAGATCGGGCAGGGGGGGCGCTGTGCGCCCAGATGTAATCGTCGTTTGGTTCACAGACCCTCCCCGCACTTGGCAGAGCGTGCTCCGGTTTGTGCCGCGACCAGCCGGGAATCTGCGGGCAACTAAACCAATTGCAAGCGACGTTGCCTTGCGCTCGGAGTGATGATAGCACAAGATAGGCAAAAGGACTAAAATCACGCGCAAGCAGGAACCCAGGGAAGTTCATGAAGCAGAAATCGCGAGGTAAGAGTAAGCGACAAAGCGCCGCAAAGGCGCAGATTGCGCCACCAGTCCGGGAAAGCAACACAACGGTGGTGGCCATTGGCGCTTCCGCAGGCGGCATCGAAGCTCTTACGGATCTAATGACTTACCTCTC
>MNDE01000150.1:29978-35809 GCA_001914785.1 Acidobacteria bacterium 13_2_20CM_57_17 | reverse complement strand
TGCCACAGGGAGGGTTGTACCCAATTTGGATCTCAATCTTGATGAAGCCGGTGATGATGGGATCCCACTTAGGCACCCAGTAGCCGTTGCCCGTGGCGTAACCCGTGGCCGGCACGGTGCCCGTCGCTCCACCGGTTCTGGCGGCTCCAGCCGCTGAAGTGCCCATCGGCGCGGGCACTGGATTGGGGTTGGACGTCGTGTACCAATTGGCGAGACTGCCAGGGTTACTGGCAGGATAGGAAGCAGGCATGGATGGATCCCATGCGAGTGTGCTGAGATCCACGGCCGGAGTTGCCGCGTCAACGCAGGGCAACAGCATAATGTCCTGCAAGTTGTCGGAAAGAAGAATTTTCATGCTGGCTTGCGAAAAGTAGCGCTCTCCCAGAAGAACAGAATCGTCGGCCTGTACCGGGCGGCGGATGATATCGACGGGCTGTCCGGGGACCAGCTTGTTTTTGGTCAACAATTCGATGGGTAAGCTGAGCTTTTTGGCGCCCGTGAGGCCGTTGATGAGATTGGAGTTGTAATTCGTTTTGGAAATAGTGGGCCAACTACCGTTTTTGTTTGATGGGGCTGAGTACGGCACAGGTGGCACGGGGGGCGGCATGCCATGGACACTGCCCTCGCCGACACCCAAGGCACGGTAGGAGCTAGCACCCGGTGACGTGGTCATCTTCACGGTCCCTGTCCAGCCGCCGGCGGCCAGCGTGAGTCCATTCATGATGTTGGTGCGAACCACTTCGCCGTAGACCGTAACTTTGTCCGAAAGTGTCAGGGTATTACCATTGCCTTCCGCGAGAAATAGATTCCGATTGGAATGAATCCGCCCACCGAAGTTGAAATCAGGACCGGCATGGAAACCGCAGTCCACATCGCAGAAGACGCCGAACTCAAATGCCGGAATGCCCACAGTTTGCGTGGTGCGCCGGAGCATGACCTCCGCATTGGAAGAAGTACGTGCGGTAACTGTTAGCGTATAGGGAGTGATCAGACCAGTCATACCTGCATACGGGCCGGACTTGACCTGCGCATCCGTAGCCAAAGGCTTGCCGGAGGGATCCGTAGGGAAGGTGAGAGTGTAACCAGGCGTCCCGTCGGCTGCCTGAAACGTGATGTCTCCAAGACTGGGAGGGGGATTCGCGGTGATGTTGTTCAATTCGGTAGCCGTCGGAGAGTAAGTGCTATCGAACAGAGTGCCGAGATCGGCAGTCATTTTTTCCAGGCCAGCTTCCGCGCCGTAGAACGCGCGCGTTTCCTGTCTCGCTCCTCCGGTAAGCTGCTGGCCGGTCGTAACCAAAACGAAAAATCCCACGAGCAAACTGGAAAGCAACACCAGTACAAGAAGCGTGGTGACAAGCGCCATACCAGAATCGCGTTTAGTCGGTTTATTGTTCGTTTTCATGTGGCGGACTCCCGCTACTGGTACCTGTTGAAGTAGGACAAGCTGCGAAGGCTGACCTGGGTCGACATATTGTCCCTAAGGTATTTGGAGGTCCTGCTCTGGGGCCGATTGGACCGCGCTCCCAGGAAAACATTCACAGAACGAATATTGCTTTCGCTCAGCCCAGGCGGGACCGTGGATTGCTTTGCAAAGAACGTGGGCGGTGTGTTCCCATCCACAAAGTTGTAGCGAACTGTCAAAGCCTCTACAACGTCCCCGACGGGCTGGGCAATGTTAAAGTTCAACTGCCGCATCAGACGCGGACGCAATGGGTCCGCAACATTGTCTAGATAATAGGTAATCATAAAGATGCGCGTGGCCGTGATGGGTGGCCAGGCACCGGGAGAAGTCTGCAACTGAAGGATGGTGCCTTGCGGAGCGCGCGTTTGGTTGAAGCCAAACTTGTCGATAGCAGTGTCCCTCGCAAAGTTGAGCTGTTGACCATTAACCGTCGTAACGGTTTGAATCGCTGTCGCGCCCGCCGGATTCGTGAACAGGATGAGGTCTCCAACCTGAATTGGTACCCGGGCCTTGGATAGATTGTTGCAAGCCGGGTCAAAGGTGACCGAATCGCCCGTGGAACTGATCGCGCCATTGCATGCAGGCGTGGTCCCAACGGCTGCGCGGGTAATGGGAGCAGAATCCATGGACTCCCCGGTGTTCGACGTGTTGTCCTCATAGAGAAGCGTCAGAATATCCGAGGGCGTGCCGGGGTTTGAGGAGGAAGTGTCGAAGATTGGGACCGCGGGTCCAAGGTTTGTGCCCAAACTGACCGCGGGAAGTATCGTGCCCGAAAAAGTGGCCGGGGTCAGATTTGGGCGGTTGATGGTGGCGCCTCCCCCGGAAGGAATGCTAATGCCTGAAGGCGGTATGCCCGTCCCCGTAAAGACCAGGTCCCTTGAGATCAGGTCCATGGAGGCGCGGAGGTTGTCGTTCAGATCTGCTGTGAGCGTCACGACTTCGTTGCTCCTGAGCGCATCGGTAAATGCGCCAACGGCTGCAGCAATGAGCACAAGGCTTATGACCATTGCCACCAGGAACTCAATCATGGTGAAACCAATTTGCTTCCTCAAGATCGGCTCCTTCTTTGGCTCAGGCCCAGGGCGAAATGTAACTGATGAATGTCTGGGTCTTCTGCCCGCCTACGGCCATGTAGCGCATGATCACCGTAATCTGCCTCAGATTCAGAACGGTGTTACCGGTTTTATCAACGACCGTGGTGATTTGGATTTCCCTCGTCATGCCCGACAAAGGGATGACAGTGTCGTCGCTGGTACCGATGATTCCATCAGGTCCTGGCCCGGTGATCACAACATCCGGGTGGGCTGTATCGTCATTGAGGGTTCCCACCAGACCGTCGTTGCCCGGGGCGTACAACGGCTGAGGCCCGTCCTTAAAAATTCCGCCTTGCGAGATGTTTTGAATCTGATCCCAGGACTTCTCCTGGGAGTTCCGCGCGGTAAAAATAGCTTCGATGGCCTGTTCCGCTTTCTTCTTGGCAATGTAGTCGTACTGCGTTGTCGCTGAAACTTTGAGTCCTTGAGTCATTACGTCAATCATGGAGAGGACTCCAATCGCCAGTACGAGCATGGCGATCAGAGTTTCGAGTAACGTAAACCCCGCTGAATGTTTCTTAAGAAGCGCATGGTTCCGGAATTTCAAGAGTGCCCTCTCATTCCTGCCATGTGGTGCCGTCCCAACGATAAGGACGCACACGCCCGGTTGTGCCGAGAACAGTCACCGCCCGCGCGGATACCTTATTTCCAGGAATACAGGTGAAGATAGTTCCGTTAACGGGTATACCCACAGCAGCGCCAAAACTTCCATCGCTCAGAAACTCGGTGACCGTTACGGCGGCGCCCGGATTTCCCGCGTTTACGAAAGTTACTGACTGAATGTTTCCAAAACCCATTGGTGTATCGGGGACACCTGGCATTAGACAGAACTGAGCTCCAGTCAGCGGTACGGTTGATAGTGTGACTGGTAGTCCTCCGTTTGGCGGCACCTGCTGCAACTGCATGGTGCCCGCGGCCGGGGAAATGTTAACGATCACGGCGCGCCGGTCAGCAATTGCGGTGTTTCGAGCAACCCGCATTTGTTGAATTACTTGATCCATGGCTGAGTTGGATTTGAAGGTTGGTAAGACGTTCGCAGCTTGGATAAACACAAATCCGGAGATGACACCGATGCAAGCAAGGAGAATGAGAAGCTCTATGAGGGAGTACCCGTTTCGGTTCCGATCACCCAGTTTTCTGCGTGAGCGAACATTCATTTCTACCCCTCAGCAAAACTCTGCGACGTTTTCAGGCCACCGGATGGCGTGTTCTCGCAATCGTCGCTGTCATAAGAAGGTGCTCATGACAGAGACGGCTACGAACCGCGCGAAGGGCCGTCACTGTCCCCCACTAACGTATAGAGCGAAGGAGGGTGACCGTAAACTGGCCTCAGGCACAGAATTGGTTCACTGGCCGGAAGTTTGATCGTCCAGACCATTTGGCATTTTCGCTGTTCAAGTAACTGAGCGCCTAACAAGAACGCCAATACGAGGAACGGGAGGAGCGGAGGGAAAGAAAACTAGAAACTGGAAAGCAGAAAGTAGAAAGCCGAAAGGAAGAAAGGCGAAGGGCGATTCAAGGCGAGGAAGATAGCGGCTATAGCCGCCGCTACAAGGAGAAGCGGGGCGGGGAGTTAGCGGGAGGCGGCGGTGATGGGGACGCCGAGTTCCTTGAGTTTGGCGCGGGCGAGGCGATCTTCGTCGCTGCCGGGGAAACGTTTGATGACTTCGCGGAGTTCGCGGACGCCGCCGTTCTTTTGGCCGAGTTCAAGAAGTGCCATGCCTTTTCGGAGACGCGCGGGGCCGAGCTTGAAACTCTTGGGATAGTTGGAGAGGACTTTGTCGTAGGCTGCGACGGCGTCAACATACTGCTTCTGCTTGTAAAAGATTTCGCCGAGGTAGAACTGAGCGTTGGAGGCGAGATCGGTTTCGGAGTAGTACTTGAGGTAGTCCTCAAATTCGGAGCGGGCGAGATCGTATTTGCCGCTGGTGATGTCGCGAAGACCGTTGGAATAAAGCGTGTCGGCGGAAGGCGCGCCAGCGGGAATGCCGCCGGAACCGGAACCTCCAGAATAAGCGGTGGGCTTTGTTGTACCGGTTGTGCCGGTCGAGGAAGTGGGAGTGGCGAGGCCCGCAGCCGGAGCCGACGTGGCGCCACTGGAGATCTTGGCATCGAGACTTTGCACGGAGTTCTGGAGATCAACGAGCTGCTGGTTGAGCTTGCCGAGGCGGGACTTGATTTCTTCGAGGTTGTCCGAGAGACCCTGGACCTGCGTGGACATGGTGTCCAGGCGAGCGCCGGCATTGGCCTGAACGTCCTGAACGGACTTCTGGAGCGAGCTCATGGTGGAGCCAAGCTTGCCGACGGTGTCACTGGATTGGCTGATGAGCGTCTTCATGACAGTGTTGTCTTGTGTGACCTGCGTGGAGAGATCCTTCTGGCCCTGGAGAAGGGAGGTGACGTCGCGCTGAAGCTCGATAAGTTCACGGGCGACGGCTTCGGCAGGACGAGGGCCGACCAGGCTTCCGGCGAGAGCGCCAGCCAAAACGGCGGCGCTAAAAATAGCAATGTGACGAATACGCATGAACATCCTCCTAAGGGCTACTAAGGGACTCCGCAGGGCTGCAAACGAATGAAGGCTGCTGGGCAGCCAACAAAAAATCCTACAGGCCAGGGGAACAACTCCCACTCTAATAAGAGAGCCGCGAGGTGGCAAGGGTTTGCCTGGCCTCGCGGCTGAATTCGTTACCAAACGGTCATGGCGGCGGACAGGGTGAAGCGGCTCAGTTAGCTTTGACGAAGTGGCCGCGGCGGTTCTGCTGCCAGCAGGCTTCGTTGCTCTCCCTGCAGAAAGGCTTCTCCTTGCCGAAGCTGACAGTGCTCAAGCGGTCAGCAGAAACGCCCAGAGAAACGAGATACTGTTTGACGGCGTTGGCGCGTCGATCGCCGAGACCAAGGTTGTATTCGGTGGAACCACGCTCGTCGCAATGGCCTTCAACGGTGACCTTGATGGACGGGTGCGCTTTCAGGTAATCAGCGGTTTTCGAGAGCGCCGTACGAGCGTCGGGACGAATGTCTGCTTTGTCGTAGTCGAAATAGGCGTCGCGCACTTCCTGGTTAAAATCGGGCTCGGGCTCCACTTTCTGAGGCGGTGGAGGAGGCGCATTGACGGTGACAGTAGCCGTGGCGCTGGTGGAGCCGCCAGGGCCGGACGCGGTGATCGTGTAGGTCGCGGTGTCGGAGAGCGTGACCTTGGCTGTGCCCTGAGCCGGCACGGCGCCAACTCCTGGATCGATGGAGAGTTGCGTAGCGTCCGTGGAATTCCAGCTCAAAGT
>MNDE01000150.1:0-29864 GCA_001914785.1 Acidobacteria bacterium 13_2_20CM_57_17 | reverse complement strand
CGGCGCGGTAGAGCGAGCGTGAAACCGAGTACATGCTTATCCTCCTGGACTATAAGATCCCGTGAATGTCCCACCAGGGCCAACATGGTACCACCAGCGGGCTGGGTCCGGGTAATATCTCGTATCACGATATATTATACATAGCCCCAAAATGCTTGCCTGGGATTTCGCGCAAAAGTAAACACCAGTGGTCGCAAGAGAGCACCGACGCAAAACGCCGTGCCTATGTGTGATGCATGGGCAGGGCGGTCTGGTTCCAAAAAAGTTTTCACTTTGGCGACCAATTGGGCGATTCGTTGTGGCCGCTGGTGGTTAGCTGGCGCGCTTGAGACCCATCAGCGAGCATAGTCCAGATCTGCCGTGTGCCGCCGCGAGTGGATTCAAAGACAAGGTGGCGGCCGTCTGGAGCCCAACTGGGACGTTCATTGCGGCCCTGGTCCCGCGTCAACTCTACAAGCTGGCGGGTAGCGGCGTCCATGATGTAGAGGTCGTAGTTATCATTGGGACGACGCCAACTGAAAGCCAGCAACTGGCCACTGGGGTGCCAGGCGGGGTCGATGACGTAACCCTTGTCCGGAAGGTCCAGTTTGGCTGTGCTGGTGCCGTCGGAATTCATCAGGTAGAGCTGGGGCGTACCACCTCGATCGCTGACGAACGCGATGGTTTGGCCGGTTTTCGGATTCCAGCTCGGGGACATGTTTGCGCCGTTGGATATGGTCAGGCGTTTTGGGCGGCCGCCGTTGATGTCCGAGACGTAGAGCTCGGGGTTGCCTTGCATAGAAGAAGAAAAAATAATCTGCGTGCCGTCGGGAGACCATGCGGGCGTGATATTGGTACCGCGAAAACGTGGAAAGGAAACGAGTTTGCCAGTGTCTATCGAATACATGCAAATCTGTGCGCTGGTGAGGCCCATAGACGGAGCAAAACAAGTGAAAGCGATGCGCGATGCGTCGGGTGACCAGCGAGGCGTGAGGGCAATGGACTTCAGGTTGGTCAACTGACGCTGGTTGGAGCCGTCATAATCCATGACCCAGATTTCCTTGGGGCCACCGCGCGAGCTAACAAAGGCGATTTGCGTTCCGGCGACGCCGGGGAGACCTCCAGAGAGCTTGGCGATGATTTCGTCGGCAAACTGGTGTGCAAATTTTCGGACTTGAAGATCGGTGGGAGCGCCGCGATAGACTTTTCCAACGACTGCCGGCGAAGAAGGATTGCGGACGTCATAGAGCCAGGCTTCGATGGCAACTTCGGCGGTGGACTCGGTGAGATTGCCGAAGCCAAGGAAATTGGCGTTGGTGGGGGGATCCATCCAAATGGCTGGTTTCAGTTCGGCGGGCACGGTAGGGGGTTGCGTGGGATAAAAACTGGGGCTTGCAAGTTCAAAGATGCCACTGTATTCGAGATCGTCGCGAACGACCTGGGTAAAAAGGGCGGCGTGGGACTTGGCGGCATCAGAGCGGGCTGCGAAATCCGCGATGGCTATGCGCGGCTTCGCTTCACCGAGCCCAGTGGCAATTCTGATGCGGTCCTGGGCCGCAGCAGAGTGTGCTACGAGCAGGATAGCCGCGGCGAAGAGCAGCGGCCTCGTAAAGTTCCCAAGATTCAGCACATGCACCCCCCAGAGATTTGAAACACGTAGTTCCAGAAAGACAGCCTTGCTACTGCATCAGCGAGAGATCGAAATCAAAGGTCACGTCCACGTAGGACCCCATGTAATCGTTGGGGAGCGCGCGGAACGAGTCAATGCTCTGCAGGGCCCTCAGAGCCGAATTGTCCATGGATGAGTTGCCGCCGCTTTGGGACATGCGAATATTAGAAATGGTGCCATTCGTGCTGATTCTGAATGTCACCACTGCATGGGCGCGGCGGGCCGCCCGTACGGCCGGATCAATGGTGGTCTGATCCCAGGCTTGGCGAACCCTGTTACGGACCGCATCCACATACCAAGGATAACGAGCGCCAAAGTCTCCGCCTCCTTGACCCATGGTGGCGACACCCGAGGATGCGCCGGGATTCTGGGTATAACCTGAGGAAACGTCAGGATTGCCACCTTTGCCATAATTGATGTCGTTATCGTGAACGGGCGCCTTATTCTCGAGGGTTCTGGACTTAGGCGAAGGAGGAAGTGGTTTTTCCTTCTCAAATTTTCGGATTTTCTCGGCATCGGTTTTCGGCTCGGGCGGTTTCGGAGGCTCTTCCTTGTGAAGGCCCTTGGTGGGGTCGACTGCCTTACTTTCTTTGACCACGGATTCCATGGGCATGGGAATGCCGGCGGAAGTAACCAGGTTGACTTTCGTTCCGCCAAGTTTGCCCCCGACTCCGCCCCACGTGTCGCCGCGACGCTCGAGAAAGGAAGCGCCAACCACCGCCACGGTTAACAGGGCATGAAACACGACCGAGTAGAAGAGGTAACTTTTGAGATTGAAATCGTTCGCATTGGCGACGGCACTGGTCATTTCTATCTCGTCCGCGCACGCTCGGTGAGGGGTTCCGTAACGATGCTGATGTTATTGATGCCGGATTGGCGCAAGGCATCGATGACGGAGGCAAACGCTCCGAAGGGCACGGTTTCATCACACCGCAAGAAGACGCTGCGCTGCGTGCTCTTCAGTTGCGCATGAATCCTGGCCCCAAGTTCGTGAATACTGACGGGGTCATTGCCCAGATAGACGCGCTGCGACTTGTCGAGGGTGACGACGAGACGATCCTGGCTGATATCTTTCACCGTGCGCGTCTTGGGGACGTCGACTTCGATTCCCGATTGCAGGATGGGGGCGGTAATCATAAAGATGATGAGCAGCACCAGCACCACGTCCACAAACGGGACCATATTGATTTCGGAGAGCGAAGTTTGCGTCGATTTGGAGAGTTGCGGCATGTTCCCATTTTACCAAGGCGGCCGGTTGGGGCGGCCGCGAAAATCTAATTCATGGCTTTTTCAATCAGCGCGGTCACTTCCAATGAAAAGGTATCCAAGCGCTGAGCGAGATCACGGATATTTTGCAAAAAATGGTTATAGAAAATGACCGCCGGAATCGCGGCGAACAAGCCCGCCGCGGTGGTCACGAGCGCTTCGGCGATACCGGGCGCGACGGCACGAAGGCTGGCGGCACCGGCGCTGCCGAGGCCGGAAAAGGCATCAATGATGCCCCAAACGGTTCCGAAGAGGCCAATGAAGGGCGAGACCGCACCCGTGGTGGCGAGCCAGGACATTCCCTTTTCGACGCGGCGAACTTCTTCGGCGGAAGCAAGCTGCATGCTGACGGTTACCGCCTGCAAACTCTTGAGCCTTGGCGGGTGCGGGTTGCTGGAAACACCGCCGACCTGGCTTTGCAACTCGCGATAGCCTGCCGCATAGACGCTGGCGAACGGCGAAGGCACCATGACAAGCGCTTGCGGGTTCGCGACGCTGCGCGTGGCGCGGAAGATGCGCAGGAATTCGTCACTCTTCCGCCGGATGCGGCCGAACATCCCCAGCTTCTGCAGGATCATGGCCCAGGAAACGACGGAAAAGAAAAGCAGAAGCAGGAGAACGATGCGCGCAACCAAGCCGGTTTGCTTGAGAATGTCAAGGAGATCGGTGACAAAAATTGCGGTGAACAGAAAAATGACGTACCCCTCAGTGGAAACGAAATTTTTTCTGGGCGTTCAAAACGTAGCATACGCATCCAGAGCACGCAACAAATAGGATGCAACTGTTTCTGAATCTGCTGCTTATCGGGCAACGGGTGCCTTACTTACTCAGTTCAGAGCGGCCCGGAACCGACGGCGAGTTCCTTAGGGCGGCACAGCGAAATTTGAAAAGCAAGCGCCGCCCGACAGAACAGTGCAGGTATGTTAAACTGCGAATTGGGCATGGGCAAACCGTTCGACATCGAATTGGAAAGACTGACAGGGCAGACGTCTTATTCCGACGTATTTCCCGGTGTGGCTGCGAGGCAGCGGGGAACATTTTTCCTCGAAACGTTTGGCTGCCAGATGAACGACCACGACTCGGAAAAGGTCGCGGGGCTGCTGCTCTCGCGCGGCTACCAACAGGTGGAGACACCGGAAGCGGCGTCGCTGATCCTCTACAATACGTGCAGTATTCGCGAAAAAGCGGCGCAGAAAGTGTTTTCGCGGCTGGGTGAATACCGGGAGAAGCAGAGCGAAGGCAAGGTCATCGGAGTGCTGGGTTGCGTGGCGCAACAGGAAGGCGAAGAGATCTTCAGGCGCGCGCCGTGGGTGAGTCTGGTTTGCGGTTCGGCAAGTTATCGCAAGCTGCCGGAGATGCTCGCGAAACTGGAAGCAGGGAATCAGCGCGTTACCGGGCTGGATACGGACACCGACGAAACGTTTGAGACGGAGATGACGCGGCGGGACAATCCGTGGCGCGCCTACCTGACGATTATCGAGGGCTGCGATAAGGCGTGCTCATACTGCGTAGTGCCTTTCACGCGCGGTCCGGAGCGCAGCCGCGCGAGCGATTCCATTCTCAGGGAAGTGAAGCAAGTTGCTGACCTCGGCTATTCGGAGGTTCAGCTTCTCGGACAAACGGTAAATTCGTACGCCGATCCGACACCGCGCAAGATGCGTTTTTCAGAATTGCTCCTGGCCGTGGCGGATGTGCAGGGAATTCGGCGCGTGCGGTTCACCACGTCACACCCAAGTGATTTCACGCCTGACATTGTGGAAGCCATCGAGCAGCAGCCGAAAATCTGCGACCACGTTCATTTGCCGGTACAGTCCGGTTCGACGAGAGTGCTGCGCGCAATGCAGCGGACGTATTCGCGCGAAGAGTATTTGGAAAAGATCGCCATGATACGCGAGGCGAGCAAGCCGATCACGATCACCACGGACATTATTGTGGGCTTTCCAGGCGAGACAGAATCCGAGTTCGAGGAGACCCTCAGTTTGTTGGAGGAAGTGCAGTACGACAGCATGTTTTCGTTCAAGTACTCGCCCAGGCCGAATACCCCTTCGCTTTCGATGAGTGATTCGATTTCGGAAGAGGAAAAAGGTCGGCGGCTCGCGATTCTGCAGGACCATCAGCGCGAAATTCAGGCTGCCAAGCACTCCCTCCTGGTAGGGGAGCGTTTCGAGGTTCTGGTCAGCGGAAAATCGCGGCGCGAGAATCAGTGGACGGGGTATAGCACTTCGCACCGCATGATAAATTTTGCTTCACAAGGGAGAGAGCTTCTGGGAACCTACGTGCAGGTGCGAGTTACGGGAGCGACGCCGAACGGTTTGGCGGGAGAGCACGTCACCTAGCGGAGGGAGGCATCGATGGAAGTGGAGATGAAAATCCGCGGCCTGATGATGGATCCCGTCACGAACATGCCCATTGTGGTGCTGAAGGACGTGCAGGGGCAGGCGATCCTGCCGATCTGGGTAGGCGTTTACGAAGCGAACGCTATCGCGCTGGAAATCGAGAAAGTGCAAACTCCCCGGCCGATGACTCACGACCTTTTAAAAAATGTTCTGCTAGGACTTGAAGTGCGCGTGCAGAAAATCGTGGTGAGTGACCTGAAGGACGATACGTTTTACGCGCTGATCTGGGTGGAGCGCGAAGGGCAGATGATGACGATCGACTCGCGGCCCAGCGACGCACTGGCACTGGCGTTGCGCATGGACTGCCCGATCTTCGTGGATGAAGCGGTTCTGAAGAACTCCAAGATATCGAGCGCCTTCACCGAGCGCAACACCAACGAGCAACTGCGGACCTGGCTCGATGGGCTTTCCGATGAGGACCTCGGCCGTTACAAGATGTAAGACGTTGTAAGCCAACCGCGCGATCTTCCATCCTGAAGTGATGTTCCCGCCAGCTTGAGTTAGCCAGCGTGTACTAAGCGACGGACGGTGCGCCGCCAGGCGAAAAGCAAGACGATACCGATCAAAATGAGCGCCAGGCTCAGGCCGGCCCACAGGCCGAAAGCGCCCCATCCGCGCTTAAAGCACAGCCAGGCGCCCAGCGGAAGACCAATAATCCAATAGGCAATGAAGTGGCAGAACATGGGCGTGCGCGTGTCGCCCGCTCCGCGGAGAGCGCCGGTGGCGACGGTCTGGATGCCGTCGAAAAGTTGGAAGGCCGCGCCGGCAGCCAGCAGGGTCACCGTATTCTTAATCACAACAGGGTCCGGAGTGTAGACGCGCGCGATTGCATGTGGAAATAGCAACAGAACGATGCCCGCAAGAGTCATGAAACCTGCGCCGAAGAAAATGGCGCTACCGCCCGCGGAGGCGGCGCCGGAAGGATCCCTCCGGCCAATCGCCTGGCCGACACGCACGGCCGCTGCCGATGAGATGCCGAGCGGCACCATGTAGGTGAATGAGACAGTGTTCAGAGCGATCTGGTGGCCCGCCAGAGAAACAGCTCCGAGACGACCAATGAGCGCCGTGACCAGTGCGAAGACGCCGATTTCCAGCGTGATCTGCAGCGCTGCCGGAAAGCCGAGTGCAATGAGCCGCCGGATGCGCGCCAGTTCCGGCTGAATCGGAGTGCGAAGCAATTCGGTGCGATGCTTGTGGTCGTACCAGAGCAAGTAGCCGACGAGGATGGCCGCAAGGTAGATGCGGGCGAAGGCGGTGGACCAACCGGAACCGACGGCACCCATTTCAGGCGCGCCAAGCTTTCCATAGATGAGAAGCCAGTTGCCAACGGCGTTGATGATGTTGGCGGTCACTAGCGCAAAGGAGATGGGACGAACCATGTTCATGCCCTGCATGCAACGCCGTACTGCGAAATAGAGCAACAGTGGCAGCGTGCCCCAGGCCATGGCCCTCGAGTAGGGCACGGCCACGGAAATGATGTCCGGTGAGATGCGCGCGAAACGAAGCAGCGGATCGAAGAACCAGACCGGCGCCATAAGGAAAGGAGTGAGAGCGAGGCTGAGATAAATGCCGTGCAGAAGCGAACGATGGCAATCTTCGCGTTGGCCTGCTCCAAAGGCTTGCGACACAAGCGTGTCCAGACCGATGAGAAGTCCACCGCCGAAGAAAGCCAGCACATGAACGAGAATGCCTCCCAGGCTGACGGCAGCGATGGCCGTGGCGCTGTTGGGAAGCCTGCCAACCATCATAGTGTCGACGATAGCCATACTCATCCACCCGAGTTCAGCGAGGACTAGAGGGATCGCGAGCTGCAGCGTAGGTCGGAATTCGGCGCGAAGAGTCTGGAATCCAAGCATGGGCGAATGGCGGAGGAAAGAGTGTAAGCGGGGCGGCCAAAACGAGCAAACGGATTCAGGGGAGCGAAATTGAGGGAAGCGATGAAAGAAGGCGCTGCCCGCGGCGGAGTGACTGGTTGAACGTACTGGATACGAAGTTCCATTGACCACGAGGAGGGAGCCTCGTAGGGTGGAGATATTGTTGAGTTTGAAGACCTCAGCCGAAACAAGTTTGACTGCGTACGATAAATCGGGTGCCCCAGCGCGAGCCCTGTCCTCGAACCCGGGTACTGAGGAGTAGATGATGGCGCTCTCAGAACAAGCGACCTTTAACCCTCAGTTCAGGCAAATCCGCGGGAGCGGTCGGCTCAATTCACGCGTGGCTGTGGCGGTCGAGTGGACCGATGGGGGTCGGAATCTGCGCGCGGAGGGTTACACGGTCGACATTGGAGCGAAGGGCTGCCTCGCCGTGGCGCCGCAGGGTTTTAACTTGGGACAAAAGCTGCGCCTCGTGAATCTCACCAATCAGATTTCTTGCGTAGCCGTATTGGTGTGGCGAGGCCATGAAGGCCGGACGGGGTGGGAACTCGGCCTGGAGTTACAGGAGCCTTTAGCGGATTTTTGGGGCCTGGACTTCTAGCGTTCCCGGATCACGGTCATCTACAGCCGGAACCCCGCCTACCGTTTTCCACTGAAATCCTGCTGGTCCGACCACTTTTCCCTTGCCAATGATCCGGTTGCGAACGTAGAGTTAGCCTAGGGCTTGGGGGTTTTCTGGAGGCGGCACCCATATATAGGAACCCTGTTGCCGGATCGCTGCGGCTCGATTTTCTGTGCGCGAGCGGAGGCAAAAATAGATGACTGCCATCATCACGGTTGCGAATCAAAAAGGCGGCGTCGGGAAGACCACGACGGCGATCAATTTGTCCGCGGCGCTGGCGCATCGCGGCAAGCGTACGCTGCTGATTGATCTCGATCCACAGGCGAATTCGACAATCGCGTTTTACGATACCGGGGAAATTGCGACGAGCATGTTCGACGTGCTGAGCGACAGCCGCACGACTCTGACTGCGGTGATCAAACCGACTAAAGATCCGCTGCTGTTTCTCGGGCCTGGGCGGTTGTCACTTGCAAAACTGGAACAGGTGCTGGCGGGACAATTTGATGCCCCCTTCAAATTGAAAGACGCGATGACGCCGGTGCTGAAAGATTATGACTACGTTATTCTTGATACTCCGCCGTCGCTGGGAATCCTGACCGTAAATGCGCTGGTGGCTTCGACCCATTTGCTCGTGCCTATCCAGGCAGCGTACTTTGCGATCGAGGGGACGGACGATTTACTCGAGACCTATGAACGAATCCGCGCGCGCCCCAATCCGGGGCTGAAGGTTTTGGGAGTGGTGATTACGCTTTTTGACAGGCGGACGAATATTTCCAAGGATACGCACGGGCAAATTCGATCGGTGTTCGGCGAAGTGTTGTTCAAGACAAAAATTACCAAGAATGTGCGGCTGGAAGAGAGCCCTGCGTATAAAGAAACGATTTTGACGTTTGCGCCGAAATCACCCGGCGCGGTCGAGTACAAGAAATTGGCAGGGGAGGTAATCCAACGTGTCGAAGAGAATCGGGCTACCCATCACGCTGAAGATGCGGCATGACGCACACTACGTCGAATCGCTAACGAGTTACAGCGGCGCGGCGGTCGGGCGGATGATTCGTGTGGACCAGATTCGCCCGAATCCGGACCAGCCACGCAAAGCGCTCGGCGACCTGCGCGAGCTTACGGAGTCGGTTCGCGAAAAGGGCGTGCTGGAACCGTTGCTGGTACGCTATGTCCCGCGCGAGGACTGCTTCCACATTATTTCGGGCGAGCGGCGGTACCATGCTTCGCGCGCGGCGGGCCTGCGGGAAGTGCCCTAAGGATTTGACGCCGTTTGAGGAAGCGGACGGGCTGCACCGGCTGAGCGCGCAGTTTGAATACACGCACGAGGATATCGCTAAAAAAATCGGTCGGGCGCGATCTTCCGTGACGGAAACATTGTCGCTGCGGAGTATCCCTGATTCGCTGCGGAAAAAGTGCATCGAGCACGGGATCCTTTCGAAGTCGCTCTTGCTGCAGATTGCGCGCCAGCCCACCGACAAGAAAATGGTTGAGATGTTCCACCGCATCATGCAGGGCGGGTTGACACGCGATGAGGCGCGGCGCGAACGCCGCGAAGAGCAGGCTGGGCCGCAACGGCCGCAGCCATTCATCTTTCAATTCGAACCGCCTTCGGAGACGTTTAAGTTTCGGATTCAGTTTAAGAAGAGCCACGTTTCGCGCGATGAGCTGATTTCAACGCTACGCGAAATTCTGTCGCAGCTCGAAGGATCCTCGGCGGCTGATTCGACGGCTGCCTGATAACGCAGGCAAAGACGACGAACTGAAGTCGTCCTACCAAGACATTCTCGCAAACATGCAGGAACTAACGCCGCAGCAAATGAAGGTCATCGAGCGGCTCTTCGAGGCTGGATTTCGCCCGATTGCGATTCCGCCTTACGAAAGTGCTTTGTGTATGAGGAAGGGTGATTGCGTGGCCGTCTTGTCTGCCGTTCCGCACGGCGGGATTAGATTACTTGCGCCGCCATCGTACTTGGTTGAGGGGAATCTCAGCGTCAAGCTGAAACGGGGCTCAGCCGAAGTGTTTGTATGGAAGAAGAAGGAAATGGAGGCGACGCCAGAGCGATTGAAGGAATTAGAAGCGTTTCGGCGGGAACTTAGCGAACTCCTGGATATGCCTCCGAAGCAGTAGACCTTCGACAATTTGCAATTCGTAAAAACTCCCGGCAAACTGAAATTCGCATGGATGTTTACGACATTATTTGCATTGGTGCTGGGCCGACCGGCCTTGCCACGGCGATTGAGGCCAAGCGCGCGGGAATGCGACCCCTGGTCATCGACAAAGCCTGCCTTTGCAATTCAATCTTTCGATACCCAGTGAACATGGTGTTCTTCACGACCCCAGAGCTGCTTGAGATCGGTGATTTGCCGTTGGTTTGCGCGGCGGAAAAGCCCACTCGCGTCGAAGCGCTGAAATACTACCGGAGGGCGGCGGAACATTATGCGCTTGAATTGCGGTTGTACGAACGAGTCATGCGGGTGGATGGCCAGAACGGAAACTTCACGGCTGTAGCCACGAACGAGAACGGGACAGAGCAGAAATACCGAGGCAAAAAGATTACCGTAGCGACAGGGTATTACGATTTACCGAACAAACTGGGAGTGCCGGGCGAGGAACTGCCGCACGTATCGCACTACTACACGGAGCCCTTCGAATATTGGAATCAGGAGGTCGTCGTGATTGGCGGAAAAAACTCCGCTGCGGAGGCGGCGCTCGACCTCTATCGAAACGGCGCACGTGTGACGCTGGTGCATCGGAAGAAGGAACTTGGTGCGACCATTAAGTATTGGGTGCGGCCGGACATTGAGAATCGCATCAAGGCCGGCCAAGTGAAGGCCATGTTCGAGACGCATGTGAGACGAATCACAAATGACGAAGTTATAGTTGAAAATGGAGCCGGCGAGAGCAGATTGCCCGCGAGACGTGTGTTCGCGTTGACGGGCTATCATCCGGACTTCACGTTTATTAAGGGCCTGGGGGTGCGGCTCGATCCGGAAACCTGCAAACCGGCGCTCGATCCAAACACGCTCGAAAGCAATGTGCTGGGGATTCATTTGGCTGGCGTGGTCATCGGAGGGCGGCATACCGGCGAGATATTTATCGAAAACGGGCGCTTCCACGGAAAGCAAATTATTCAAGCCCTGACGGCGTCACGCGGATAGAAACATAATTAGGTGAGCCAGATTTGCCCGACCCGAACCCCTTTGCTAGACTGAAACCATGGCATCGATCCTGCGGGAAGTGGGCGAGACGTTTGGCGCGCTCGTGAAGGGCTTCAGCGTAACCTTCCGAAATATGTTTCGTAAGACTGTTACAGAAAATTATCCGTTCGAACCGGTACATTTTCAGCCGCGTTACCGCGGGATCCACGTCCTGCACCGCGACGAAAATGGTCTGGAGAAGTGTGTTGGCTGCTTTCTCTGCGCGGCGGCCTGCCCGGCGAATTGCATTTATATCGAAGCCGCTGAAAATGTGGATGCGAACCGGATTTCCGCGGGCGAGCGCTACGCCAGCGTGTACAATATCGATTATTCGCGCTGTATTTTCTGCGGCTATTGCGTGGAAGCGTGTCCGACCGATGCCATCACGCACGGTCATGGCTTCGAACTGGCGACCTACGATATTAATTCTCTTGTTTACCGCAAAGAACAACTTCTTGAAAAAGAGCCTGCCCCTACCGCGGTGTCCGCACGGTAGTTTCTTGCTAGTCTAATTTAGACTAGTTTTCCATACCATTCGGCAGTGTCCGTTCTGTGGCCGAAGTGTCGCCGTTGCCCTTCAGAATTAGCGTCCTCTAATAGATATAAAGCAGCCAAGACGTAAGTCTGAGGAGGGCGCGTGTACGCGGGGGCTGCGAAGAACTTCGGAGGGAGACGCCAGGCGTGGTTAGGCGAGGCGTTCGTGGGGAACGCTGGAGCAACTGAGCGGAAGCCGCTGCGGCACACCACGGCGGACACAACTCCACGTCCAAATGACCGCGGCCTCGTGAGCGCCAGAACTAGCGGCGAACTACGGATTGAGCGCCGAAAAATAGCCTTCCCCTCAAGCAGAGTCTCGATTTGCCTGCGGCGTGACCGACCGATCCGCAAAACAATTATCGGACGCAGCATCGCCGTTTTTCGGGACAGTTTCTCCGGGAATGGCGGCTTCGTGAATCTGCTGCGGGCGTTCCCGCTGCTCCATCAGCCAGCGCGCCAGCATGGCCGCGGAATTCTCCTCCATCCACAAGTCGAGCAGCGCGCCGATCTCCTTGCGCAGATTGGCGGCATGGCTAAGCCGCGAAAGTTCGTAGCTCTGCAGCGAGTTTCGCGAAGCCGAGAGAAGAAACTTCCACGGAGGCTCAGTCTTGTAATGGTTCACGCGGGCCTCCAGGAAGGCGGTAGCCGTACATTAACACTTCGGGAAAAAGAGTCAAGAATAACGAGAGGGTAATACTCTGTGGAAAAATGTGGAAAAGTCGTTGGTTGGAAAACCAACCAGGAAGGCGCGGAACCAGCCGCGGTTCGTACTGAGGAAAGCCGCGTTGGGTCACGCCCGCTGGGGCTGCGCGCTTGCAGCGCTTGTGCAGGGGATTATGAGGATCCGGATCGCACGGCGTGGACTCCAGACAGCTCGGAAGATGAGGGCGGCGACGACGAACCGCGCGTGACCACAGAAGAGTTTCCTGCTGAGGAGTGAAACGCGGCGGGAAGGGGGGCAAAACGAAAATGCGAAAAACTCACAGAAGGGAACTCCTGCGAATTGCGCGGCGAAGGCAGCGCGACGTGCTTTGCCACGTGATGCTGAGCGCGCAGCAATGCGAGACGTGGCTGACGCTGGATGAATTGGCGAAGCTGACGCATTACCCGCCGGCCAGCATTTCTGCCCAATTGCGGCATTTGCGCAAGGCGGAATTCGGCGGCTACGAAGTGGAGAAGCAACCGCGCGCCTCGAGCAAAATCCTGCGCGGCGAAGACTTCGGAACGGTCTGGGAGTATCAGCTGAGGCGCGCGATTCGCAGGAAGGTCGTGAGAGCACGAAGGCGAAGAGTTGGGAGAAAAGTTTCGCGGCAAACGGTGGTTCGCTGAGTCGTTACGAGGTCAGTGCGGAGGGGCGATGAGCGTCAAGCCGGAACTTGCTTTCGACGTCTGCTGGGAAGTCTACCGCGGCGCGCGCGAAGTGCTGGAGACGAAACGCGGCATTTCCGCGCTGAACTGGAAGGACACGGGGAAATTCCTGTGGCGGCCGGATTACCGCGCACGGTTGAACGAGTGGGTGGCGGATTTCGCGCTGGCGGGAAAATCGGCGCTCGAGGGGCCGGACTGGGCTTCGCGCATGGTGCTGTTTCGGCTCTACTACCTGGGACTCGCCCCGTATGAGACGGCGCGGACTTTCTTGGCTTGAGCGAGCCGAGCTGGGTGAACTGGACGGAGCAAATCCGCCATCGCTGCGGCAAGGAACTTCTGAGCCGCGGCATGTTTCCGCCGAGAAAGTATTTTACGTCCGCGGCCTAGCCGAGCGATGAATCCTGCGTTCAAAGCTCTTGATTGGCGCGGGGCGAAGGATGGCGTTAAAATAGAGGGGACAGCCCAGAGTGGAGGGAAAGATGGACCCCGAAACGAAGCGCGCCTGGCGCAGGCTGACAAGAGAAGTACGAGAGAACACGCCCATTGTGTTGCGCGGATTGGCAAGCGAAGGGAAACAAGTACCCCGTAAGCTTTATTCTGCCGTCGTTCGCGGTATGAAATCCTTGACCAGTCGCGCCAAAGAATGGCAATTGCCATTCGGTGACAGAAAAGCGCTGGTCTCCCGGCTCACTCGCGTGCGATTGCGCTCGCCGATCTACAAGGCTTGAACGATCGACCGCGTTCCGGTCAATTGACAGTCAAGGACGAGAGTTAAGAGCCGCCCGCCGCAACTTCGATGGGCGTAGTGTTGTCTGTAATTGCTTGCGGCTAGGTGGCGTCGGACTCGACTACGGCGGTGCTGGGCCTTTTTTCCTGGGCCACATAACGATCGTAGGCCGCATCGTCGTAGACATAATCGAGGGTCGGCACGAGGTGCACTTCCTCTCCGCCGAATTTTGCCTTGAAGGCGGTAAAACTCTGCCAGGGATGGTCCGGTTGATTGGCCGGAGCGATTCCCCACAGGTCATACCATTGATGGCCCAGCGCTTTGGCTTTGCGCATGATCTCGAAATGAAGCAGATACGGGGCCATCACGTGGCGGTGAATGTCGCGCGAGCCGCCAAAGAAATACGTCGCTCGCGACCCGAAATACACAACCAAAGCGGTGGCAATCCGCACGCCCTGGTATTCGGCGAAGAAGAGCGAGCGGTGCCGCGAAGGCGCGAACACGGACACGAGCGTCTGAAAGTAATCGCAAGGCTTTGCCTGGATTCCCTGGCGAACGGCCGTTTCTTCGTGGATGGTTTGAAAATCCGCGAGTCCCCGCTCTGATGTGTCTTCTGTGATCGAAACGCCGTGCTTCCGGGCGACATGAATGTTGTACCGGCCTTTGGGCTTCATCTGCGCCAGAATGGCATCTTCCGAAGAGCGCAAATTGATGCAGCGCGTGTCGCGCGCCTCCAGGTAGGGATCGGCAAGCGGCGGGACCGGGCGAAATCCAGAAACAAAGCTGGGCAGGCTTAGCCAGCGCGGCTCGATGCGGAGATGGCTGACGGTGCCGGGCTCGGTTTCGCGCCGCTCTTCTGTCTCATTGAGGATGACGCCAAAAATTTCTTCGGCGACGAGCGGGTCATCGCACGGAAGCACCGGGCCGTCCTGAATGTAATAGAAGCAACTGTCTTCGGCATACCAGAATTTCAAGACCACTGCGCCGCCGGCAATGCCGTTTTCGCCTTTCAGCGTGATACCGAAGTTCTCGAATCCGCAGGTGTTGCGAAAATCCACCCACCAGGATGACTGCATAAATCCAGTTTCAGGCGTGGCTTCCACGAACTCGTTCCAGGCTTTCCAGTTGTCCGAAAGAGCCGGAATTGGAGATACCGGCGCGGAGGTCAATTCCTCGCTTGGCGGGGGACACGAGGAAGCTACGAGGCCGGGCATGAACTGATCGCTCACTCTTTTTTACGCGGCGGAAAGGCGGCGCGATTTTGCCGGAGGGGAAATCCTCTCGTTCCGGATAGCCTGATAAACGGTGCCGTCGTAATCCTGGCAGTTTGGCGCGCTCGGACGCCTGTCCCAATAATTGACCAACAGGGTCAAGCGCAATTCGGGATACTCGTCGTTCTTCCTGGGACGGCCGAACTGTTTTTTTCCATTGCCGTTGGCCACCACGCCGTGGCGTAAATCACCGCGAAAAGCCACGTAGTGGTTCGGGACAGCGTCGAGCGATCTGCCCGCTTCGGCCACCGGAGGGACCCAGGACTTCCCGTCAGGGCTCAAAACTTGATCCAGGACAACTGTCGGGCTGGAAGGAAAACGGTTCAGGTACAAGATGCTCGACCACAACGGATGGACGATTTGCCCGGTCAGGTGCCTGAGACTGCGGTCGCGATCGGTGTGGAAGGGAAGGGCTTCGCCAAATTTCAGCCGGCCAAGCCACCACTCCATCCCAATGCATTTGGGACCAGGGCGAACCAGGTCATACAGTTTGCTGATACTCTCCTCTACGATGTTCGTGGGCGTCGCGCCGATGGGAAACCAGAACGTGGTGTTGTAACTGCCCATGTTTTCCATCCGTTCCGTGCCCACGGCTTGCACGGCGCGCCCCAACCGGCGAAACAGCGAAGCTGGCAATGCATCCTTGAATAAATTGATCTTGTCCATGTTGCGTTTGCCCTCCCAAGTCTGAACTTGCTACGAAACCGCTCAGCAAAAAACAGTTGTCGTGCCCGTCTGTCGCGCATCTTCAAAGCGCGGGCGCGAAGGTTATGTCCACGTCGAATTTCACCGTGACCTGGCGCAACCGCCGGTGAACGGACATGACTTTGCGCAGCCGCGGGTCGAAATAGTCCTTGAGCATCATGGGCCGCGGCTCTTGCAGGAAAAAGTTGGGGGAGTCCGTGACGGCGGTGCACGCCAGGACGTTCAGTTCGTCGCGCGACGAAATATGCTGAACGATACAGGGAACGCGGGTGACTCCCAGGTCGCGGAGCGCGTAAGCCCGATGGCTTCCGTTATTGAGGATGAGCCGGTTCTCCGTGTAAATGGCGTTCAAGAAGTTGCTGCCAAATCCCACGGCAAGGCCGATGACGCCGGCGAGGTTGCCGGGGGGAGGATAGTCCTTAATATTCTCCGCCTCCATCGGCATGGCGCCGAGAAAGCGCATGTCGTCTGATGGGGACATGAAGACGAACGTGTCTCGGTGAGAGCGAGTCCATTTCACCGGCGGAAGAGAAGGCGCGCACGGCAGGCAGGCGCTGAAGACTTCTTCTTCGCTTGGCGAGGGCCCTAGCTTGCGCTTCAACTGCTCGACGTGAGTCAAGTCGATGTGGTGTTGGTATACGACCATCCGATCTAAGTCAACGTAAGCGACCTCTGTCGGCACGGTGTTGAAACTGTGGCGCACAAGAGGCACTTGCAGGAATTCAAGGAGCAGCGAGTCTTCGGGGTCCACCGGTGTAAGCGAAGGATTGTCGGCAAGGCCGGCCTCCTCTTTTTCCAGCTCGCGGACAATTTTGTTGGCGGCATGCCATTCTTCGACGAGGGCGCCCGAACTGGGCGGATGGATTGCGTTGTCCTTGACGAAGCGAAGAAATTGCTTCAGCGTCGGACGGCCGATCAAATAGAGGTTTTCGCTCGAATCCGGTTGCGGATTCTGCGCGGCGACCGGCTCCGGGGCGTCCGTGGTCATTTCTGACGCCGCGGTAGCAGATTCCTTCCGAACCGGTGCTAGAGCCATGTTCTTTTTTTTCCTTTCGCGCTGTTGAGTACCAATCGGCATGCGGCAAGCCCTCACAACCAGGACCAGAATTCAACCTTGATGGTGTGCGCCAAACGCCGCGTAACGAGGTCCAGGGCGCGCTGTCGGCCGCAGAGAATTTTGGCTTGTCCCGTCATTTCCGGCTTGAGCAGCAGCGAGTGATTGTCGATCTCCGTGGTGATCAGGATGGTTCTCTTGGCAGCGCTGGAGGAGCTGGCGGAAGGTAACGGAAGGGAAGCGGCTTCGCCGGCGGCGCCGGCTGGGGTAGTTCCCAAGAGGCTCGTAGAGACAAAATTGACCTTCCCGTAGAACTCTTCATTCGGAAACGCGCGAGCCCGGAGCAAAACTCTTTGACCGACTTGCACGTCGGCAATGTCTTTTTCATCGATCGCAATTTGCGCCGTCACCGTTCGCAGGTCGAAAATCTTAGCGATCAAATCTCCTTTTTTCACGAGTTGATGCGTCAGTTGCTTCAGTTGGAGCGTGGGCGTGGCCACAACGCCCTCGGAAGGGCTGTAGACCATCAGCATGCGGCGCTGCTCCCCCAGGTGACGCTGGTCCGCTTTAAATTGTTCGATCTGCGCCCGTGTTGCTTCGATGTCTTCCGGACGCGTGCCGCTGAGAAGCAGATTGAGTTGGTCCCTGGCAACGGCGAGATCGTTGCGAGCCGCGCTTTCCAGAGCGGCCGCATCCTCATACTCCTTCCGGGAAATAAGATTTTCATCAAACACTTTTTTGACCATGGACAGCCGGATTTGCGAGTACTTGAGGTTGTCTTCCGCCTTGGTGACGTTGGCTTTGGCGACTTCGATCTCATTGGCAGTGGGACCTGCCACTTGCATCTTGAGCTTGGCGCCAGCCTCCGCAAGTTGCGCCTCCGTTTTTTCAAGAGCGGCGCGGGTATCGATGTCCGTGAGCCGCGCAATGGGTTGCGCTTCGTGGACGTAATCGCCTTCGTGCACGTAGATTTTGTCGATCACGCCATCCACCGACGCCCGCACGTCGGAGTTCTCGACGGGTAGAACGTTGAATGGGCCTCCGACACGCAGTTCAGCGTGCCCGCGAACCAGAGCAAACGCAGCTCCCGCGACCGCAGCAACCCACACTGCCTTTCTAACGCGGCGTCCCCAGCGGCGGCTTTTCTTCTTCTTCTCTTCGGCGGGCTTTTCCACTCCGCTGTCGGGTTCTGGCGCTTTCGTGTGATGGCCATTCTGCGGGGCGACGTCCCGTTCAACAGTGCTGATCGGCGGTGTCTGCGCCTTGTGTCCGTTCGCCGGCGGTTCGGGCTTTGGCGCGTGTGTGGTGTAGGCCTTGTCCGACGAAGGTACGCTCTCGTCGAACTGTGGGACTGATGCCTGATACGGCTTGGCAGGCCCAGGTTTGGTCACAACGGCATGGCCGTTAGAGGGCGCGGGTGGTTCGTCCAAGACGGTGACGGTGTGCGACGTTTCAATGCTGCCGCTGCCAACGGAGCCTTCGGCAGCAGATGAATTGGCCTGCAATTTGCGAAGATGTCGCGCGTACACCATCTGAAGGAGCCTGTCTTGTGTCAGCGGTCCCTCTGATTTTGCGAATTCAGTTTCTTTATTCCACACGACGTGCTTCTCCGGCTCCATCTCCGGTGCGCTAATCCCATCCGGCGCCCTGGCCGGGACCGCGGTGTCTGCAGGCGGCGGTTGCTCCGATACGATGTCGTCTTCCGGCGAGTCGAAGTCTTCATCATTGAATCCGCCCGACGATCCGGACGCCTTGCCAAACATTCTGCGAAAGCGCCGACGATACCTCATGCCCAGCAGTCCCAAAGTGACCAAGACCGCCGTCGGCGACCGGCCATTCACGAGCGCGCCGCCCGCGGTCAGGATGATGTAGCCCAGGATGGAGAACGAACCTGCCAACGCCGTCGTGCCGTAGATGGAGAAAACAAATCGTTCACGCGGCGCCAGATTTTCTTCGTCGTCCGGTCCCAAGCCGAAGAGTTTTTCCACCAGGCTCCCAACGTAACGAAACGACTTCCTCCGCAAGTTGGGCAGTTCCAGGTAGTCGCTCAGCAAGTAGTAGCCGTCCAGCTTGATGAGCGGGTTGAAGTTCAGCAGCGTTTTAAGGCCGGAAGTGGCCATAACGCTGAGAGTCACGAAGTTGATCCACGTGTCTGGTTCCGTCATCCGCCAGATCAGGACGGACAGCGACCAAAGGAACAACTCAAAATAAGGACCAGCAAACCCTACCCAGAGGCGCTTGGACTTTTCTGGAAAAAGCCAGGCGTCGCTCACGTTGCAATAAAAGGCTGGCTGAAGAAAGATCAGCGCGCAGCCCATTTCATGAACCTCGCCGCCAAACCGCGTGCAAGTGAGGCCATGACCAAATTCATGCGCCCCGACAACCAGAAAATTCAAAAATATCACCACAGCGATCGAAGCCCAGCTGGTATAGAGCCGGGGCAGCTCCTCGCGGAATTCGCTCCAATGCGTGATGGTCACGGCTGCGGCCGCCAGAATCGTGGCGCCCGAGAGAATTCCGAAATAGGGCGAATAGAAAAACCCGGTTCGGGAAACCAAGTGCTTCAGGACCTGGCACGGATCGAAAACCTTGAACCGGCAATACAGGGCGCTGCCACGAAAGCGCGGCGGTCGTCCCCCTCCAGGAACCCGTACTTATTCAGGTTTTGCAGGAAGCCGTTCAGGGTCTCCATCGGAAGTTCGCCGCCAAAGCGAAGTTCCACGCTTTGCCGAATCGCCTCGAGCGGCGTTTTTCCGTCCAATTGCTCGGCAATAAATTGTTCCGCTTCTCCCATACGAAAGAACTTGCGGGATATTGGATCCTTCACGATGACAGACGTTTCGTGGGACGTCTGCTGGGTGCGGACGATTAGGTCCTTTCGGAGCCTCGGTGGGCGAGAATTCATGAGTTCCTTCGCAAGAAGCGGGGTATTCTTAGTAGAGGGGGGCGGGATCTTTTCCGCCACCCTCTATTCGTTCTTGAACCACCAGGCGTCCAGAGTGCAACTGACGCCTGGTGGGTGCCCTGAGTCTGATTACACCAACGGGTGCAGCTTACTTGGAGCCGTGGCTCTTGGAGCCATGACTCTTGGAGCCGTGGCTGCCGCCGCTTCCACAGCCGCAACCGCCTGGTGCGATCCGTTCCTCCAGCTTCTGCAGTTGGAGACTGATATGCTTCATGTTCTTTCACCTCCTTTCTTTCGCAAGGTAGGCGTCGGGAAATGTTCCCGAGGGCTGTGTGACGCCTATTCCGAAGTCCCTGAGATGAAAATAGGCTGGGTCCCGGGGCACGCGCCATCCTCTCCGAGTCCGCTAGATAGCCAGCGTTTGGTTGGTGGTTGTCAGCCGCAATAGGCTTGGACGCGGGCCAAACTGAGGCCTGTGTCGTGAAACTCTTTAAGAGCGGCGCCCCTGACAATGCGGGCTTCCTTGACGAGCATGACTCGGGCTGAAAGAAGCTGATCCGCCAGTATTCGTTTCGGTGCCTTTGTCGAATGCGCTGAAGCACCAAACGCCACGCAGCGGCCGCCGCATATGAATTTTGTCCACCCAACCGGCGGCCGGGATCAGACGCGGCATCGTCTGCGCTTGGTTGTGTGGACCGGGTAAAACTGCGTCAAAACTCAGGGTCCGGTCCAAACTTATACGTCGGAGGGGGCCGCCCTGCAATCGGGTTCTTTCATCAAATCTTCATAAGGGAATCGCTGAACTTTAATTGCTATTTATGCAGGAATTCCCCTAACAAGAACTGAATAGAGGGGGGCGACTTCTCTCCGCCGCCCTCTACTCGCTCTTGAATAAGCACCCAGGCATCCAGATTGCCGCTGGCGCCTGGGTGGACACCCTGAGTTGGACTAGGTCAACGAGAGCCATCTTACTTGGAGCCATGGCTCTTGGAGCCGTGACTGCCGCCCTTGGAGCCGTGACTGCCGCCCTTGGAGCCGTGACTGCCGCCCTTGGAGCCGTGACTGCCGCCTGTTCCACCGCCGCAGCAACAGCCGCCCGGAGCAATGCGCTCCTCCAGTTTTTGCAACTGGAGACTGATATGCCTCATGTTTTTCACCTCCTTTCTGTTTTGGATTGGCGAGACTTCAGATCTTTGTTCTTTGGTGTTCTTTGACTGGGCCCGATTCTGAAGTGCCTCGCGAAAGAATTGACCATCAGACGGACGATGAGCGCTCCGTCTGGGGAAATCAATTCCCAACACGGCCTAACCCAAACGGATTAGGGGATAAGGCGTACAAGCGGTGACACGAGGAAACGGCGGATCAAAAACAAAGAGAGACGGCGGTGGCTAAACGACGAACTGCAAACCAATTCGGTATTGATTTGTGCCGGTGCGTTTCTCGCTCCAGCACACTTTCACCAGCAAAGGAATATGGACGGGAACACCGGGTAAACGAAGCTCGCAGCGCATCAGGCCCGTGCTCTCCAACGGCCGAGTCGTGTGAATACACAGGCCCCCCGCACTGATATTCTCGGTTTTGGCGTGCAGCAGTTTCACACTTGGCCGCGCTTTGCCGGCAGGAGAGAGCAGGCTCGCCTCTAACTCCGTGGCAAAGGGAAACCGGGCGTGCCCCCGCTTTGGCTGCCCTCGCTGCAACTTCATGACTTGTAGAGAGTGCCGCTTTGTTTCCCGCACATCTATACGCTCGTTGGGTTAGTCCAAAAGGTGGGGCCGGGCGGGCACCAAAAGGCAGCAAGAGTGTACCGCGATCTAAGTCTTGGCGTGGATAAATTTGCTCATGATGCCGGAGCGCGAGGTGACCCCCATCTTCATCATCGCAAGTCGCAGAAAAACCTTCAGAGTATTCGTGCTGATGTTCATGCGGGCGGCGATCTCTTTGCTCGCCAAGCCCTGCACGAGGAGGCGAACGGCTTCTTCCTCGCGCGGCGTAAGGTGGTACTGCTGGCAGATTTTGAGAACGTCCGCGGCAATCTCAGTACTTCGCTCCAGCAGAAGGGCCAACGAGGATCCGTTCGCCCCGCCTGACTCGCTGCCGGGCTGGTGCACATTGAAGAACCGGCAAATGTAATGCCGGCCACCGGAGAGGAATTCCTTACATTCAGGGATCGTGGCTTTGCGAGTTCCGTTTGTGACCATCGCGCGAATTTTAGAGGCTAGCTGTTCCGCGAAATCCTTGGCCTTGGCTGGGCCTTCCGGGTGGAAGAGGATCTGCGCCGCTTGCGGGTTTACATACAGAGGTTTAAGAGCATTGCTCAATAACAAAAACCCCGTAGCGGAGTGGCTTAACTTGCGCGTCGCGTTTGCGCTGGCTTCGGGGCCGTCGGCTCTGCCGACTTGGTGGGGCTTGCGTGCCTGCCGGGTGGAACGCATCGTTATTCTCCGAGCGTTACCCTGAGATGCCATGGCGCTATTGCGCGAACATCGTTTGCGCAGGATTGAAAAAAGCGCCGGCCCCGCATACTCCAGCTTGATGCCCACGCGAACTCAGCGAAGCACCAAAGCCGTACAGAGGCCACCGCATGTGAATGAGGTCGAGTCGGCGAGTGGCCAGGATCAGACGCGGCATCGTCTGCGCCAAATTGCGGGGACGGAGCAAGATTGCGCCGAAACTCAGGGTCCGGCCCAAGCTTATACTTTGGAAGAGTACGCGCCGCAATCAGGTCAATGCCGCAAAAATTCGTAAGAATTTATCCCAATATTCATGCTTGTTCATGAATGCGTAACGGGAGAGTTCCGTACGAGGGCGGGACACGCGCGAGGCGTGGTTATTCTGCTAGAGGAGTGGGTCGCCCACGCGCAAGACTCTACCAAATTCCGTAGCGGCCACGCGCGTGTTGGTGGCCAGGCGGTAGTAGTGGTCGAAGCGCGATTCCGGCGTCCAGGCAGGGAGATTGGCGCGGCGAAAATCGGAGAGGCGCTTCTGGAAACCGGGGGTGATCTCTCCCGTGCGCGGGTTGCGCGGGGGAACGGGACAACGAGCACAAGGATTGCTGCCCTCGAAATTCACTTCGCCAATGCGGAATCTGACGGCGCTGCGTTCTTCTTCGCCAAAGAGTTGGTCTTCCCAAAATGCCGGTACGCCATCGATTTCCAGAGTGGTGCGGAAGCGCTGGCGCGTTTCGTCGACGTCCATGCCATCAAACAATTCGCTTACAGCTTGCAAAGTGGCCGTGGAAACGATGGTCGGGCCGTTGGCGATGTTGTCGTCGGGGAAGCCTTCGGGAGAATAGCGAACGGTGATGGGTTGCTCGAGAAAAGCGGAAAACCATTGGGAGGCCGCGGCGGTATCGCCCGGGAAAACGAATGACTTGGTGGGGATTTTGCGGCTGTCACCCGGAACGGAGAGGGTTACGGAGCTAATGTCGAGTGCAAAAATTGCGCGAATCAAGTGGACGGCCGCCGTGCGCTTGCCATTCACCCATTGCCCATCAGCGGAATAGAGCGCCCAGACGCGGTCAAATTCGAGCCCGCCACCCGGGCCGATGCGCGCTTCCTTCACTTGCACCGGATCGAGCGACTTGATGGGATAAAGACGAATATTGGCGAGGCGGGGTTGTGGACTGGCAGGAAGCACGAAAAGATTCTAGCAGAAGGAAGGGAAGCAGCAGACGGGCGCGTTTGTGCGGGGATTATCCGGAAACGCTGGCCGTGCCGAAGATCAGCCAGGCAAGAAAAACGGCGCCAACCAACGCCAGCGAGACGCTCAGCAGCGTGCCAATCAGAACGTATTCGGCAAAACGCGCGGATTTGAATTCTGGATAACGGGTGATGGCTTTCGCGGTGAGAATCAGTCCCACGGCCGCGGGAGATCGCAAGAGCAGCGCGGTGAGAATCAGGAATCGCTCGAGCCAGCCGATATACAATCCCGCATTTTGCAATTGCTCCCCGGCTTTCTCGAACTCATCGTCTTTCACAGTTTCCGTCAGAGAGCGCGTCAGTGAACGAATCAGATAGCCGCCGCCGAAAATCACTCCGAGGTAGATCACCGGCACGGTGAGGAACTTGTTCCCCAGGCTGCGGGAAGCTTTCAGCGGAGCGGCGAGCGCCGTGAAAGACATACCTGGCGACAGCAGCCAGGCCGCAAGAACCACGGTCAGCAAATGAACGAACTGATCGGCAACGTAGGATCCAGCGACACCGCGGATCACACGTTTGGCCTCGAGCTGCACCTTGGCGGAATCGATCAGCAAATGAACCAGTGCAAGCGCCGCGATCACCAGGTGCGTCGAGAGGGCGACGATCGAGCCGGGAACAAAGAATCCAACGAGCAGGATTGCGGAAAGATAGTGAATGAGCCCGTGCAGAAGATACGCGGAGGGCCGGCCGCGCAGCTTTGCGTCGACGAGGCGGCGCGTCTGAAAAACAAAATCGGCCAACAAGTGGCCCAGGTAAACGGCCAGCAGAGTTCGTAGAAAGATTTGCATAATTTCGTGCAACTTCCAGGATTTGTACGTTTCTGTACAACTAGCCAAGAGTGCGTTCGATGAACGATCCAGCCCGGTTCACCGTTTCCGCCAGCTGCCAATAGTAGCCGCGTTTGAGATTCCTGGAAACCGTGGAAATGTCCACTTTGAGGCGCCGGGCGGTTGGCGCAAGGGTCTGACGGCTGAGGAATGCAGCAATGGCCTCCCATTGTTTTGCGGTGATCTGCAGCACCAGCGTGTCGTGCAAGCCGTAGATCAAGTTGATGGTTTCGTTGAAGTCCTCGTTCCCGGATGCAAAGGCCGTGAGCACGTTGAACTTGAAGAGCCGGCCCTCCTTGATGCTTTCGATGGCGCGGCGCGCCAATTCAAACGCTTCGCCGGTGAGCTGGTTGACAGGCGGTTGAATGCGCCCGGAAACGCGGCCGATGCCGATGCCCACGCGCAGAGAGAGAGGCCGGAGCGCGGACCGCAAATCCAGAATCAACGCGGGGAGCGCCGGCAGTTCCGCCGTAATAGTTTGAAATTCGTCGCCGGCGGTAACGGAATAGGGCAGCCGGATGAGCTTCTGGCGCAGATGCTTTTCCGACGCGGCCGTGAGGTTTTTCCTCAGCAGGGCGCGCACGTCCCGGCGGGCGGTCGAGGCAACGATATCGGCGATCAATACGGCGTAGATTCCGTCGGCCATGAAATCATCCGGGCATATCCAACTGCTTGCACGAATCTATACAAACAGTGTGATTTGTATGTATTCGTACAAATACTGCAATTTGCACAATAACGTACAAGCGGAGAAATGTCAAGCCCGGAATCCCTGGCGGGTTTCAGTATTGCTCGTGCAACTCCGGTGGATGGGGGCGGCTGGCGGGTGGAACGATGCCGTTCTCGCGCAAGTACAGGAGCATTTGCCCGTAGTGATCGGCGGCGTGCCAAACAACCACGGTGGCCAGGCCGAGGCGCGTGTTCGGCCCGGCATAGGGCCCTTCGATGGGGTCGAACATGTTCTTGGCGCCGATGGCGCCGAGCGATTTGCGGATCGCGGCGAACGAATCGCGCAGGTAAATCAGCAATTCTTTTTTGGATTTCGCGGGGCTGGGGCCGCCTTTGTCACAGGCTTCGGGCGGCTTCTGCCCGTCGAATTCGGCGGCAAACCCAAAATTGCTGCAGGCCACGTGCTTGACCTGCTCTGCAAATGTGCGCACTTCGGCGGGACCAAACTCCGGCTTCTCGCTCTTGAATTTTCCTTCCGCGGGGCGGTAGCCGTATTTCTCTTCGGGCATGGCTTCCGCGGCGGAGCGTACTTCGTACTCCTGGTAGTGCAGGCTGCCCAGCAGGGCGGACGCCACGGTTTCGTTCTTGCTTATTTCCGCAGCAGTAGGCGCATGCTGCTGTGGAGTATCTTGGACACTCTTATCCTCGAGGGGCTTCGTCTGGTCGGGCCGCTGCCACTGTACCGGGAAGGGCGGCTGCGAAGATTGCGCTTTCGTGGACTGGCCCGTGAAAGCGCAGACCACGAGCACGACGACGGCAAGTGCACGCGGTAAAAGGCGAGCGGCAAGCAGACATTTGCGGCGCATCGCTTCCTCCTTCATGCATGCGAAGTCTATCACTGGCGAACGGCGAGCGCCGCGCAAACATCCATCTGCCCCTAGCGGGCAAGCTCCGCTGGGAGATTCTGCGTTTGAATTGGCGGCCTTTCTCGGAATGCTTCCGCTTATGGCCGTGCGGCAGCACCGCTCGCTGCGGCAGCGACCGGCTTGTATCCGCAAGTCGCGGCTTTACGCATGGCCTCGATGCCTTCGGCGTTGGACATCAGCGCCGTGGTCTGGCAGTTGCGCAGGGAACCGCCGGCGGCGAACGCCAGCGCGATCGCCGCAGCAGAGACGTTGTCCGGCATCTCGGTGATGAGAACGGCATCGTATTGCCCGAAGGCGAAATACGAGTTCATCACCCTTCCACCAAGTTTCTCGATGGGGCCCCGCACGGCGTCAAACCGATCCTGGGGATTGGCAAGCAACCGCGTCAGAGCTTCAGGCGTATAGCTGACTTGATGAAGAAAAAACGGCATGGTAGGTCTCCTTTCGAGGGGAAAATGCTAGGGGATAGGCGGCACTATGCTCTCGGGAATGGTGCGTGTCAAGGTCTCCGCAGTATTGGCAGTGGGCTACTTTGAAATTCTCGGTGGGTATATCGTGACGGCATTCTCTTCTTCAGGTTCAGCAATGGCTATTGCGCCAGACTGGGGACGCGGCTTCGGTTTGATCGAAGCGTATACGACAGCGTCCGGGTCATCGGCAATAGGTGGGTCACCAATCAAAGGCTACGCAGCTCTCCCAGGAGATTTGTGTTTTCGGGCTTTACGCCTCCGTTTGTCGCGACCCTTTCCCATCGTCTCTATCCGGTCTTTCCGTCCCTTGCACTTTTCGGCTTCCACATCAGCAAGATCAAAGGCTAGTTTCAGACCATCCAATGTTATTGAAAACAGAAGACTAACAAAAAAGTTTTGGTCTTTTCAAAATTTTGCTTGACAATACTTTATAATGTGATACACTATTTCTTGTAGAAAGTTGCGTCCCGGCTTGGACCGGGACGTTTTGCTTTTTAGGGCACGAAAGTCACGCGAGCCGCTCAAGCGACGCGAGCTCAGCCTTCGAGGCTAAATCCACAGTACATACCCGAGTCGTTATCGGGCGATTACCTGATTGAAGTTGCTGTGCGCTTCCGGCAGAGTATTTCTATCGTCCTCCCAGTCCGACGGGCTGCCGTCGATTCCCGCGGCACTCGGATGGTAAATGGATTCGCGCCCTTCGCGCCGTACTGAAAATCGTATCCCCTTGGAAGTGAGCATAACGTTGGTGAGCATGGACCTCGTCACTTACGAGGTTACGACCACGCGTGAGGTGAGCCTTCACGGAGCCAGCGTCTTGACGAAGAAACAGTGGGCGCCCAACCAGCGCATCGACGTGCGGTCTCTTCAGGGCAGTTTTAGTGGTTTTGCCCGCGTGGTCCACCTTCAGCAACGAAAAGACACTCCCTTCGTCATGGGATTAGAGTTCTTTTTCACCGACGGCCAGTGGAAGCAGAATCTCGGGGCGGCCATGCCGGTGATGCCTCGACGAGCCAAAATTTTCTCTTGACATTAATTCATTCTGTGATATACTGACTCTCGTAGAAAAGTGCGTCCCGGTGCAAACCGGGACGTTTTGCTTTTTAGGGCTGCCCGCCGCGCCCTCTCGCAGCTATTTCCTGACACTTCGCCAGACCACGTTAAGTCCTCTGCCGCCAAGAACTCGCGCCGCAACATGACGTTAAGGCCGGCGTGTGCGCGCAGTCCAGGCACAGGCGAACGTAGTTGTGTCAGCAAGGAGCAAACATGCCAGTGTATGCGAACAGTCTCCCGCCCAGCTCCCTCGATGCGGGCGCAGTGCAGAACGTCTGGGTCACCGGTGACGGCAACCTTACCAGCGGAACCAAGACGCAACGCGTGGCGCTCGTGCAGCGTCCAGGAGGGGAACCGATCAAAGTCGCCTTCCGCTGCGCGTTCAGCGGCGCTCCCGGAGTGATCGCCCTGCAGCTGCAAACATCGGACACCGACATTGATACCGACTACGTGAACGAAGGCGCGGCAATCTCCACCGTAAACGCCTCCAACGTCGCGCGCGGAGAATTCCCCAGCGTCGCGGCAAGATTCGCACGGCTTCTTGCCACCACGGTCACCAACGTGGTGACCGCGACCGTGGACATCGCCAGCTAGAGCGCCTGCGTTGTGGAAACCCGGCGTTGCATCTTCCGTCGGTCCCTCTTCAGTAAAAGCGCGGTATCGAAGTTCAGTCCGCTTTCGGAGGTTCCGTGAGTAACGCCGAACGTAATCTGTGGCGAGCCGTTTTGGGGCAGGCCTATGAGGACGCGGAAGCAAAGTTACTCGCGGACGAAACCGCGGAAGAGCCTTTCGAGGCCTCACGAGCACGCCGCTACTTGCGCGCGCCGGCACAAATCGTGCGCGAACTCCCCACGCAAATCTCTTTGCCGTCTCCCATCGTTCTGCAATCCGCCCCGGCGCTTGCAAACTCACCGACGCCAAAACCCAATGCCGTCGTCCCCGCCGAAGATCTAAAACCTCTCTATGATTTCACCCTCGACTGCAAAGCGTGCCAGACAAAATTCGCCACGGCCCAGGCTGATCTCACCGATGAACGCAGCAAAACCGCCGCACTCACCTGCGAACGCGACGACGCTCTGCGTATCGCGCGCGGTGGCAGCGCGTGGCGCCGCATTAGCCGCGCCGCCAAGTGGTTTCTCATTGGCGCCGCTGCAGGCGCCATCGCCGCCAAAGCCGCTCATTGAGTAGGATGATGCAGTGCTGAAGGGCCAAAGGCCCCGTTTGTGGTCGGACAACACACCCTAGAACCAGTAGCCAGCAGGGAAGTGGCTTCCCTGCTCTTAGCGCTGCTACGTCCCCTTCTTCAAGGACTTGAGCAGGAGTCCGGTTAGCCCCACTTTCCGCGCGGCCGCGAAGACTCACCCCAAAATCAAAACTCTAGCCTTCCATCTGGAAAAAAGTGCGCCCGTTCTTCACCCGCAACTGAATACCGCGAAACCGTAACTCAATCGTTCTTGCCGCTGGCGCACCCCCCGCGCCAGCGGCAAGAACATTCCCGGAAGGACTGTCCGTACCCTCTCTAATCTAAGAAGGGCCGTGCTCCTTAATAAGGACAAGCCCGATTTCCACAGAAAACTCGTAGCAGGCATGAGATTTCCCTTGACATTCACGTCCTATAAGTAATATTATGTTAACTAAGAAATCGGTCTGGAAAACAGGCGGGTTTGTAAGCTCTGGCTGGACGGATTCCAGCCCCCTCCCTCTTTTACTTCTTCTCTGTGGCTTTTCCAGCTCTTTGGGCGAGTTCGTAGTTGATGTACTGCTCGAGCAGATGCGCATCGGCGCCGACCATGCGCCGGCCATTCACAAACACCGTGGGCGTGCTGTTCACATCCAGGAGTTGGCCGTTCGCGCGGCTGGCGTTGACGGCTGCGCCTGCTTCCGGGCTGGCCATGCATGCTTTGAACGCATCGGGATCCAAGCCGGATTGGCCAGCGTAGTCCATCATTTTTGTCCAGGCGTTCGCTGCAGAGATAATCTCCTGATTGTCGTAGATGAAGTCATACATCTTCCAAAAGGTCTTGGGATCCTGCTGGTAGGCGCAGCGGCCGGCGATGGCCGCGGTTCTCGCCCACGGATGGAGCTGCTCGATTGGGAAATCCTTGAACACCACGCGCACTTTGCCCGCATAGTTCGGGATCAGTTCGCGTAAGGCATCGTGGAGTTTGCGGCACACCGGGCACTCGAAGTCCGAATATTCCACCAGCGTAACTACGGCGCTCGGATCGCCGATCGATGGCGCGTCCTTCATCTGAATCTGCGCCAGGTTTTGTGCCAGGGGATCTTTCGTCATGTCCGACAGTTCGCCCTGGAAAAGGAATTTGCCATCCTTGCTGACGTAGAACTTCACGGTTTGTTTGTTGCCGTCAATGGTCAGGTCAATATTGGTTTCAAGCAACCCTTCGACCTGCGATGGCTTTGGAGGGGCAACCACTAGCGCGACATTCGGACCGAACGCATACAAATGTCGCAGGTACGCCTCGATGCTCTTCTGCGTCGGCGATGTCGCGCCGGTTGATGGTGCGACCATCGCCGATGGAGCCTGCTGTGCCCAACCTCGCGGCGCAATTGTGCTAAGGCCAAGAATCAGGGAAAGTGTCAGCGCTCTCTTCACAAGGACCTCATGGATTCATGGGATGAACTTTTG
>MNDE01000044.1 GCA_001914785.1 Acidobacteria bacterium 13_2_20CM_57_17 | reverse complement strand
AGCCCGCCGGCACGATCGGTAATCTTGGCAGGAACACGCTGATTGGCCCTAAACTCGTGAGCTGCGATTTCTCTCTCTTCAAGCAATTCGCATTGGGGGAGACCAAGTCGCTGCACTTCCGCGCCGAGATGTTCAACATCCTCAACCATCCGAACTTCGGGGTACCCAACCAAGCAAACCGGACTGCTCTGCTGCCCACAGGCATGGTGAACCCCAGCGCCGGCGCGATTCTGAGCACGGTTACGACATCGCGACAAATTCAGTTTGGATTGAAGTTGGCGTTCTAGATTGCCCAATTGCACGGCGAACGAGTACAGCGGGACATAGAATCCCCAAGTCGTCGTTCGGCAGGCTGTGCGAATTCCGTTACTTTCTTTTAGTTCCTTAGAAGGCCAGGCCGCACCGCAAAACTCCTTTGTTTCCAATACAGCAGTAGTTTCGCGCCCCACCACCCCTACGAAAACTTCCTTTTGATTCAACGAGATAAAAAGGCTCGGGGGCAATAAGGCAAATTCAGTCGAAAAGCTCGGCCCGCGCACCGGCGATACAAGTGCCAGCCGGAGGCAGCCGTTGGATGACAATCCCCAACGTCCTCTAAAGACTCGAAGTCCTGATACCGGATGGCTCGACATAGGATTCCGCAGTCACACTATCGCCTACAGCGTTGGCGAGGCTTCTCGCCTTAACGTCAGAACTGTTGAATCTAAAGGTAAGTGTGAAGAGCAAACTGTTCTAGCGATTGGCCATTTTCTGAGCCATATGCAGAATCAACTTGCGGTCTTCATCGCTTGACTTGCCCAAAAGGCGACGAAGCTTGCTCAGAAATCGCGCATCTTTGCCTGAACTGCCCCAAACGCCTTCATCTGAGGACCTGTGTTTTAGCAGATTTGGCAATACGGGCGGCTCCTGGCCTTCGTAGAAGAGTTGATAAAGAGGGACCTCGAAAGCACGCGCCAGCTTTTCCAGCGTCTCGACAGCAGGAACGGTATGGCCATTCTCAACGCGGGAGATGTAGCAGCGAAGCAGGCCGGTGCGCTTTTCGATGTCACCCTGGGAGAGTTTCTTTTCCTCGCGCATTTGGCGGAGGCGGTCACCAATAATCATGGGCGGATTATTCCACTGGAGCGTTGAGAAAGCAAGTAATATCTCCTGTGGAAAGTATCTGAATGGGTTGGACCAGAATCGTGTTCAGAAAAATGAACAGGTTCGATAAGATGGCTCGCTGGAAGCCCCGTATAATCCCGGTCACTCACCTATGGAACTATCGCCTGGCAGTTTCCTACGCGAAGTGCGGCTTCGGCTTCACCTTGGGCTGCGCGACGTTCAAAAAGTAAGCGCAAAAATCGCTGTCAAAGAAAAAAACAAACGGTTCCATATTTCAGCAGCGAGACTGGCACAAATCGAAAACGACAACGCAATACCGAGTGTGTTCAAGATATTCACACTGGCTGCGATTTATGGACTTTCGTTTCACGAGATTTTGACCAGCTATGGAGTAGATTCGGATCGAACCCACAGATATCGTGAGGAAATTAAGCTGTCCGCAACGCGACCTGTTTCTGCCGAGCTTCACAACCTCAACACAAAAGTGACGATTCCTGTGAGGCTCGATCCGACTTTCAAGTGGGAAGCCACTCAACTTATCAACCGAGTTGTCGCATTTTGGGGTGAGATTCCTGCCGCTTTCCTTCTCGAATGCAGTCCTAGGCAGCATACGTATGCCTATATCGGTCTTGAAGACTACACGATGCATCCTTTGTTGAGACCTGGATCGCTTGTGACAATTGATGGGGAACGCCGCCAAGTGGCCAGCGGCGGGTGGAACAACGAATACGAACGTCCAATCTATCTTGTTGAATTGCGTGATGGATATCTTTGCGGCTGGTGCCACGTCTCGGAATCGCACATCACGATCCTTCCGCATCCTATCTCTAAAGCACCCCCCCGAATATTCAGTTTAGCCACTGAAGCAGAGGTGATCGGTCAAGTTGTCGCTGTGGCAATGCGGCTGGTGCCGCTGGTACCGCAAGCTCGGACCACTCAGGCGCGTGACACAACACTTCCAACGCAGTCTTAACCTCTGAGACGAACAGTTCGCGCACCACCACTGAACATCCTTGGGGAATTAGGTCACGGAAAGGTTCGACTTCTAACCACCTGACACACGTTTCTCGCTCAGGTTGGTTGAGCGACTGAAAGTGCATTCGCAGTTGATTGCTCAAGTCTATGAGCGAAAGCCTTAGAACCGAATCAAACAACGCTTGATGCGTTTCACGCAGCACAGAATGGATTTCCTCAACCGAGGCCATTTGTCCCCAACCCTCATGCAGATAGTGTCCAGAATAGGCATCGCGCAGTGACCCAAAAAACACCAAAGCGGCAAAAGGCGTATCAGCCGAATGGAGAGCCTGCGCGATATAGCGTTTGAGAGAACGCATACCTGTCGCGTTGTTTTATAGCGATTTTTCCCGTCGATTACAAGCCAGAGCGACTCGGCCCCGAAATATACCCGCTCTTCCGATTTCAGAAAACTGAACGTCTTGGGCATTTCCGGAGCGCGGCCTCCGCGAGTGCTAGGGTCGAGCCATCTTTTTTAAGAAAGGAGGCTCAACATGAGCCTGAGCAATGGAAGTAGCTTCAAAGGCTGGCCCCCGCCGCCCCATCTCCCTTCTCCTCCTCCTCTTCCTCCTCCAGACGGTAACTGAATCTTCCTTGTGATGGGTGGAAGGGGACAGATGGTTGTCCCCTTCCATTCGCCTTCGATTCGAGTAGAATTGCCATAATTCCATGCATCCGCTCCTTTATATATTTCCCTGCTCAGCACTCTTCCTAGAAGGTCTGCTTCTCTGGCGTCTCTCAAAGCATGGATTGGCGTCTCGCTACCCGCACCTTACTGTTTTCGTCCTCTTTAGGTTCCTCGGCGACCTAATTCTGTTCCCCATCAATCGTTACAAACCAGATTGGTTCGCGGTAGCATACTGGCGACTCGAAGCAATCGCGCTGTCTTTGCAGTTTCTTGTCATCTGGGACTTCTTTTGTGGCGTCTTCCCTCGACGCTCTGCACTTCACGATATCGCGTGGAAAATGCTGTTAATCGTTGAACTTGGCATACTCCCCGCCGTTCTTTTGCTCGGTTGGAATCAGGCTTCATCCGTTCACTATTTGTATCTACATCTGTCTCCTGTAGTCGAGCAATACCTGTGCCTCGCTCAGGCTATTCTCCTGCTGACGCCTGCAACCGTCGCGTGGTACTACCACGTGCCGTTGGGTCGGAACCTTCGCGGACTTTGTCTCGGTTTCGGCATCTACGTGTTAGTGCGCTCCGTCAATGTTGCCAGCCTGCAAGTTTTTCGTGGTTTCGTTTCTTATTGGCGATTGCTAACGCCCACGACGTTCATTGGCATGATCGCTGTTTGGCTGTGGGCTTTTTGGCAATATGCTCCGTCGCCAGAGCAAGCGGGTCTAGGCGACGATCAGTATTCTCAATGGAAAACAGAATGGCAGCATCTCTGGAGTAGGACGATGGCGTTGCTCCGGCGAGGTATTTAATTGGTAGGAATCATCATTACTTTTCTGGTGGCAGTCTTGGGCCTATGCTTGTTGGTTGTTTTTTCTTTGAGACATGACGGGACTGACAAGCACCTCAACGACAACCAAGCCTACGTGTCTATAGTGGGCGTCTCCGCTGTCTTGCTTCCACCTTTGGATGCTATCGTTGGGAATGACGACTATCGAAAGCTTCGCACTAGGCCGGAGTTGAAGTCTGTCCGTCAGATGTTTTGGCGGGATCGCCGCCGAATTGTGCTGCTGTGGTTGGGCGAGTTGCAGAAAGATGTCCACACTCTTTGGAAGTTTCGACGTTTTTTAGCACGAAACGGTTTGCTTGTAACTTTTCGAGAAGAGGCCGGGGTTGTATTCGCGGCTTTGCTTGCGCTGCTGTTCTTGAAGGTCGTTCGAGTAGCGGTGTTCATTTTCGGACCGTTCGTTTTGCATGGGGCGCTCGGAAATGCGCGATTGCTCGTTGAGCGGTTATCCACCTGGGGGATAGCCCCCCTTGCCCGCGTGCCAGCCGCTAGAAAAGCGGAGATTGAGCAGGAGTGGCAACAATTGCTGGCTATGGGCATAAGGACAGGCTAAATCGTGAGGACTCCGCCTAAGGTTATTCACGGCTTGACACTTGTCAAGAACAAAAGTATACATGTGCTCGCGTCTGGGTCGTTCATTCATTCTCGCTCGCGGTGGTACCCTGCCCCCTTATGGCGATACCAGAAGATATTCTCTCGGACGAAAGTCTACGGAAGCGCCTAGTAGAGTTTCTTGCAAAGCCAAAGGGAATCTGCATAGACGAAAATACACAGAGGCGGCTTGAGGAATTATGTTCTCAAATGGCGAGCGTCTACGGTCTAGTGGAAACTGTGCTGCAACTGGCACTAACAAAGGAAGAGAAAGAGCGGGCGGCCTACATAAAAACTGCATTAGATATTTGCGCCGGGGCAACGAAGGCGATCAAGCTGTTCTTGGTCGAATGGAGTGTATTAGTCGAAGAAGCCAACCGTACGCGTGGCACGCAATAGTTCAGTTGGGGACGACTACTTTTCGGCAGCTATTGTGAAAGGAGAGGGGAAATGGAATCGGTTGACTACCCCAAATGGCAGCCACTATCACTTCATGAGGTCTGTATGCAGCACATCCGGCTAGTACTTGGTTTATGCCAAGGGAATCGGACGCAAGCTGCCCGGATACTGGGAGTCGGGCGCACTACCCTGTATCGCTATTTGCAGGAAAAACAAAACGTGAATGGCACTTCCTCCGCTCCTAGGGAAGTTGGACCCTCGACAGGTCCACTTTCGGCGTCGCGGCAATCGGCAACGGAGGCGTTGCCGGGAAACGGCTCGGGCAGAAAGAGCGGTTTTTCGCCCCTTGGAACTAGCGCCCAAGCTTCTCCAGTTGTGTGTGCCGCCATGCGCAGCCGAACCTGCTCGAACGTCGCCGACAAAGATGAAGTGAGCGTTACGGATTTCGACTGCGATACAAGACTATAGTTATGAATAATACCTGGAACACTGATCGCCGCGTCTGTGGCTGGCCAGCCTTAAGTTCTACATTGGGAGTAAAGCGTCCAAATCGGCTGCAACCTCAACGATGAATTGGCGCGTCGCCCATGACGCCTCGAAAAGCTCCCAGTGCTCGAAGGCGGTCGCCAATAATCATTGGCAGATTATTTCATCGAAGTCAACAAGAAGCAAGTAACAGTCGAAAATTGCGGCCAGCGGAATTCTCATCGATTTGCGTCATTCGCTATGATCCTCACTTCACTGTCGAACCTTTGGTAATTCGTAAACTGGCCGCGACACCAGTCGACGTGCTTCCCGTAGCGACCCTCTGTAAAAATCGTTATTGGAACGAGGCGAGGCTCATGCGCTAGCGTGAGCCAACCGTATGTAAGGACAATTTGGTATTCCTGCCACCCTCGATAGGCCTTCAATTTGTCGGAAAGCTCTAAATTTTCCGAAATCCGGAGTATGTTGGTATCCTCGTCCGTCCAAACTTCGCCGTAACATGCGACGGCAACCTCTTTTTGGATCGTAAAGAAGCCATAGTCTTCGATGGGTGCAAATGGACACAAGTTATTCTCGACGCTGGAGTAATACTGAAAGACCTTCATTCGTTGTTTGTTCACGACCACGTCGGCTGCTTGACGAACTTTTAATCGCCATTCCGTTCCAACCATCTTCGGCAGCGTTGACCATTCGTAGGAGGCACGCACCGAACTACTTAGACGCGGGGGAGGTATATCCTCTAACTCCTTCTTGCCATCGGGATACTCGCGGAATCGTTGAACTCCGTCGATAACCCGGACCTCATACTCCGCCTGAGCAGAAGGTTCCTTGTCTCCTGATCCCCATTCGGAAGTCTGCACAGCAATGAAGTTCCGCATACTGTCCGCCAGAGACTGGGCTTTATTTCGTAGCACCTTGACTTCGGGAGACTCCTCGGGTCGGTGCGCTAGCCCAAAAGAAACGCCTGGTATGTATTTTGGATTGTAGTCTGGGTGCGGGGCGAATTTTGGATAAAGGTTTCCGGAAACTGGCGAAACAGCATTGGCGGTCGGGAATATTCTCTGTGCCAGGAAGGGCTGCACTTTGCTTACGAAATCGACCAGCGTTTGAACGGGCACAGCCAGAGCCATCGTTTCAGTGGTCCCGCTCAGAACACCTACAATCTTTTCGGTTTTCCTATCAACGACGATGCCGCCGCTTGCGCCAGCTATCCGAATTGGTTGATCGGCGGACAATTCGTAGTCAAAGGCGAGGAGGCCTGATGTCGTCGGCCCCTTGAATTTGGCGGGGAATCGGGCCAGTTTGCGAATGGGATTGACAATTCCCTTGGGGTACCCGTAGATGTCTACCTCCTGGCCAGCCTCTAATTCATCGAGGCTGAAAGAAAGACCATGATGATGGGATAGCGGCCACCGTAACTCGAACATGGCAAGGTCCCGGCTCATGGCAAATGGAAGCACGTCCATGTTGGGTAGCGGGTTCGCGGTTGCGCCCCTGTCGTCCGATCCCGTAGCAAGATATCTATGGATAATCTTCTCACCTTTGATCTTACCGGCCCGCGTGGTCATGGCTACGTGATAATTCGTTACGATGAAACGACACGCGGCGTCCAGGCAAAAACCCGTGCCGAAGTTAGCATCTATGCCGAGGCTAGGCCCAAGCTTTCCCGTGATACCGAGCTTTACCGAGGGAGCAAACTTCACTGAGGTAATGGGAACGACGACCGCGCCAAAATCCGGAGCGTGTTCCACTGTGGAAGAACGCGGGATCGTCGGTCGACTCGGGAAGATTGTTTGGGCCGCCGCGATAGGTGACAGGCAGGAACATGCGATTAAGGTCGGAATGACTTCGCGCAAAATCATCAAGTGTCGCCCAACTCTGAATCAGTCGGTTTCTAATGTTTTGCACGCCGTTCTCCAGGAGTGAGCTACGTTAAGCACAAAGAACTTAGCTGAGGTTCAAAGCGGCGGCTCAACCAAAACGAAACAGATAAGGGTCCATTGCGGGAAAACCGTGCCGATACGAACTTCGAACTCATTCAGATGGATTTGAGTGAACACGCCACGTTGATGGGAAAGCTGCTCTTGAGTTTTCGGTGCCTTGAGTACGCCTTGCGGGCCTTCCTATATATGGGCGACGCGATCCTCCGCACAAGCCGCTGGCTCCTGGAACTGATTGCCTGCCTGCATCGCGTGATTGTAGTACGCTACATCGTCCGATCCATGTCGTGCGGTGTGACATCGCCAATGATGCAACACAGCAGTGAGGAGGAACGCAAGGCCGCCTACCGCGAATCTGGACGAGGAGTTGCGGTCGCTCTCATTGGGTTTACCCTCCAAGCAGTCTCAGTTCTCGCGACTTCCGACGAATCTGGAGGCATTTCAACGCTAGGATTCACTGCATTTAAGGAACGCTCTGGCGCGACTCTTGAAGAGCTAACCTTCATAAACGCGGCGGGCATTTGGGGCGAGTCCTTGGCGTTTAGCCATGAGCAAAAACTGGATGTGGAGTCAATTTTGGACCGTCTGAACATAGACCGTGCGCGGATCGACAAGGGGAAACTGAAGTTTGGCTTAGGCTACCTAGCTGAGAACTACCGGACTGCAGTGCTTAAGATAGCGCAACGGTTGCTACGGCAAAAAATCATAAATGGGATCGAATGTGGTCAGATAATTTTGGCACACCGACCTATCCCCGAAAAAGGAATGTAAAAGTCTCGTCCTAGCCCCGCCGGAGTTTTCTTTGTGTTGAACCATTTACCCAGTGGTCGCCGAATGAGAAGATTGCGCGGTTCGAAAGGAAAGGGAGAGATATCCCTAGTGCCCCTGACGTGCTCTACCAATTTCACGATGTCCGCAGTGCGAAATTTTCGACAGTTTCACGGTTGGGGGAGCTTCACAGGAATAGAACGCGAGTCTCGCCAACCTCGGGAAGATCGTTCGTGCGTTGCAGATCAGACCGGTGGAAATATTCAAAGGTGTCACTAAGACAAAACAACTTGCCCGCGGATGAGCGGGGCCGATGCATGTGCCTGGGCTAATCTGTGCACACCTTCCGCGCGCAATTCCCCACCGTCAAGAAGTTCAAGTATCTCATCCCCACTTAACGTAAAATCCTTGCCTATTGCGAAGATCATCTCCCCATTGGCGGTCTGCATCGGAAAATCCACTGTCTTTCCATGTTGTCGTACTAGGTGGACAGCGCTCCCAATATCGTTCGTTTCTCTGCATTGTTGCGCACGACAACCCCCGCCATAAAATCATCGCGGCAAAGAAACGAATCGGCCAGTCAAGGGCGGTAGGTGTCGGCTGTCCACGGGTTCAAGCAACTTCTCCACGCCAGCCCGGATGTTTTTCGCGCAGGTCAGCGGCGTATAAGCTCGCCGGGAGAGCCAGGCCTTCTTAGCGAAACTCCTCCCGCCCCGAATTGCAGAAGCCCTTGAAGTCATACTGGTCGAATCTTCATCCCCGCAAGGAGGTTCGACCATGTTTGATCATATCTTTGAACGCTCAGATGCCCTTCGGCGGCAGTTCGCGGGCCCACTCCGGGAAGCACGGTTGGCTTATCTCCACCACCGCGCCGAACAGGGGGCACCGCGAAGCACGCTTCGCACACTGGCCCAATATTTACTGGTGGTCGCCGAACGCCTGAATGTGCGGTCCCAAGGAACAGTTAACACCCCGCAGATTGAACGGGCGGCTGATCTGTGGGCGCGTCGTCGCCTCAAGCACCACAAGATCAAAGGTGGTTTCTCGCGCAAGAGCAAATCGTGCTTCGTTTGTGTCGCTAGCAATTGGCTCCGCTTCTTAGGTCGTCTGCAGGCGCCCAGACCGCATCGTTTCGCTCAACTTGTGGCCGACTTTGCGAGATACACGGAGCAAGAGAAGGGCTTGGCGCCCAGAACCACCAGAAACACGTGTTGGGTTGCCCAGGACTTTCTCTGCCGGGCCATCTACCCAATGCGGGCTCCTGACGAGATCACAATCGCACAGATCGATAAAGCTTTGGCTCGTAAAGGAAGCGCGGGCGGATATTCGCGCCGAGGAATTCAACGCTATGTTTCGTCCCTACGCGTTTTCTTCCGATACGCTGAACAACAGAATTTGTGCCGACCCGGCTTGGCGGACGCCATAAAAGCACCACGCATCTACCGAAACGAGACACTCCCTGCCTCACCATCCTGGGAAGACGTCCAACGGCTTTTGGCAAACACGGAAGGCGACTCTTCAACCTCGATTCGGGACCGAGCGATTCTGATGTTGCTGGTCGTTTACGGGTTGCGTGCCGGTGAAGTCCGCTCTCTGCGTCTTGAAGATATCGATTGGGACACCGATCTTCTCCACTTGTGGCGCAGCAAGAGTCGGCGGACCCAAACCTTTCCGCTGGCTGCCACTGTTGGAGCGGCCATCTTGCGTTACCTGAAAGAGGTACGACCTCGCACAGCGTTTCGCGAGGTCTTTCTGACGCTGCCCAGTCCCTTTCGGCCTCTTACTAGCGCCGCTTGGAGCCTCTTGTGGTTCAAACCCTGCTGTTATTTCTCTATGGGACTGGTCTGCGCGTGCGAGAGTCACTCGCTCTGACTCAAGCGGACGTGGACCTTGCCGCTGGCGTCGTGACGGTTCGCGAGTCGAAATTTTTCAAGTCCCGCCTCGTGCCATTGGGGCCGCAACTCCTGAAGGATTTGGTCACCTACGCTACCCAACGTAAGGTTGCTGGCCATTCACAAGACAGCGGCTCTCCTTTTTTCGTCGGCAGAAACGGAGGGTCTATTAATATGTCCACCCTCCAGGGAAACTTCCGTCGCATCCGAACGCATGTCAGCATCCATCGTGTTGACGACGCAACCTACCAACCTCGGATTCATGATCTGCGCCATACCTTCGCGGTTCACCGTCTCATCGCGTGGTACCGGGAGGGCGCTGAAGTGCAGCGTTTGCTGCCATATTTGTCCGATTATCTGGGCCATGCATATGTTGTGCACAACATGACAGCCGAACGACCAACGCCGCGCTCTACAGGAATGCTTCCCGCAATACCGGAACGCCTCCGCCATCCTGAAAGACAAGAAGGCCCAGGCGACTACGGTGCGGGAGCTTCGCGCATGGATTGAGTGAGAAATCCATCTGGACCTCACGAGTTATTTGAGCGGCCTGAGACATAGGTAACACATTGTACCGGACACATAGGTGACACTTTTCCCCG
>MNDE01000018.1 GCA_001914785.1 Acidobacteria bacterium 13_2_20CM_57_17 | reverse complement strand
TGGAAGATGGCGCGGTCATTGGCGGTCAAAGCGGCGTCCTCGGAGGGAAAATTGTCCGTAGCGGCGAGACAGTCTGGGGGACGCCCTCCCGCCCGCTTCAAAAATTCAAGGATCTGTACGCCTGGTTCGCGCGGCTACCCGAACTGGCGGCGCGCATCAAAGAACTTGAGGGAAAGCTTGGTGGCAAGTAAGACAAACGGAGCGCCCCGTTGGCGCCTGGTTGTTGTTGGCGGGCACACGCGAACCATTGGCAAGACGCAACTGGTCTGCGATGTAATCTCTGCGTTTCCGCGGGCTGACTGGATCGCCGGCAAAATCACACAGTATGGCCACGGCGTTTGCGCGCAGAACGGCGAAAATTGCGATTGTGCGCCGGATGAACACGTCTGCGCCATCAATTGGGAAACGCAAGCGGACACGGGAACGGACAGTGCTCGTTTTCTGGCCGCCGGAGCACGGAAATCGTTCTGGTTGCGGACCAAACAAGGATTTCTTGCCGAGGCGCTGCCGCTTCTGAGAACGGCGCTGCAACGGGCGATCGAGGCCGGCGGCCAAGACCTGCCGTCCGTCATCGTGGAAAGCAACTCGTTGCTGCAGTTCCTAAAGCCCAGCCTCTATTTCTCCGTAATCGACCCGTCGAAAGAGGATTTCAAGGATTCGGCGCGCGCTGCGCTCGACCGCGCCGATGCTCTGGTGCTACACGAGACTCTTGGCGGTTTTTCTCCTGAAGGACCTTCGTGGACAAGGCTTCCCGCGCGCCTTCTCAAGGAAAAGCCCTCTGTTACGCAGCGGGAGGGCGAGCCGCTGCCCGAGCCGTTGCACGTCCTCGTTCAACGAATGCTGGAAGGGCCTGCAAGTGTTTCCATTTGACAACGCAGGGTTGCGTTTACTGCATCTTAGCCGTTGACCGTCACGGCGAAGGCGGCGATAATTTAATAGTACTCGTGTTACTCGAATACGGCTGCCGCGTTGTTTTTGTGGGGAAACGAAACGCAACACGGCGGTTAAGCTGATTCTAATGTTGGCCGTATAGGCCTGCTGGCCGTACCAGCATGAAGTTCCGCTCTGGGGGAGCATTGATGGCCTCATTCGCCAGAATGGGTGAAGAAGTCTCCGTCGCGCCCGCGCCTCTGCCCTGGCAGGAGCAGGAGTGGGCTGCGCGCCTGGAAAAAACCATTGAGCGTGGTGCGAATCACCTCCTTTCCCTTCAAGCGGAACAAGGATACTGGCAGGGCGAACTCGAAGCAGACACCACGCTCGAATCCGATTACATCTATTATCTGCACGTTCTGGGAAAGGCCGATCCAGAGCGCATCGCCAAGCTGGCGAATTATGTGCGCCGGCGGCAACTCGCCGATGGCGGCTGGTCTATTTATCCAGGCGGACCTTCCGAGCTGAATGCGACGTGCAAGGCGTATTTCGCGCTCAAGCTAGCAGGTGACTCCACAGACGCGCGTCACATGGCACAGGCGCGCGAGACGATCCATCGTCTCGGCGGCTTGGAACACACGAATTCGTACGTGCGATTCTATCTGGCGCTAGTCGGCGCTGTGGGATGGGATCTCGTTCCCTCGATTCCACCGGAGCTGATGCTCTTGCCGCAATGGTTTTATTTCAATATTTATGAAATGTCCTCCTGGACGCGCGGCATCGTGATTCCCATGGCCATCCTGTCCACGCTGCGGCCCGACTGGCGCTTGCCGATGCGCTCTCGCGTGGATGAATTGTTCAAGGACCCCACGCGAAAGACGGCGGCGTTCGATTGGAGCAAGCAGCTGCTCTCTTGGAAAAACGTTTTCCTGGCGTTGGATCGCGGGTTGAAGCTCTACGAAAAATTACCCTGGAAACCGCTGCGCCAACGTGCTTTACGCGAAGCGAAATCCTGGATGTTGAATCACATCGAGCGGACCGAAGGCCTTGCCGCGATCTACCCGGCGATGATGAATTCGATTTTTGCGTTGATGGCCTTGGGACACGGCCCGGACGATGCGCTGACCTGGCGGGAAATCCAGGAATTCTCGCGGTTTGAAATTGAAGAGGGCGACACCATTCGCATGCAGCCGTGCGTCTCGCCAGTTTGGGACACCTGCATTGCCATGGTCGCCTTGGAAGAAGCAGGACTGCCTGCGGATCATCCCGCGCTGGTGAAGGCGGCGGACTGGATGCTCTCGAAACAAGTTCTTGGCCCGGGTGACTGGCAAGTGAAGAACAAGGACGCGGAACCCGGCGGCTGGGCGTTCGAGTTTCGCAATGATTTTTATCCCGATGTCGACGACACTGCGTTTGTGCTGATGGCGCTCCAGCGCGTGAAGTACGCCGACGCCAAACGCATGGAAGGCGCGATCCGCCGCGGCATTCAGTGGTTGCTCAGCATGCAGAATCGCGACGGCGGCTGGGGCGCGTTTGACCGCGACAATGACCATGAGTTCCTCTGCAACATTCCTTTCGCGGACCACAACGCGATGATCGATCCCTCCACCGCCGACGTCACCGCGCGGGTAGTGGAATGCCTCGGCCGGTTCGGCTGGCCCGCGGACCATCCCGCCATTCAACGTGCCGTGAAATTCTTGTTGAAAGATCAATCCGGCGACGGTTCTTGGTTCGGCCGCTGGGGTGTCAATTATATTTACGGAACCAGTGGCGTGTTGCGCGCACTGGAAACTGTTTCGCTGACTGTGCGCGACTATTGCCAGCGCGCCGTGGTCTGGCTGCGCACCGTGCAAAAGGCCGACGGCAGCTTCGGGGAGTCGCTTGCCAGTTACGAAACGCCGTCGACGAAAGGGCAGGGCCCCAGTACGGCGTCGCAAACCGCCTGGGGATTGATCGGATTGCTTGCAGGGACAGACGCCAGCGATCCTGCGATTGGCAAGGCCGTTTCCTATCTCGTCCACAAGCAGCGTGAGGACGGCTCGTGGAGCGAGCCGGATTTCACCGGCACGGGTTTCCCGGGCGTTTTTTATTTGAAATACCACCTTTACCGGAATTCCTTTCCAGTCTATGCGCTGGCGCGCTATTCTAACCAATCGCGCGGCGCGCATGAGTATGTGGCGCGGAAGTTCCAGCCCGGCGAATTCCGACTGCGCAGCGGGTCTTAAAGCGCATGATGCAGTTTCCTTTGCGGCTCACAGCATACCTGGCGATGGCCCGGTTCGCGCCAAAGGCAGCTCTTTCCAGAAGAGCCGGCCCCATTCAGTTTGTGGATGCGGCAGAAATTTTGCACCATGATTCCAGTCATCCCGTTTCGCACGAAAGAATTGGCGAGATTAATTCCGAGCGCTCTCCGGTTGTTTGGATTGGGGGAAGCGAGCCGTTGCATCACCCTGGCATTTCGCATCTTGTCCGGGCCATCACGCAGACTGGCCACTTTGTTTTTCTCGAGACCGATGGAACGCTTCTTCGTCGGCGCATTCACGAATTTCAGCCTGTGCCGCGGCTCTTTCTGAGCGTTCGACTGGAACCCGGTGTGCAGCGTGACGTCTCGGAACACCTTGGACCTGGTGCATTCGAACTGGCTGCGGAGGGCATGCGTGCGGCCCGGCACTCTGGGTTTCTGTTTTGCGTGCATGCGCGCATTCACGCGGAGACTGAACTAGGGGCAATGGCTGGCTTGATCCAGTATTCGCTCTCTGCCGACGTGGATGGAATTGTGGTTACGGCGGCGAATGGCGCATCGAACTCTGCAGATGTGGGCGCCGAAGCCGTGCGGCAAAAAGCGGCGGAGGTGCGAAAGCTGATTGGGAGCGTTTGGTGGGAGTCTTTTTCGCGCATGGTCGGACCGGCACTGAACAACCAGCCAACCGCAGCGCGAAACACAGAAGAGAGCGGCGACCGCCTCGAACGGGAATCCCGCGCTGACGAAGCGGGTGTAAGAATCGCATGACCACTCTGGTTACAGGAGCGGCGGGCTTTCTTGGCAGTCACGTAGCACGGCAGCTTGTGGCGCGCGGCGATGATGTCCGCGTGCTCCTTCGTGCCTCGAGCACGAATCGCGCGATTGCGGATTTGTCGCTCGAATACGTGACTGGAGATTTGCGCGACCCTGCTTCGCTCGATCGCGCGATGAAGGGGGTCAAGCGCGTCTTTCACGTAGCTGCGGATTACCGCTTGTGGGCGCGGCGCTCGCGGGAGATTTACGATTCGAATGTCGGCGGAACGAAAAATCTTTTGGCAGCTGCGAAACGCGCCGGTGTCGAACAATTAATCTACACCAGCACAGTGGCGACCATCGCAGTCGACCGCCCGAAGCTTCCCAACGAATTCACCGACGCCAAGCTGGATGAAATGGTCGGCCATTACAAACGCTCGAAGTGGATGGCAGAACGAGAAGTGCTCAACGCCGCGAAAAACGGATTGCCGGTTATTGTGGCCATGCCCACAACGCCGGTAGGACCGTGGGACTGGAAGCCGACCCCGACCGGGAAGATCATTCTCGATTTTCTAAACGGCAAGATGCCCGGTTACGTCGAGACCGGCTTGAATTTCGTCGGCGTGGAGGAATGTGCGGCGGGCCACCTGCTGCTCGCCGAAGAGGGAAAAGTTGGCGAGCGGTATCTGTTAGGCGGAGAGAATCTGACGCTCAAGGCGATGCTGGACATGCTGGCGAAGATTACCGGTCTGCGCGCGCCGAGCCTGAAGATTCCTCATGGATTAGCGCTGGGCGTAGCCTATGCCAATACGGTGTTTTCGCGGATGCTTGGGCGTGAGCCGGGCATTCCGATTGAAGGCGTGAAGATTGCGCGCCACATGATGTTTGTGGATTGCTCGCGCGCACAGCGGGAATTAGGTTTTAAGGCTGGCCCTGTGGCTGCGGCGCTGGAGCGCGCCGTGTGCTGGTACGAAGCCAACGGTTACATCGCCAAAGGCCGCGTCAAGCGCATGGCCCGCGCCGCCGCGTAAGCGTTTGTAGGACAGGCTTCAGCCTGTTCGGTTGCAGTCGTAGCCGGCCGGAACTTGTGCTGAGCGTAGCCGAAGGAAACCGGTGCTTTGTTTTGTAGGGCCGCCCTTTAGGGCGGCATCTGAACAGGGATAATGCGCATCCTCGTCACATTCGCCGTCGAAGCGGAATTCGCCCCGTGGAGGGCGAGCCGAAAATTCGATCGCCAGAAGGCTCCTGGGCTCCAACTCTGGAAGAGTATCATTGGGGACTCGGAAATTTTCGTGGTTCTGACGGGTATCGGAGATATTTCGGCTAACGTCATGGACCTTATGATGCGCATGGCCGACTGCGACCGCTATTTTGATGTCTGCGTTTCAAGCGGTCTAGCCGGAGCTCTGCGCTCCGATTACAGGCTGAGTGATATCGTTGTGGCGAGACTTCTGAAGTCGAATTTCGTGCATGCGGACCTCGGCCGGGATTGGTTGGAAGCGGATAAACAACTCGTCGAGCTGGCGGTCGCGCAAGGCGCAAAACCGGTTGACGCATTCTATACAGCCAAAAACGTGCTGACGACAGCGGAGCAAAAATTGCACCTTTCCACAAAAGCGGACGTAGTCGAGATGGAGAGTTTTTATGTGGTGAAAGAGGGCTGCGCTCGGGGGGCTCGTGGCGTTGCCATTCGAGCCATCAGCGACGGGGCTGACGAGAATCTGCCGATAGATTTCAACTGCACAATGTCATCGGATAACCGGGTGAGCCTTCCTCGCGTTCTAGCAGAAGTGGCGAAGCGCCCAGGCAGTCTGTGGCCGCTTATTCGCTTTGGAAAGCAGAGCCGTAGCGCCGCCGAAGCTCTCGCCCGATTGCTGGAAATCTATGTAAATGAAGTGGTCCAACTTGTCGCGGGACAAGATTCTCTGAAGGTGGCCGCGCGATGAGCCGCACCGGCACAACGCTCGAAGCCATGAAGAGTCTTGGCCCCATCCCCAAGACTATGCGTGCCGGCGTCTACCGCGAAAAGGGAATCGTCCGCGTCGAGGAAGTCCCTGTCCCCGAAGTGGCCGAAGGCGAAGTCCTCATCAAAGTTGCCGCGTGCGGCATTTGCGGCACGGACATCAAGAAGATTTTCCACGCCTACGTTCCGGCGCCGCAGATTCTGGGCCACGAAGTAGCCGGCAGGATCGTAGCAACCGGCCGTGGCGTGACGAAATGGAAGCTGGGCGACCGTGTAATGAGTTTTCATCACATTCCCTGTGCCAAATGTTTCTACTGCGAACGCCGCCTCTTCTCCCAGTGCAAACAGTACAAGACTACCGGTCTCACAGGCGGATTCACTCCCAACGGCGGCGGCTTTGCGGAATACGTGAAAGCTATGCCCTGGGTAGCGGAACGCGGAATCGTCGCCCTGCCCGATAACGTCAGCTTCGAGGAAGCCACTTTCATCGAGCCGATCAACACGATTCTGAAGGCCGTGCAGAAAGCCCGCGCAACTGCGGGCGAATCCGTGCTTATCATCGGATGCGGCCCCATCGGCCTGCAATTGCTCATGGTCGCCAATTTGCAAGGCGCAAAACTCTATACCAGCGACCCCATGGCTGTCCGCCGCGCCAAGAGCCTAACTTTAGGAGCGTTGGAGTCCTTTGACCCCAGTGATGGTAAGCTTGTGGACCACATCAAAGCCCGGACCGAAGGGCGGGGTGCCGATGCGGTGTTGGTCGCGGTGGCTCATCCGTCGGTCGTGGTGGATGCCTTAGCAGCGGCAAGGCCCGGAGGACGCGTGTTGTTGTTCGCCGCAAATGATCCGATAACCAGGATTGAGTTTCCTGCCGCGGCGGTGGGTATCGACGAAAAAGAAATTCTGGGCAGCTATAGTGCGGCCGTGGACATCCAAGAAGCAGGGGCCGATCTTGTGCTGAAGAAGAAACTGCCGGTCATGGATATCGTGACGCACCGATTTCCGTTGGCTAGAATCCAGGAGGGGCTGGACCTGGCGGCCAAACCGACAGCGGAATCACTCAAGATCTTAGTCACACACACATGAGCACGACGACGCCAAAGAAACTGGAAGCAGGCGAACAAGTGAAAGCTGCTGTAACCCGCGCCACGGTGCCCTCAAAAATGACCGCGGCTGTGCTTTATGGCAGCGAAGATCTTCGCATTGAAATGATTGACGTGCCCGCTCTCTCCGCCGACGAAGTCCTGGTGCGCGTCCGTTTGGCGCTCACTGATGGCACCGATCTCAAGGTCTGGAAGCGCGGCTATCACGCCAAAATGATTCAGCCTCCGGCTGTCTTCGGCCACGAACTGGTCGGGGAAATTGTTGCCGTGGGCAAGCGCGTGGATCCCCGCTGGCGGATCGGCATGCGTGTGATCGCCGCGAATTCCGCGCCGTGCTTGCGCTGCTACCATTGCCGCCGCGGCCAGGAAAATCTTTGCGACGATCTGTTGTTCAATAATGGCGCTTACGCGGATTACATGCGCATCCCGGGCCGTATCGTCGTGGAAAACATGCTGGAAGTGCCGCACTCCGTGGACGATCAAAGCGCCGCGCTGGCCGAACCCCTGGCCTGCGTGCTTCGTGGAATCCACGAGATGGAAGTGCGCACCGGCGACACCGCGGCGGTCATCGGCTGCGGCCCCATTGGACTAAAGTTTGTTCGCATGCTTTCAAGGCGCGGCGTTCGCGTCATTGCGTTGGCACGGCGCGCGGCGCCGCTCGACGTCGCTAAGCGGCTGGGCGCAGTGGCGACCTTCAATGTCACGCAGGCGGAAGATGTCGTGGCCGCAGTAAAAGCGCTTACCGAAGACGGACTCGGCCCCGATTCCGTGGTGGAGGCTGCTGGCAATCCAGCCACTTGGAAGCAGGCCCTGGCAATGGTGCGGCGCGGCGGCGTTGTGAATTTCTTCAGCGGCCTGCCTTCGGGCACGCGCGTCGAAATCGATCCGGCAGCGATCCACTATTCCGAAATCAAGCTGATTTCGCCGTTTCACCATACGCCGCGCTTCTTTCGCGAGGCGCTGGAAGCGATCCGGCGCGGGGATATTTCAGCGCGCGATTTTGTCACCGAAGAGATCCGGCTGGCTGACCTGCCGCAAGCGTTTGCGCGGATGAAGTCGCGCAGCGGCGAAATCAAGCTGGCCGTGCGGCCGTAGTCTTCAGTTGCGAGCCAAACCCACTCGTCATTTTCTGTTTCGGGATCCTGGCTCCAGCGGTGGGGAGCGAAGAGCGCATTTTGCATTCCGGAGGGGTCTACGAAGCAAGGGATCTCTTTACTGATGTTGCGTCCGGACGAAATCAATATCACGCGGCACGCGCCTGAAGCCGGCTGTTCGCCTGAAGTGGCGCAGCACTATACGCGCTGGCTGGCGACGCATCACTACGAGAATTTCAACGTCGTATCGTGGCTTCTCCCCAAAGCGCTGCACCAGCATTTCTACAATGTCTATGCCTATTGCCGATGGGCCGATGACCTTGGAGACGAAGTTCCCGATGCAGCGCGCGCGCTGGAATTGCTTGCCTGGTGGGAGCATGAACTGGATGCTTGCTATGAAGGCAAGCCCTCTCATCCTGTCTTTGTAGCGCTGCGCGAGACAATCGTCGCAAAGGATATTCCCAGACAGCCTTTTGCTGATCTCCTGAAAGCTTTCCGCCGGGACCAGACTGTTAAGCGCTACGCGAATTGGGATGCTGTCCTCGGCTATTGCTTGTATTCGGCAAATCCGGTGGGGCGCTTGGTCCTGTATCTCTGCGGCTACCGCGACGAGCAGCGTCAGCGTCTGTCCGATGCTACCTGCACCGCGCTGCAACTCGCGAACTTCTGGCAGGATGTTTCGCGCGACCTGGACATTGGCCGCATATACATTCCGCTCGATGGTGCTGCGGTGCACGGGCTTTCCGAGAACGACATTGTTGAACGGCGCTTTGATGAACGTTACGTTGGGTTGATGAAAGATCTCATTATCCGAACCCGCGCCCTCTTCGCCGAAGGCCGGCCGCTGGCAAAAATGGTGGATGGGCGCCTAAGCGTGGATGTGGAGATGTTCAGCCGAGGCGGTTTGGCCGTGCTCGATGCCATCGAAGCTATAGGATACGACACGCTTCACCGTCGTCCAGCCGTCAACAAAATGAAGCAAGCGGCTCTTTTGGGCCGCGCTCTCGTGGCCCACTTGGCAGGTGGGAATGCGCATTCAAATGAGAGCGCCCCGCTTCTGGCAGTTGCAGGGGCGCAGCATGCTGCGCCCCAGTTGCGCACCAGTGTTGCCGACTCCTACGAAGAATGCCACCGCATCGCTCGCGCCTCGCACAGCAACTTTTACTATGCCTTCTTTCTTCTGTCGAAGCCGAAGCGCGACGCCCTGGCTGCTCTTTATGCTTTCATGCGGCTCGTCGACGATGTCTCGGATGAAAATCAAAATCTCCTCGCGAAGCAGCGTGGTCTGGCGAAATGGCGCGCCGCGTTCGACGAGGCCGTTACCGGGCACTCTCAGCTCTTTGATGGCAACGCTGCCATGCCGTTGCCTTCTGAAACCGTATATGGTGAAGCCGAAGTTCTTCCGGCTCTTGTGGACACTATGCACCGTTACAAAATCCCTGCACGCTACCTTCACGATCTCATCAGCGGCGCTGAGATGGACTTAATGGTTCGGACGTATCCCACCTTCGACCGCCTTCGCGAATACTGCTATCGCGTCGCCGGTACGGTGGGCCTCACCTGCACCCATGTGTTCGGCTTCCACGACGCGCACGCGCTGGACTTGGCGGAAAAGCTCGGCCTTGCCTTTCAACTGACGAACATCATTCGCGACGTGCACGAAGACTACAAACTTGGCCGAGTCTATCTCCCCGAGGAAGATTTGCACCGCTACGGAGTTTCGCCGAAAGACTTTGGCCGCAGCGAAACGACTCTCGGCGTTCGCGAATTGCTTCGCTTCGAAGCCGAGCGTGCCTGGCAGCTTTATGAAGAAGGCTCCGCTTTGCTCGGACTAATCGACACCGACAGCCGCGGCGCGCTCTGGCTGCTGGTGCATACATACAGCGCGCTTCTCGGACGCATCGAGTTGCTAGACTTCGCCGTTTTCGGTGAGCGCGTTCGTCTCTCCAAAGCGGAAAAAATGATGTTCATCGCCAAGGCGCGTTTCGGGCGCACCACGGAAGAGAACATTCTTGAAAAGCGTGATCGTGATCGGCGGCGGGCTGGCGGGGCTGGCGGCCGGCGTCGCGCTGGCTGAATCCGGCTGGCGCGTACGGCTGTTTGAACAGCGTCCCTTCCTCGGCGGCCGGGCGACCTCCTACGTGTTGCCCGACGGCGAGCACGTGGACAATTGCCAGCACGTGACCCTTGGTTGCTGCACCAATCTTGAGGATTTCTACCGCCGCATCGGCGCCGCCGGCAAAATCAAGTTTTTCGACCGGCTTCTCTTTCTCGACCCGCAGGGCCGCCGGGGAAAGATGCAAGCCGGGTTCTTGCCCGCGCCATTTCATCTGACCGGTTCGTTTGCCGCCTTTGCGCCCCTTTCGCTTCTCGACAAGCTTTCCATCGCGCGCGCCATGCTCGACATCTTGCAGACCCAGGGGAATCCCGCCGATCTCCAGGAAAAGGGCGGCATCTCCATGCTCGAATGGCTCCGTCGCCGCGGCCAGACGAAGCGTGCCATCGAGCGTTTCTGGCGAGTGGTCCTTGTGAGCGCTCTTGACGAAGAATTGGATCGCACCGACGCCCGCTTCGGCGTTGATGTTTTCTGGAAGGTTTTTCTTTCGAACAGCACTGGCTACCGCATGGGAGTGCCCGCCGTGCCGCTCGCCAATCTGTACGACGGCTGCAAATCCGAAATCGAGCGCCGGGGCGGGGAAGTGGTTCTCCGCGCTCCGGTACGCGGCCTGAAAATGGAAAGTGGCGAACTCGCCGGAATTCGCCTCGACGAAGGGCGAGAGGAGACGGCCGATGCTTACGTGTTCGCCGTGCCTCACGCTGTGCTGGCGGAGCTGTTACCACAAAGCATGAAGCAAAGCGATCCGGCGCTCTCCAATCTGGAGAAGATTAAAGTCGCGCCCATCACTGGAGTGCATTTCTGGTTTGACCGTCCGGTGATGAAAGAGCCGTTCGTGACGCTCCTGGACACCACCACGCAGTGGATCTTCAATAAGACCGCTCTCTACGGAGATTCGAACGGACAGGCCAATACCGCTCTGACCGGACAGTACCTCCAGTTGGTCATCAGCGCTTCTTACGATTTGCTGCAGAAGCCGCGCCAGGAAATCATCGACCTCTGTTTAGAGGAAGTCCGGAAAGCTCTGCCCGCGGCACGCAACGCCGAATTAGTGAAAGCCACGGTGATCAAGGAGGCCGCCGCCACCTTTTCGCCCGAGCCCGGCGTCGATCGCTGGCGCCCCAAGCAGCAAACTTCGATCCCGCGCTTGTTTTTGGCCGGTGATTGGACGGACACTGGCTGGCCCGCCACTATGGAAGGCGCTGTGCGCAGCGGCTACCTTGCCGCTGAAGCCCTGCTCGGCTCCGACGGATCGCCGCTAAAATTCCTCCAGCCCGATCTTCCACCCGATGGTTTCATCGCCATGTGGCTGGGCAGGTCAGGCACCGCGACAAATAGCTGATGCAAACTCACCGCTCAACCGCCTCGAACCAGCCAAGCCGCCGCTCGTTGCTCGTTAATTCCTCGCCGACAGCGCCCAGCTCTTTGTATTCTTGCTTTCTGGTTGCCATGAACTTTTCATACGCGTTTCGCGAATCCCAGAAATCGAGCGTGAGGTAAATCGCAGGACGAAAGGGATCACGCAAGAGTCGCATCTCGCGGTAGTTCGCGTCGCTCCGGAAGAGCTGGACCCAGCCGCCGGACGGGCCATAGGCTTCCTCGAACCTTTTTTCACAGCCAGGCTTGACTTCGTACTCCCAGAGCGCTACAAACATAGAGGTCCCATCTCCTGCTCGCTGGACGTTCGCAATTCTGCAAGCAATCTCTAGGGAATGAGTGCGCCGTCCTGCCGAGTGTAACAATCCGATTGGATACAAGCCAAGTTGGCGAGCGCGACAGCGCAAAAGTATGAGTTGTAGTCGTTGCAGTCCGTCGAGACTGGCGGACGGAGGCGTTTGTGGATCGGAAATACGGTCACCGCGGTTACCGCGACGCGGAAAAGCAAGAGAAGAAGGATAAGTCGCACGACCGGAAGCCACCTGCTGGCGGGCCGCGCGGCGCAGATCAATTCGGGCCTCGCACGCCGCGAATGGTCGGCACGGTCACACGCGCGCGCTGTTCCAATTGCGGCGCCGTCCTTACTCCGGGCTTCGATCCCAACGGCACATGCCCCAAGTGCCAGGCCGAATTACACTGCTGCAAGCAGTGCCGCTTTTTCGATTCCGGCGCGCAGTTCGAATGCACACAGCCGATCCCGGAGCGCATCTCTCCCAAAGACGCGAAGAATACGTGCAAGTTCTACGAATTCCGCACGACCATCGAAAAAGATACCGCGCCAACGTCCTATACTCAGCCTTCGGCGTCCGGTTCCGCTCCCTCTGCGCCTCCGCGCCACGCGGACGCCCGCCAGGCCTTCGAGAATCTGTTCAAGAAGTAGCTGCGGCATGAAATCCTCGCGGCGGTCCTTTCTCGAAACTGGTCTCGCCCTCCCCGCGATCCTCGAGGCTTCTCCATCTTTCGCAGCCACCTCGCAAACCTCAGAAGCCACTTCGAAAGATTCCTCCTTCGATCCTTGGGTGGAGATTCACCGCGAAAACTTGCGCCATAACCTCCAGGGAATCTCCCGCCGTGTGGCTTCTCGTCCCATCCTTGCCGTCGTCAAAAATAACGGCTACGGCATGGGCGTGACCAATGTCGCCCAGATCCTCGAGCCTCAGCCGGAAATCTTCGGCTTCGCCGTCGTGAAGCTGCACGAAGCTATCTCTCTGCGCGACGCCGGCGTTCGCAAGCCGATTCTCATTCTCGGCCCATTCGACGATCGCAATCTCGAAGACGCCGTCGCCCGCGGCATCACGCCCATGGTCTATACCTTTCTGGGCCCCGCGCTGGATAAGATCGCCGCCAAAATGCAAAAGCCCATCCCATTGCACATCTGCATTGACACCGGCATCGGCCGCGTCGGCGTGCCCTATCAAGACGCTGCACCGCTCATTGGCGATCTCGGCAGCCGCAAGTCCGTCCAAATCCAGGGAACGATGATGACTTTTACCGAGGATCTCGATTTCGACAAAGAGCAGCTTCACCGCTTCCACGAAACTTGCGCTTCTCTCGAAAAAGAAGGCATCACTCTTGGAAGAAAGCACGCTGCTTCCAGCTTCAGTCTTTTCCAGCATCCCGAGGCATTCCTCGATATGGTGCGCCCGGGCATGGCCATTTACGGCATTTACTCCGAAAACGAATTTCGGCACACATCAATTATGGATCTTCGCCCCGCGATTAGCCTGAAGGCCCGCGTCATCTACGTGAAGAAGCTACGCAAAGGCGACAGCGCGGGCTACAACCGCGCTTACCTTGCCAAGGACGACGTATGGGTGGCCACGCTGCCTGTTGGCCACGCCGACGGCTGGCCCCGCAACGCCGCGCTCACTCGCGAAAGGGGCGCGAAGGTCCGCATCAACGGAGATCTTTATCCCGTCATTGCCTCCGTTTCCGCCAGCCATTGCATTGTCGAAGTGGGAAGCGAAGAGCGCGTCAGGATCGGCGACGTCGCAACTTTCTTTGACTGGCAGCCGGGCTCCCGCCCCGAGGATGTTTCCGAATCCTGCGGTGCTTCCGTCTACGACCTCACCATGCACCTCAACCCGTTGTTGCCCCGCCGCGTCATTTAGCGTAGCGCTGAAGCGAGTCCGCTGTATTCGGCGGGATCTGTTTCGTTCTTCCGTGACTGTCTCTTGTTTCTGGCTAACCCTGAACGCCGCAAGGTCTCTTTTCATCAATGTAAGAATTCCTTACCTGAACCGCAGGCCAGTTTTTCGCGAGACACACCTGTACGCCGGGGAAGGTGCCCTGACGTCTGTTTCGCGCTATGTTTGAACTTGCTGGCGCGGGCCGTTCGAAAGAGCACTTTTCCTGGGTCAGACGTAGCCTGGTATAGAGAGAGAGACCGTCATGGACGGGAAAGCGAAAAGTACGAAAATAGCAATCCGCGTCTTTTTGACCATGGCCCTGTTCCTGACGACTGTTGATCTTCCGGCGCAAGAGACACGAAAGGTGATTTCAAATCCCGCGCCCAGCTATCCAGAAACAGCCAGGAGATTCCGCGTTACCGGAGTCGTAAAGGTCCAAGTCGTGATCGCCCCCGACGGCCAGATCAAAATCACCAAAATCATCGGTGGCCATCCGTTGCTTGTGAATGCGGTCGAAGAAACGCTCAAGAGCTGGAAGTACGCACCCGCTGGTGCCGAAACAACGGCTACCTTGGAATTTAGGTTCAATCCGTAATCGATGCCCGCGTCTAACCCAGGAATTTCTCCAACGGTTCCCAATAATTAATCTTCCAGCCCTCCGCAAGGTGTTCCGCATCGCCCTTGGGAAATCCAGCATGGTCAACACTATCTTTGTTCCCGTGCCTTGTTCTACCAGCTGAAATCTCGCAATCGAGTAATCTCCCGGATCCCAGCCACCCGCTCGCCACGCTTGGACGATTCGCTCGTTCGGCACAAGTTCCAGCTGCCTTCCCGTGACGTAGCCGCCGAAAAGTGAGAACGCCCCGCCCGCTTCACGGCTGATCTCTGCGGACTTGGCTCCCGGCGCCATCCCGGACTTCATTGCTGCGCTAAGCTGCACGACCTTCTCGAATTGTTTCGCATCCGTAAGCGCTTCGTAGACGCGCTTCCGGCTCGCTTTGAAAACCCGTTCCTGGTGAATCGCTTCCGCCGAATGCGAAATCTCTTCCTCGACCCGTGCCCATGCCTCGCTTGGTCTCAGATTCACGCCGCCAAATGCCACGGCCATCCCTGTAATCCATTGCCGTCTTGTCGGCGTGTTCGTAGGTGCACTCGAATTCTTTCTTTCGCTCATTCTTGTCCTCCGTCTTTCGTCGCGCGAACGCAACGCATCAGAGCACCCCGCCAAAATATGTTCAAGATAATCTTTTCCTGGCTACGGCGCCTTCCTCCGAGGCATACTTCAGCGCCACTCAGAAGGAGAACTCCTATGCCGTATCCCGCTGGTCATCGTCCGGTAGTTAAGAAGGCCATTGTCGAAAGTGCGCGCAAGCTACTCAATCGCCATGGTTTTGAAAGTGTTTCCATCCAGCAAATCATGGCGGGCGCGGGCCTCACCCACGGCGGCTTCTACAGCTATTTCCACAGCAAGAGCGATCTCTACGCCGAGGTACTGAACTGTTTCTTCACCGACCCGAATTGGAAAAGTTGCTGGGAAGGCGTGAAAGTGGATCTGTCTTCCGCCAACGTCGGCCCGCAAGTTGTCCGCGCTTATCTTTCACGCCAGCATTTTGAAAACGTCGAGGATTCTTGCCCCATGGTGGCTTTGCCCACGGACGTGGCGCGCAGCGGCAAATCCGCCAGGGGCGCCTTCGAGACCGTTTTTCGCTCCATGGTCAGCGTTCTGGAACGCAGCTTGGCCCCGAACGGCCGCGCTCGACACGCCACTGCACAGGGCATCGCTTCCATATGCATCGGCGGCATGATCGTTGCCCGCGCACTGGTCGATCCCGCCCTGGCCAGCGAACTTCGTGATGCCTGTATGTCGGTTGCGCTCGATCTCGGCGGCTGGTCGAAATCAGCCAAGTCGAAAAATGGAAAATCCAAGGCGGCTGCAGCGTCGCCGCGGTGACGATGAGCAGTTTGCCGTCGATTAAGGCTGAGAGTCGAGTCGACTTAGTGCTGATACGCCCCCAGGTCCCAGCAGCCTCCTGCACCGGGGCGCGCGTTTCCGTTGAAGTCTCTATAGATGTAGTAAGCGTTGCTGGGATTGTGCATGTCTGCGGCGATTTGTGCAGGCACTCCGGGTAGCGTGGTGGGATCAACGCCCTGGCAGTACACAGGACTCACCGGCTGAAGCGTAAGCCCGTTCGCCAGCAAAAAAGGCGGCGCTGCGGGCGCGTACTGTCCAGCGGCCGTGGAATCAAAGTAAGGCGCGGCGGCGAATCTGGGATCTGCCTTGATGAACTGCGGATTATTGGCGCAAAAATCGCTGCCGGTGGAATCGGCCAAGCAGGGCCCTCCCCAGGAAAGATTCTGGAAGTACTGGATATTCGTGGTCGCGTTTCGCTGGTCGTAAGGTGGATTCGACGTTTGCCAGGAAACACTGATGTTATCCGCAAAATATCCGTTATTGGCTGAATTTGCGCTTAGTGAACCCGTGTTCGCCTGGTTGGCATTCACGTTATCCAGATTGTTGATGTAGCAGGTGTTGTTTGTCATCATCCAGAAGAAACTTACCTCGAATGCCTCCGCGCACCTGCCCCCGTTGCCGTAAGCCACGTTATTGCTTATCAGCGCAGCCGGTTCATAAGGAGCCGGCGTCCCGGCGCATGCCGATGGCGTTGCATCGATGTCCAGGATAAACCCGTTGCCGTCGCTGTGGTTCGGGGAATTGTCGTATTGACCCACGACAATGTTATTGGAAATAACGTTATGCAGTCCGTCGTTGCAATCAAACGCTTTGATTTGGTTATACGAAATCCCGCTGGTCCAGCTGGCGGTCGTCCCGGAATACCCGCCGTGATACACAACGTTGTGATCGCTGATCAGGTAATCGCACTGAACCGCGCCGACGCCCGCACCCTGAACGTTGTAAACCGTGTTGCCGATAAACCGCAGGTGATGCGAGTTGTTACAACTGAAAGCATGCCCCGCAAGTCCCTGGCCATAGAAGGTGAATCCCCGGAACTCCAGGTACGCGTTTCCACTGGAGGGTATGGCATTGATCATAGTGCAGTCGGCGGTCCCGGCTGGCGGGCAAGACAGATTCGTCGGAGTCCAGACAACATTCACGGGTCCATCGCCATAAGCCTGGTACACGATCCATGCCGACGGCGTGCCGCTTCGCGGAGGATAAAATGTCCCCGTTTCCGGGTAAGTTCCTCCCATAAAGCAGATTCGATGACCAGGCAGCGCCGCCTGAGTAGCGCCATAAACCCCCATGGGAGTCTGGGGAGTTTTTCCATCATTACCGTCATTCCCGTTCGAGCCGGCAAACCATACTGTTGGTGAGTTCGCCACGCAATTCGTAGCATCAATCGTGGCAAAGGGCATCAACAATCGAACGGTGCCATAAGAAGAGCCAAGGAAGGGGCCCGTAAGCATGTTTCCGAGAGCGGCCAGGCACGAAAGAAGCCTGATTAGTTTCATGAATCGATCCTCCAGAGGCGATCCTTGTTGAACACGTGGATTACACGCAAGCTCTTGCGGGTGGCCAGGTCCTTGGCGGTTTTCACAACACCTTGGTGGGGATCAGCGTCGCAGGCTAGGTTTGAGGACCGCCCCGGGACTCCAAGGACCACTTAACAGTGATGTTTGTATACAACAAGAGGGGAACACTCAATCGGGTGAATCTTGCAATCCGGTATGAGGGAATCTGTGGCGCATTGGAAACAGAGGCGGAATGCACGAAAGCCGGATTGCGCTGCCGACTAGCCCTTTGCGTGTTTTCTTATCGCCCCGGCGCCAAATATCTTGACAGCCGTGATCTCAGTGCTGATAAGCACCTAAATCCCAGCAGCTTCCCATACACGCACGCGCGTTTCCGTTGAGGTCTCTATAAATGAAATAGACGTTGGAGGGATTTTTCATATCCGCGGCTATTTGTCCGGGCACTCCCGGAAGCGTGGTGGGATCAACTCCCCGGCAACGAGCGGGGCTACCGGGCTGAAGTGTCAGTCCGTTTCTCAGCAAGAAAGGCGGCTCCGCAGCGGCGTACTGTCCAGAGGCGGAGGGATCAAAATAAGGCGGTGCGACAGTCGTCGGGTCTGCTTTGATGAACTGCGGGCTCTTCGCGCAAAAGTCGGCTCCGGAAGGATCAGCAAAGCACGGCGCTCCCCAGGCCAGGTTCGCGAAGTATTGAATGTTCGCGTTTGCGTTTCGCTGGTCGTAAGGTGGATTCGACGCTTGCCAGGAAACACTGATGTTGTTCGCGAAATATCCATTGCTTGCCGTGTTGGAATCCAGGGAAGCTGCGTTGGCCTGGTTGGCATTCACATTGTCCAAATTATTTTTGAAGCAGGTGTTGTTCGCCATCATCCAGAAGAAACTTATCTGAAGTGCCTCGGCGCATCTTCCGCCGTTCCCGTAGGCCACGTTATTAATCACCAGCGCTGCCGGTTCGTACGGGGCGGAAGTTCCAGAGCACGCTGACGGTGTCGCATCGATGTCCAGGATGAACGCGTTGCCGTCGCTGTGGTTCGGGGAATTGTCGTATTGACCCACCACAATGTTATTGGAAATGACGTTGTGCAGTCCGTCGTTGCAGTCAAACGCTTTGATTTGGTTGTAGGAAATCCCGCTAGTCCAGCTGGCCAGCGTTCCGGAGTATCCGCTGTGATAGACAATGTTGTGATCGCTGGTCACGTAGTCGCACTGAACCGCGCCGATCCCCGATCCCTGAACGTCGAATACCGTGTTGCCGATGAATCGCAAGTGATGTGAATTGTTGCAGCTGAACGCGTTCCCCGCTTGGCCGCGTCCGTCGAAGTTCAATCCACGGAACTCCAGGTACGAGTTCCCGTGCAAAGCGTTCACGTTGATCATCGTGCAGTCGTCAGTTCCTGCCGGCGGGCAATGCAGGCCACTGGCGGCCCAAACGATGTTAGCCGGGCCGTCGCCATAGGCCTGATAAACGATCCACGCCAACGGCGTCCCGCCTCGCGGAGGATAAAAAGTCTGTACCTGCGCATAAGTTCCTCCCATCACACAGACTTCGTCTCCAGGCTGAGCCGCTTCTGCCGCGCCACGGAAAGTCATGGGAGTGTTGTGGTTGTGCGGGTTGGCGCTTCCATCGTTCCCCGTGGGCGAGGCGAACCACACCGCCGGTGAATTGTCCACGCACGTTGGAGCAACGGCATCGGACCGCTTCGAGGTGTGGTTCGCGCTTTGAGAAGCATTAGAAAAAGGCCCGGTAAGCCACGTCGACACCGCAAGCATGCACATGGCCCATTTGACCCATTTGAGATGATGATCCGTCATTCGATTCTCCTGTTGCGATCCTCTTGATGAGATCGCCGGTAGTCACACAGACCGCGTCCCTGCGCTTGAGGACAATCACACCCGCAGCCGAGTTCACACCACCTAGCTGGGACCAATGTCGCGGGCTGGTATCGAAGAACTACGCCAAGGGATTCAAAGGGCCAATAGGCAGGGTAATTTGTAGCCGAGAGCGCATGAATTCTCAATCAGGTGAACGCTGCAATGCGCCTCGGGGAAATTTCCGGCGGGTAGGGCCGACACGCACTTGCAAATCCCGTCCCAATACGCCACTCTCCCCTTGCCCTCCGCCAATTCTGCGAAGCCGTTTCGGAAAGCGACGGTAACACAATGCATCTTCGACTGTTGGTAGGGCTGGCTGCCTTTCTGATTTCGAGCCCGCCGGCCTCCGCCCAATTGGAACAGATCGGCAAAAAGCTCGGTCTCGGCTCAAAGGCTCAACTCGGCGACACCAAAATCGCCTCCGGGCTCAAGGAAGCCCTCAAAGTCGGCGCCGAAAACGCCGTCAAGCTAACCGGAAAAACCGATGGTTACTATCGCAACGAAGCCATCAAGATTCTTATGCCAAAGAATCTTCGCAGCATGGAGAAGGGCATCCGCGCCGTCGGCGGCGGGCAGAAGATTGATGAATTCGAGCTCAGCATGAATCGCGCAGCGGAAAGTGCTGCCCCGGAAGCGAGAAGAATCTTCGCGGATGCCATCTTGAAAGTGACCATCGAGGATGCCCGCAAAATATTAAACGGAGGAGATACCGCGGCCACCGATTACTTCAAATCAAAGACCACTGGTGAGCTGACCATAGCATTTCGTCCTATCGTCGAACGGTCCATGGATAAATTTACCGTCGCGCAACAATGGAACGCCCTGGTCGGTCAATTTCGATCCATCCCCTTTGCAAGAAGCCCTTCCCTCGATATCAACCAGTATGTGGTTGGCAAGGCCTTGGACGGCCTCTTTTTCATGCTCGGCCAAGAAGAAAAGAAGATCCGCACCGACCCCGCCGCCCGCGTCACCTCGCTCCTCAAAGAAGTCTTCACCCGCTAGCAGCGCCGCCCACATAGAATTGCACGGGCACATAGTGAGCTCTACCCCTTTGTTTTCTTCTCTTTGCAAAACCATTCGAACAAATGATGTCGTCACGCTAAATACTAGTACTACAATAGTATTTGACAACTCATATAATTCATGGTAGTATCCTTCGTGAGTTGTCGACCGCATCCCCGCCAAACCTCTCCCGGTTCATCCGTCTCCCGTCTTCCGTACACACTTCCAAGTTCCGTATCCTGTAAGCCCTTTGTTTGCCACTCTTACGAAAACTGCGGGCGTGTGCACCAACAATTTTCATTCTGGAACAAGCTCGCGCCGAGCAAGCCCAGAGGCCACTCACTACACTCCGCTTTACTCAAGTGCTTTCTTTTCACATTCTTGCGCACTCTTTTGCACTCTTCAAAAACTCAACTGCTTTGTTTTCAGTCGATTCCGCACTCTTGTCAACAAAACACCGGGGGTGGGGGAGGGGGAGACGAATTGCTAACGAAAGATAGATCTCTGTCCCGACATCTTCACTTCTTTTCGTCCTTACCTCCTCTTCCAATGGGAAACAGCATTGGCTCAGTGGGCGGGCTGTCGGCAATCTCTTCAAGTTGCGGGAAGTGCCGCCGCAGCGGCTCCGGCACTTTTACCTTCGATCCCTTCAGGATGCTGATGAGTTGCAGGGCGTTGACCACTGCCTTGCCTTGAAAATGGTTGTTGGTAATCACAAACGTCTCGCGAGCCTGCTCCGACATTTTGCGGATGCGCGTTGCCCATGGCGCGAGCTCTTCCGCATTGTAGAGATAGTTGTAGCGCTCATGTGCGGGGATGGCCTCGTCGTCGCTAAACCACGTGTCGTAGCGCCGCCCGTGAAGCCGCACGTACGCGACACCAGAAGTTGCTTTGGCGGACGGGCGAAGCGACCGTCCGATGATGGGCTGATCGATGTTGCAGAAACTCACACCGCCGCCGTGCAGCAATTCCAAAGTTTCAGGAGAATCCCACGTCCCATGCCGCACTTCGACGACCAGTGGGTAGTCGGCGAAGCGCTTGAGCAGCGACGAAAGATAGGCAACGGTCTCTTCCGTGCGATGAAACGAAAAAGGAAATTGCAGCAGGACCGCGCCGAGCTTATCCGCCGCGCGAAGCACATCGAAGCCCGCGCGAACCTCGCGTTCCTCCGCCGCAGCCGAGCCGGATGTTGCGGATCTTACGTCGTGCGTGAATCGCTGCCACAGCTTGGCCGTAAAGACAAAACGCGGATTCGCCCCTACTCGTTCGATCCATTGCGCCGCATGCTCTGGAGGCAGTGGCTGGTAAAACGAAGTATTAATCTCGATGGTGTCAAAGTATTCCGCGAGATAGGTCGCCTCGTGGAATCCTTTGGCGCGTCGAGCTGGATAGACATAGCCGGCCCAGTCGGGATAAGACCAGCCTGCGGGGCCGATGCGCACGGTATTCGTTGCGGGCGCAGGATGGCCCGCCCCGGAACTGGAAGAAGGATGGTCTTCGTTTGAGGGCGCCGCAGTTCGTGTTTTGCGTGTTGTCATGAAGTGGCGCAGGCGATTGGCTGTGAATGCAGAGTAGAAGGAACGATAGAGAAGTGTCAACGCGAGCAAGGTAGAAATTTTCCGGTTGCCGTTGCCCCAAGAGTTGCAGGCTGCTATGCTTTTCCCGGATGTGCTGCGAGAAGCCGATCCGTGCCCGCCTCCTCGTTCCCAGCTTTTTCTACAGGTGCATACATGAAACTCTCCTTCAATTACAAGCATGTACATTCGCACAAACCGGCCGAAGCCGAAGTAGAGCGTCACGTTGGTAAACTAGAAAAACTCCTGCAGAGTTATTCGCCGGACCTCATTCAATTGCACGGCGTATTTTCAAAGACGCCGCGCACGGACGAGAATTCCTGCA
>MNDE01000059.1 GCA_001914785.1 Acidobacteria bacterium 13_2_20CM_57_17 | reverse complement strand
CGGCGAGCGGGGATGTGGCACGCGACCAGCGCGACAACGGCCAAGAGCAACCCAACAGAGGTAAACGTAATCGCATCGGTCTCACTGACGCCAAAAAGTTGCGCCTTAAGCAAGCGTGCGAATGCCAGAGCGAGCACCGTGCCCACGACGAGACCCGCCAGTATGAGCCGGAATCCCTGGCCAAGAACGAGACGGTAGATGCCTTCCTTCTTCGCGCCGAGCGCCACGCGGATGCCGATTTCCCGCGTGCGTTGGCGAGTGGTGTAAGCCACGACGCCATAAATGCCGACGGCGGCGAGCAGCATGGCAAGAAAACCGAACGAGCCGGCAAACGTAACCGCGACGCGTTGAAAAAGTGAGCCGAGCTGCATGGTGACGGAAAGCGGATTCACATTGAACAGCGGCAATTCCCGATTGAGCTGATGGATGGTCTCTTCCACAGAAGAAGCCATGGCGCGCGGATCGCCAGTCGTGCGGAGGTGAATGGTGGTGTCCTGCGTTAAGCGGTAGGCCTGGTAAATCGGCAAATAGATGACCGGCTCGGTCGGGTAGGTGAGCAAGCGGTATTTGGCATTGCGTGCGACCCCAACGATGGTGAAGCGAACAGGCCCGTCCGTCACCTGTTTGCCGATAGCGTCTTCACCCGGCCAATAGCGATCGACAAAGGCCTGGTTGACGACGGCAACGAGTTGCGAATCCACCGTATCAGCTTCGGTGAATTCACGGCCCGAAATCACGGATGTGCGGAGAGTGCGAAAGTAATTCGGCCCGACGATCGCTCGGCTGATCTCCATCGATTCGTGCGGTTGCGGCACGTAGCCTTCGATCTGCAGATAGTCGGTGTGGATGCTGAAGCTCAGTGGCGAAAAATCAGCCAAAGTCACAGATTCGACCCCGGGAAGCGCCGAGAGCCTGTCGAGCACCTGCCGGTCGAACGCCACACTGGTCGCGCGCGTGTAACCAGCCGGCGAGAGCTCATACGAGGCAAGCAGCAGATGACTTGCTTCGAATCCCGGATCCGATTGCTGTGCTTTCTGAAGGCTGCGGGTGAAGAGTCCCGCGCAGACCAAGAGAACGAGCGAGAGTGAAATCTGCGCCACCACCAGGCCGCTCAAGAGACGACCCTTGTGCAAAGTAAGCGAGACGCTAGTCGCTTCCTCCTTGAGAACAGATTGCACCGGCAGGCTCGAAGACCGCAGGGCCGGAAGAATACCAAAGATGATCGCAGCAAGGATGGAAACCGCAATGGTCACGAAAAGCACGCGTTGATCGATGTGCGCGTCGTTTGTCAGCGGAATAGGGGTGGGCGGAAAGAAAGCGACGAGGCGGCGGGAGGTCCACTTCGTAATCACTAAGGCGGCAGTACCGCCGAGCAGACCAAGCAGCAGGCTCTCGATCAAAAACTGGCGGATGATTTGTTGGCGTGAAGCGCCCATTCCCAGCCGGATGGCAATCTCGCGGCGGCGTCCGACCGAACGCACCAATAGGAGACTGGCAACGTTGGCGCAGGCCAGCAGGAGTAGGACCCCGGCGAGCCCCAGCAACATCGGAAGAGTCTTGTAAAGATAGACGTTGATGCCGAAGGGAGAGCGCCAAAGGGGGTCGAGAGAAATCTCGTTCGGACTATCCCGGTGATCCTCCGGGAACCGCTCGACGATTCCCCGCATGAGCAGGTTGAGTTCGGTCTCCGCCTGATTCTTCGTGACACCCGGGCGAAGCTTTCCGAGCACGTTCAGCCAGAAAGTGCCGCGACGGGCGGGACGGTCCGCACCCCAAACATCACGATCCATCGAGACAGGAATCCACAGGTCGGTGCGGAGCCCGGTTTTGCAGCCGTTGAAATCCCGTGGGGCTACCCCAATAACGGTGTAGGGATGGCGATTGATCTGAATCTTCTTGCCGACGACTTGCGGATCGCCCGCGAAGTGGTTCTGCCAGACGGCGTAACCGATAACGATCACTGCGGCGCCGGCGCGCGGCGTTCCTTCTTTCGGAAGAAAAGCGCGCCCGAGAATCGGGTGGACGCCGAGAAGGTCAAAATAATTCGCGGTGGTCAGCGCCCCGTAAATGCGCTCGGGCTTCGCGACGCCGGTGAGAGACATGTAGTCTTCGTGATAGCCGAGAAGCCCGGAAAAAGTTTGAGTGCGCTCGCTGAGATCGCGAACGTCAGGATAAGAAAATGGCGGGGTGGGATGATCGCTGAGATCGCCGCGTGCGACGGTGACAAGGTCGCTGGTGTGAGCGACTCCCGGAATCGGGTTCAGCAAGGTAGCGCTGATCCAACTGAGCACAGTCGTGTTGGCGGCGATGCCGAGCGCCAGTGTGAGAACAACGATGGCAGTAAAGCCTGGATTCTTCCGCGACATGCGGAGTGCAAAGCGACAGTCTTGAGCGAGTTTGTCGAGCCATGCTCCGGTCCGTACGTCTCTCACCTGTTCCTTCACCTGCTCGACGCCCCCCAACTCAATTCGCGCTGCTCGTTCCGCTTCACCTGGCTTCATGCCAGATCGCAGCTTCTCTTCGATCAACAAATCAAGGTGAGCATTCAGTTCCGCCGCAATGTCCAGTTCGTCTTTCTGCCTGCCGGTGACATTCCGAAAAAAACTGACCGCGCGAGAAAGCCAGCGTAACTTTCGCTTCTGAGTCACGACGCCTCCAGAGTCCGCGAGATCCCAAGCACAATCCGCTCCCACTTCGCGGTTTCCTCTTCCAACTGTTTCACGCCAGCTTTCGTCAGCCGGTAGTATTTTGCCCGGCGGTTGGTCTCGGACTCTCCCCAAGCCGAACTGATCCAGCCTTCTTCCTGCATCCGGCGTAGTGCGGGAAATAGCGATCCCGACTTCACCACAAACGTGCCTTGCGATATCTGTTCAATCCTGCGAGAGATTCCGAGGCCATGCATTTCACCCAAGCGAAGGGCTTTGAGGATCACCATGTCCAGCGTCCCTTGCAAAAGATTGGTTTGTTCCGGACTCAAGACGCTCTCCTATAGAGATTCTACTGGAAGATTAGGCCTTCCCCTGTAGAATGTCAACGGGTCGCAGATCGAATATACGGAAATGACGGGGTCCGATCACTCCGTCATCTGCTCATCGTCACCGTAGCATGATGAAGCATCCGGAGTTCGACCAGATGGTTGCGCTTGCGGAGCGGCTCCGACTGGAATTGGATTCCTCCGACCGCAAGAACCTGGTCGGTAGTCAGATAATTCCCCGATAAGTCGTATTACCGGACATGTGGCTCACACGTCCACCGGCGGAGTTTTGAGGACATCGGGGCGCCATCCACTCGGTGCGCCAGATTTCTTCCATGCGGTTCTGGACAGTCTCAGGGAATTTGGGTTTCGGGGAAGTTTGGGACAAGGGCACCGCAGTACCGCGACGATCCCAAGCCCTGATAGAAACCGGCCAATGTTCGAGAGTTGGAAGCAAATGGACCAAGTAGGGTATGCTCACTCTCGACTATGGCGCGATTGACGGGCCCGGAGCGGCGGCGCAAAGGGCGGCTCAAGCTTCCACAGACAGTCCGGGTGAGACCTTCCGACACTCACGGGCTTGACCTCGACGAAATCCTGCCGACGCTGAACAGTTCGCGGGACAGCATTTACTTCGCATCGAAGAATGAGTTCTATACGGAAGGCATGCGCGTGTTTGTCACCTATCCATATTCGGACAAGCCTGGCTCGCTCAACCGCGAGTCTCTCGGAAAAGTAGTGCGCATCGACGATCTCGGGCACGGCCGACGCGGTATTGCGGTGGAGATTTTGATGCCCGTCTACATTGGCGGAAAAGAAACCATGAAGTAGCAGCCTGGCGGCGGGTTATTTCTTCTTCCTGATGACCACCCAAAATTCGCGACGCATAGCGGCAGAGGGCGCGGCGGCGTGCTGGACGGAGAGCACTACGGCGGCTACACTGTTTGTATTCCACTCGATTTGAATCGAATACGCGCAAAAATGTGCGAGGAATAATCGGGGATGCTTCGCTTCTACACCGCGGGTGAATCGCACGGACAGGCGCTGCTGGCGTTTATTTCCGGGCTGCCCGCGCAGATGCCGGTGGACATTCGGTTCATCAACCACGAGCTACGGCGGCGGCAGCTGGGTTATGGGCGGGGCGGACGCCAGAAGATTGAAAAGGATATGGCGGAGATTTTTGCGGGAGTGCGCCACGGGAAAACTATCGGAGCGCCGATTGCGTTGCGCATTGAGAATCGTGATTGGGCCAATTGGGAAAAAACCCTGCCGGTGGAAGAGGGGGAAGAAGACGCAGACGCGCGGAAACTGGTGGCGCCGCGGCCGGGCCATGCGGATTTGGCGGGATCGCAGAAATTTGACTACCATGATGCGCGGTACATTCTGGAGCGGGCGTCTGCGCGCGAAACGGCAGCACGCGTAGCCGCGGGGGCGTTTGCAAAATTGCTCTTGCGCGAATTCGGCACGGAGATCGCGAGCCACACGATTCAGGTGGGACACGTGCGGCTGGAAAAACCGGCCAGTTGGAAAAAGATTCACGCGGCGAGCGCGGACCTGGATTCTCCGCTGCGATGCATTGACGCCGAGGTGCAGGAGAAAATGAAGGCGGAGGTTGACGCGGTTCTGAAAGCCGGAGATACGGTCGGAGGGATTTTTGAGATTGTGGCGCACAACGTTCCCGTGGGGCTGGGGAGTCACGCGCAGTGGGACGAAAAATTGGACGGGCGGCTGGCGCAGGCGGTGATGAGCGTGCAGGCGGTGAAAGCGGTGGAGATCGGCAACGGCGTGAGGGTGGCGGGGTCGTTTGGGAGCGAAGTGCAGGACGAGATTTTTTATGAAAAATCGGCGCGGCGGTTCCGGCGGGCGACGAACCGCGCGGGGGGACTAGAAGGCGGGATCACCAACGGCGAAGACGTGGTGGTGCGCGGGTACTTGAAACCGATTTCGACGTTGCGACAGCCGCTGCACACGACGGACATGGTCACCAAGGAGCCGGTAAAGGCCGCTTACGAGCGGTCGGATTGGTGCGTGGTGCCAGCAGGTGCGGTGGCCGGGGAAGCCATGGTTGCACTTGTGCTGGCGGATGCTTTTCTGCAAAAATTTGGAGGAGACTCGCTGGCGGAGATGCGGCGGAACTTTGACAGCTATGCCCGACAAATTGACGAGTTCTGAGCCGGCCAGCACTGCGGCCACCGAGTCACCGCAGGCGGCATCGGCCGCGCGCAAGATTTATCCGATCGTCAAGTATGGCGATCCCATCCTGGAGAAGCCGGGCGCGCCGGTTAAAAAATTCGACGCGGAACTGGAGGAGCTTGCCGAGGATATGTTCGCTTCGATGTACGCGGCGCAGGGTGTGGGACTGGCGGCGCCGCAAATTGGAAAGAGCTTACGGCTCGCGGTGGTGGACGTGACCGGAGGAAAGAATCCGGAAGCGAAGATCGTGCTGGCGAATCCGGAAATCATTCACGCGGAAGGCGAAGTTCGCGAAGAAGAAGGCTGCTTGTCGATTCCAGGGTTTCGAGGATACGTGCTGCGGCCTCAGTTTGTGACGATTAAGGCGCAGAACGCCAAGGGCGAGGCGTTTGAAATTCGGGGCGAAAACCTGCTGGCCCGAGCATTCTGTCATGAGATCGATCACTTGAATGGGATTCTTTTTTTGCAGCACCTCAGCATGCTGAAGCGCGACCTGATCAAACGGAAAATCAAGAAGCTCAGGAAACAAGGCGAGTGGTAAGTGCCCCTGCGGATCCGAATCGTTTTCTGCGGCACACCCTCGTTTGCGGTTCCCACGCTCAAACACCTGCTGGCGCAACCGGACATTGAAATTGTTGGCGTGATTACGCAGCCGGATCGTCCGCGGGGGCGCGGGCAGGACGTTTCGTTTTCGGCGGTGAAGGAAGCGGCGCTGGCGGCGAAGCTGGCGGTGCATCAGCCGGAAAAGATTCGCGCGCTGGAAGCAGAAACGCTGCTGCGTAAGCTGGCTCCCGATGCCGTGGTAATCATCGCGTACGGACAAATTATCCCGGGGAAATTGCTGCCATTTCCTAAACTGGGCTGGATCAACCTGCACGCTTCCCTGCTGCCCAAGTATCGAGGGGCGGCGCCCATCAATTGGCCCATCGTGAACGGCGAAACGCGAACTGGCGTGACGACGATGCGGATCGACGCAGGGATGGATACCGGGGACATGCTGCTGCAACGCGAAATTGAAATTGGCGCGAAGGAGACGGCCCCGGAGCTTGCCGCTCGATTGTCGGAGATTGGCGCGCCGTTGATGGTGGAAACATTGCGCGGGTTGGCCGCTGGAACCATTGTTCCTCGAGCCCAGAATCATACAGAAGCCAGCTACGCGCCAATGCTGAAGAAAGAAGACGGACGCATTGATTGGAAGCGGCCAGCGACAGAGATTTATAACCGGATGCGCGGGTTCGCGCCTTGGCCGGGGGCTTATACGACGTTCCGAGGGCAGAGTTGCCACGTTTGGGGCGAACCGGCGTCTAAAGGAGAAGGCGCTGGCTCACCGAGGGGCCGTGGCGAGGCGGCGCCGGGAAGTCTATATGCCGAAAAGAATGAATTGTTTGTTTGCTGCGGAGACACAACCGTTTTATCGCTCAGCGCAGTCAAATTGGAGGGTCGCAAGCCGGTAAAGGCAGGGGATTTTGCGAACGGCGCGCGATTGAAAAGCAGTGAACGCTTTGGCTACAGCTAGTTTGCGCGGAGCAAAGCAGTAGGACATACTTCAGTTTTGCCCCATGCACTCGGAAGAAAACATTCTTTGACTGGGCGTGGTAACGGGAGCTCACCATCCATGAAAACCTGTGAATTTTCAGCCAAACGCCGAAATGCGCGTTTTCGCGGGAAGGACTTCGCACACGCGGCGGCTTGTTGGATGCTCGCTGCGCAACTTGCGGGATTGCCGATCGCGTCGGCGGGAGGCGATAAGACTACCGCGAAGCCGGCGGCTGCGAGCGCGGCGAGTGATCCCGTATTAAAAGCGATGCAAAACGAGATGGCGCGCGCGACGGCGGAGCTTGGCAAAGCCGAACAGCCGCCTTACTACCTCAGCTACACGGTGTACGACCAAGACTACGTGGTGCTGGTGGGAGCTTATGGAAGCTTGCTGACCAACAGCGCGGCCCAGAGGCGGTTTGCGGACGTGACCATGCGAGTGGGCACGCCAGAATTGGACAACACGCATGGACAGAGCCGGCCGAGCGGAGTGAATTCAGGCAGCTTGCCGCTGGGAAACGATGCGGATGCGATCTCTAGAGTGTTGTGGGAACTAACGGATCGCGAATACAAGCGGGCGGTGCCGACACTGCTGAACGTGCGGACGAACACGGCGGTTCGCGCGGAAGAAGAGGACAAGTCGCCGGACTTTTCGAAGGAGAAACCGCAGACGCACATCGAGGAAGCGCCGACGGCAGGACCGTTCGATCGCGCGGCATGGGAAGGCGAGATCAAGAGATTGTCCGGGGCGTTCCGGAAATATCCGGAAGTGTACTTCGCGTCGGTGATGATTCAAGTGCAGCGATCGAATTCGCGGATGGTTTCGAGCGAAGGGAGCGCCATCGTGTCGCCGAGCGCTTCGGCGCGGCTGATTATGGAAGCGCAGACGCGCGCCGAAGACGGAATGGATTTGCTGCGCGTGGAAACTTTCCAGGCGCCGGCGGCGAGCGGCTTGCCGAGCGAAGCGGAACTGGCAGGCAAGATTGAAGAAATGGCCACGGACTTGAGCGCATTGCGCAAGGCTCCGGTGGCGGAGCCGTACGATGGGCCGGCGATGTTGAGCGGGCGCGCGGCAGCAGTGTTTTTTCATGAAGTGCTGGGGCACAGACTGGAAGGCCACCGGCAGCGCGACGAGGAAGAAGGACAGACGTTCACGAAAAAGGTCGGGCAGGAAGTGCTGCCAAAATTTCTGAGCGTGATTGACGACCCGACGACGCGCGAGATGGCCGGTATGAAACTGGCGGGCTCGTATGACTTTGACAATGAAGGAGAGCCGGCGCGGCGAGTGGAAGTGATCAAAGACGGCGTGCTGGAAAATTTTCTGATGTCGCGAATGCCAGTGAAGAATTTCGCACAATCGAACGGACATGGACGAAACCAGCCGGGACGGATGCCAACGGGGCGCCAGGGAAACTTGATTGTCACTTCGACAAAGACGGTGCCGGAAACAGAAATGCGGCAGAAGCTGATTGAAGAAGTGAAGAAGCAGGGCAAACCTTATGGACTGTACTTCGACGACATTCAGGGCGGATTCACGCTGACGACGCGGTCCTTGCCGCAGGCGTTCCAGGTGCTGCCGGTGCTTGTGTACAAAGTGTACGCGGACGGGAAGCCCGATGAATTGGTGCGCGGCGTGGATATTGTGGGGACACCGCTGGCGGCGTTGACGCGGATTATGACCACGGGGGACCAGCAGCACGTGTTCAACGGCGTGTGCGGGGCGGAGAGCGGGCAGGTGCCGGTTGCGGCGGTGGCTCCGGCGATGCTGTTTTCCGAGATGGAAGTGCAGAAGCGCGCGCACGAGCATGAACGTCCGCCACTGTTGCCGCCGCCGGGATTTGAAGATGGTGGCGCTGGCAAGGATGCGCAAATGAAGGCCGAGGTGAAGCCATGAAGATTCTTCACCGGCCGACAGCCTTGCGCGGATTCAGACCATGGACAGGGATGGCAATTGCCACGATGTTGGCGCTGAACGCCGCGCCCGGACGCGCGGATTCCGCGAAATCGAAACCGGCGCTGGACGCGGCAATGGTAGCGGCTCACGCGGCGGCGAGGGGCGACGGTTTGCTAGAGGCGCTACTGACGGAACTGGACCGCTCCAAGGCGCAGCTCAAGATGGATCAGGTCCAGGCACCATATTATGTGGAATACCGCGTGAATGAGGTGGAGGATTTTGGCGCGGAGGCCGCGTTCGGGGCATTGCGCGAGAACCAGCACGTTCATGTTCGCGTGCTGCGCGTGGTTGTGCGCATCGGGGATTACAAGCAAGACAGCTATTTCAGCAGGGGCCAGGGCGAATCGAACATTTTGCCGCTGGACAATGACCCGATCGCGCTACGCCACCAGATATGGCTGACGACGGACGAGGCGTACAAAGCCGCGGGACAGGCGCTGGCGGAGAAACAGGCCGCGATGAAGCAGTTCAGCGCGGACCCGAGTCCCGTGGACGACTTCGCGAAGGCGCCGCAAATGGTTGCGGTCGAGCCCACGGTATCGCTGAGAGTCGATGAAACGGCGTGGAAGAAGACGTTGGAGGATTTGACGGGTTTGTACAGGCAATATCCGGATGTGCAATCGGTGACGGCGTCGGCGAGGTTTTCGGCAATCAATGAATATTTGGTGAATTCCGAAGGCACGGTCACGCGCTGCGGAAGGACGACGTACAGCGTGCAATTGAACGGCTCGGCGCAAGCGGCGGACGGAATGAGGCTGAGCCGGAGCCCGGCGTTCATGGTAGCGCGTGCGGAAGAATTGCCGACCCACGACGCACTGATGGGTGAAGCGAAAAAAATGCTGGATACGGTGGTGGCGTTACGGCAAGCGCCGATCGTTGAGGAGGAATATCGCGGGCCGGTGCTGTTCGCACCGGATGCCGCGGACGACATTGTGGCCTCACTGATTGGGCAAAACGTCCTGGGACAGAAGCCGCAACTTGGGAAACCGAACCGAACGACTGGGGCGTTCGCGACGAGCTACAAGACGCGCGTGTTGCCGAACTTCTTGTCGATAGAGGACGATCCAACTTTGAAGGATTTCAAGGGGAAGAGCCTGGTCGGAAGCTATATGGTAGATAGCGAAGGCGTGAAGGCTCAGGCCGTGAACGCGATTGAGAACGGCACGCTGTCGAATTATTTGATCGGGCGGCAGCCGATTCGCGACTTCCCTGCCTCGAACGGACACGGACGAGCCGGGCCGGGATCTTTCCCTGCGCCGAGCCTGGGCGTTCTGCTGGTGAAGAGTTCGGAGGCGCAATCACCCGAGGAGCTGAAGAAAAGGGTGATGCAGATGGTGACGGACCAGGGCAGGCCGTACGGTTATCGAGTGGAAACGCTGGGGCCGGGCAATTCGCCGCGGCTGCTTTATCGGGTTTACGCAAAAGATGGGCATGAAGAACTGGTGCGGGGCGCGGTGTTCAATGAGTTGGACATCCGCGCGCTAAGGAGCGATTTGATCGCCGTCGGCAACGATCCGCTGGTGAGCAACCGGGCCGGCGGCGCGCCGACGACGATTATCAGTCCGTCGCTGCTGTTTGATGAGCTGGAAGTGAAGCGGGCGGACACGAGTAAGGACAAGCTGCCGGATTATCCGGCGCCGCCGCTAAAGAAGTGACCGGCTTTTCCGTTCTTAGTAGAAAGGGGCTGAAGGCCGTGCGCGATACTGGTGCGGGCCAAACCTCGCCGCTAGCGGAAAGACGGCGGCAACTGCCCTTGAAAGCGAAACGAGACACTGGCTCCCAGGCCATGAACAGCTTAGCCCCCTAGTAACTACGCATCCCACACGCGCGTCCCAATAACATGGAGATTGGAGGGACCATGTCAAAGATCATGAAACGAGGGATCGTGTTTGTAGCTCTTGCGATTGCATGGGTGGCAGTTCCGAACTTGCGAGCACAAAACAAGAAGGAATTGCTCCCAGCCCCGTTGCCCACGCAAATCTTCACAGCCCGGAAGGTATTTGTCTCCAACGCCGGGGATGACACCCTTGGTGACTTCAGTGGGGGACCCGACCGTGCGTACAACCAACTCTATACGGCCCTGAAAGGTTGGGGGCGATATGAATTGGTGAGTGCTCCCGCCGATGCTGAGTTGGTGTTTGAGATAAGTTTTGCATCACGACTTTTGGGGGAAGACATTTCGGGCGGAGGTGGGACGTCCGTATCCAATAGAACGCTTCGAGATGCACACCTCCGGCTCACGATCGTGGACCTCAAAACCCGTGTATTGCTATGGACCTACATCGAGCACGTCCAACCTGCACTCTTGCAAGGGAACCGCGATAAGAACTTTGACCAGGCAATGGCGGCCCTGGTGAACGACGTAAGAAATGTGGCCGGCCAACCCGGTCCGGCAGCCGGTGGCGCTCCAAAGTAAAACGCCCGCCGAGAAGTTGGGGCTGGTTCGCAAGGAAGCGAAGCAACGCAATCCTCGGGGGAAAACCGTTGACGAATCGGGGCTGAGATTCGAGACTTTAGCATATGACTCTTGGAGAGCGATTGGAATGGCTGGGACGGCTGACGCTGCTGATGCGCATTGCGATTCACGGACGCGAAGTGACGATGCCGAATCTAGTGGGTTTAAATGTTTCCGAAGCGAGCCGGATATTGCAGTCGCGAGGACTGGTGCTCCGTGTGGCTGACCGGATTTACAGCGACCAGCCCATTAACGCGGTGGTGCGGCAGACACCGCCGTCTGGCTTGCTGATGAAAGTATCGCAGCAGGCGCACGTGGTGCTGAGCCTGGGCCAACGTCAGTTGCAGATCCCGCTGCTGGAAGGCAATTCTCTGAGGGCTTCGCGAATCGAACTTCTTCGGGCGGGATTGCAAGTAGGAGAAGTCTCAGGCGTAACCATGCCGACGACGCCGGTCGATACAGTCGTGATCCAGAACCCCAAGCCCGGAGCGGGAGCAGCGACGCCGCGAGTGGACGTGCTGGTTTCGCAAGGGACGCGCGAGACGGCTTACGTAATGCCACACCTAACCGGTCTGAATGAGATCGAAGCACAGCATCGGCTGGACGTGGCGCAAATGCGGCGCAAAGTGAATTATGTGACGGCACCACAGTGGCCGCACGGAGCGGTGATTGACCAGTCGCCGATGAGCGGGACGAGGGTTCCGGCGAGTTCGACCATTGAATTGACAGTGGCAAACTGAGCCCTTAGCTTAATCGGTTCGACAAAGGATGGCGAGGCTCCGCCCAGACCGGAATCTATTTAGTGACGTCCTTTTTGTGCAGAGTGGTGCACATTGTCAGGGCAGTGTTGGGATCGACGGCACTATCACCTTCCTCGACAAATTGAATGACGCCCTGCTTATCGATGACGATGTTAGCCCGCAAGGCCCATTCATAGGTTTCATCGTGCTGGTTGTACTCCTTGAGGATGCCGTAGGCCTTGAGCATCTTGCGGTTCATGTCGCTAAGGAGAGGAAATCTGATGCCGATCTGTTTGGCAAATGCGGCGTTGGCAGCGGGACTATCTACACTGACACCGAAGACTTCGGTGTCCGAGGTGTCAATCTTACCGGAGGCGATTCCAGCCTGGACCGCCTGAAGTTGCTTCGTTCAACCACCGGTGAAGGCCAGGACGTAGACGGCGAGAAAGACGTTCTTCTTGCCGCGATAGTCGCTGAGCTTCACGGCTTTCCACTGGTCACTAAGTAGAGTGAAATTGGGGGCGGCGTCGCCGACCTTGAGGGTCATCTTGGCGACTTCGGATTTCCCGGGCTGCGGAACGGCCGGGGCCGCCGCGAGGACAGCCGCAACCAGTAGCCCCAAAGCGATCTTGCGCTTCATAGAGAATCTCCCCTCGGAGTTGGGATTCAGTGGCAACAGGAGCTTACACCCTGCCATTTGTGTAGTACCACTGGGATGGGGAAAATATTCCGGGGTCGAGAGGGCAGAGGCAACCCCTTGCGCGGCAAGGCGGCATCACAGAGGAGGGTAATTCGGCTTAGACAGGTCGAAGGTGCAAAGTAGTTGTTCGGCCTGGCCATTCGTTCAGGGTATAATTGCGTGTCCCTTACAGCATGGAGCCGGGAAGCGCCCGAGGCTTTCGACGGACCGCTGCGGGGAAGCGCCGATTTGAGAGAGGTGAAGTTTGCTCTTTAATTCGTTCCTAGCGACCGTAAAGCGCTGCGCTCTATTCGCGATAACAGGACTGTTTCTGTTGAGCGCGACGCGGTGCGATGCGCAAATCTTTCATAAGAAGAAAAGGGTCAATAAGTCGACGAGTGCGGAGAATACCGCGGAGCCCGACAAGATTCTATATGACAAGGCAATGGATGATATCAAGCACGGGCGGCATGAGGTCGGCCGACTGAACTTGCAGACTCTCATCAACACCTATCCGGACAGCGAGTATCTTGCCAAGGCCAAGCTGGCGATCGCCGATTCGTTTTACAAAGAGGGTGGGACGGCGAATCTGACGCAATCTGTGCAGGCGTACAAGGATTTCGGGATTTTCTTCCCTATGGTGCCGGAAGCGGCCTACGCGCAATTGCAAGTGGCGATGACGCACTACAAGCAGATGGAAAAACCGGACCGCGACCGCACACAGGCTCGCGCAGCCGAGGATGAGTTCCAAATTTTCCTGACAAAATACCCGAATGATCCGCTGGCTCCCAAGGCCGAACAACGCTTGCGCGAAGTGCAGGAACTGCTGGCGGAAGGCGACTTCCGCATTGGTTACTACTACTACGTGAAGGAAGACAAGAAGGCGGCGGAATCGCGGCTAAGAGGATTGGTAAATCGTTACCCTCTTTACAGCAAATCGGACCAGGCGCTGTGGATGCTCGGGAACATATGGCAAGGCACGGAAAAGAAGGAGATTGCAGTTCCCTATTACGCACGGATCGTTCGCAATTATCCTTTGTCGCCGCTCGTCCCCAATGCCAAGAGCCGGTTGAAGGCCCTCGGGGCGCCGATCCCGCAGCCGGATCCCAAAGCCGTGGCGTGGATGACGGCGGAGCAGAATGCGCCGCGGCAGCGCGAGGCGATGATCAAGAAGCCGCTGGGTCTAATTCGTACCGGTCCGGGGCAGGAGTTGCGGGTGGCGGCCACAACCGGAAAACCAACGATGACGCCCGATTCGGAAAGCGAAACGGGAATCGATATATTGAGGGGCGGGAGTCCGTCCCAAGGAGCGACTACAACCGGAATCGTTGCGACGGTGACACCGGGAAGCACGGGCGGGACAACGAGTACGGCGGAGAGTGTTACGCCAGCGACGGACGGGGGCGAAGCGGGCCCTTCTGCGGCAGCGGATCCAAACGCGGCTCCAACGACGGAGAATTCCGCAAATGGAACAGCCGAGACAACACCCAAGACCGATGCCACACCAGCGGCAACGGGCCAGCCGGGTGACCCAAGCAAGACGGATGAGACTCCGGCGGCCGCAGGCCAAACCAGCGATGCAGCTAAGACGGACGCGGCGGCGCAGGACGGAAAATCTAACAGTGATAATAAGAAAGAATCGACTAGCAAGAAAAAGAAGGGCCTGAAAAAAATCGTGCCCTGGTAAGGTTTGCGGCAGGGCGAAGATCAGGAGAAACACTGCGGGGTACGGTCATAGAGGACCGTATCCCGGGTGTTTTTGGGCCAAAAACGACGCCTCTGGACGGGCCATGCGTGCAGTATTCACTTCCGACACACGGCTGCCCTCTTGAGATTGACGCAAACTGGAACGGGTGCTCCAATAGGTTGGAGTAGGTCATTCGTACGGCCACGCACGGGTGTGGCCAGCATAGGCAGCGTATCGGCGGAGGACGCTCGGTGGCGAAGATTCTGGTCGCGGACGATAACAGCAACATCCAGAAGATGGTGGGGCTGGCCCTGAAAGATCAGGGCATCGACGTCGTTGCCGTTGGCAACGGCGAAGCAGCCGTGCGGAAAATCTCCGATTTGCGTCCTGACCTGGTGCTTGCCGACGTATTCATGCCGGTGCGAAACGGGTATGAAGTTTGCCAGTATGTGAAGATGGATGCTTCGCTTGCGCATATCCCCGTCATCCTGCTAGTGGGCGCGTTTGATCCACTGGATGAGCAAGAAGCACAGCGAGTGGGAGCGGACGGCGTATTGAAGAAACCGTTTGTTCCGCCGGATCCTTTGATTTCGATGGTGAAATCAGCGCTGCAACGCGCTGGCGTAGCTCACGCGGGGGCCAGCCCCATGAAAGTTCCGGAACCGGAGGTTTTAAGGGCCAGCGATCTGCTTACTCCGAGTGTTGCGCCTATACCCATGGTGAGCAGCATCCCGGTGCACACTGCGTCTCATGAACCAGTGATTGCGGCCTTGGAGCAAGAGAGTTTTGTGGATGAAGTGCCTGTGCCGGCGCGTCCTGAGCCAGTGCAAATTGACAGCAGCTCGCAACCCGTGGCATTCGGGAGCCTGTTGGAGACGCCAACGGATGAAAAGGATGACGAACTGGGCTTTCTGCCGCAGGCGCATCCTGATTTGGCGCCGGAGCGCGATTGGCGCGATACGGATACAGAGGAACTTGACGAGGAAGCGGAAGAGGAAAAACCTCCTGCTCCTTGGCGGCGTGAAGAAGCGGAGAGTTCCGCCGATTCCGGAACGAGCGGTGGATCGAAGGATTGGCGTTCGGGAAGTTTCGAGCAGATTCTTGCCCGGAAAGCTCACGGGGAGTCCTGGGAACCGGTTGAAGAAAGGCCGGAAGTGGTGAAGACGGCGCCAGCGGCAAGTAATTACGTTGCGGAAGCGCCCTCTCCTACCGCGAGCATTCCGGAACTGCCAGCGGTCACCACTGGAGCGATTCCGAGTACGCCATTTGTGACGGACGCGTGGGCGGGCGTGAGCTCGCCGGCTTCACAGGAAAAGATCTCGACAAAGACACCCACGGCTGTGGAAGAAGTAACTCCCGTGAAGGAACGCGAACGATCGTCACCGGAGACAGCGGTTGCGAGCACACCCGAAGCGAGCCAAGCCGAGCCGCAAACGAAAACATCGAAAGACTCGTGGTTTTCTGTGCCGTCAAACCCCTGGAATGCCGAACTGGAGAAGGCTAACCGGCTGGCTTCGACGTGGGATTCTGGTGCGCCGGTGGCCGCTCCTCCCGCGTCCAGCAACGGAACGGAAAAGGCTACTGAGGCCATCAGCGAAACGGCTCAGAAGGTGATCGAGGAAGCGGCCTTGCCTGCGGAAACCGTGGAGGTCATCCGCGAGGAAGCCGCTCAAGTTGCCGAAGACGCGACGCTTATTCCGGAGCAACAAACCTACGACGGAGCGGGCTTCTACGCGACGGAGGAAATCCTAGAAACTCCAGCTACGGCAACTACCCCCGCTCCGACCCCGAGCATGGATGACCTCGTCGCTAAGGTACTGGCAAAGTTGAATCCCGAGGTTTTGCAGGCGGTTACGCGTGAGATTCTGAAGCCCGTTGTGGAAGCGATGGTCCAGGAAGAGATGAAGTCGAAGAAGTCGTAATTCCCCGCCCTGTCGAGTCGAAAAATCCACCCTACTTTGCATTCGCAAAAATGAATCTCTTTCGCAGGACTACGTCCGCCGAATTGACGCCACTGCTTTGCCCCTCGTATAGTCGAAGATTACTCTGAACGGTTTAGACGCATCTAGAACGGGCAGGCCAAGGCCCGTCACTGCATGGGAGAAGCGCACCGAATGGTTCGCGAGATAGCAAAGGCGTATGAACCACGGCAGATCGAACCGCGGTGGGCAGACTTCTGGGTAAAGGAAGCTCTGTTCAAGGCCGATGTGAATGCGCCTGGGCCGGTGTTTTCGATCGTGATTCCCCCTCCCAACGTGACAGGCTCACTGCACATCGGACACATGCTGGAGCACACGGAGATCGACATCCTCACTCGATGGCATCGCATGCGGGAATACAACACGTTGTATCTTCCTGGTACTGACCATGCGGGCATCTCGACGCAGCGTGTGGTGGTGAAGCACCTGATGGATCGCGGCATTGACTACCACACGCTGGGGCGGGAAGAGTTTGAAAGGCAGGTATGGAAGTGGAAAGCGGAAGCAGGCAGCGAGATTACGCGCCAGATGAAGGGCATTGGGGAGAGCTGCGACTGGTCGCGGGAGAAGTTTACGCTGTCACCGGAAATGTCGCGCGTGGTACGCGAAGTGTTCGTGCGCCTGTATGAAGAAGGATTGATTTACCGCGAGAAGAGGCTAGTAAATTGGTGCCCCGTGTGCCTCACCGTGCTGAGCGACCTGGAAGTGGTGCACGAAGAGCGGCAGGGTCATTTGTGGTACATCAAATATCCCGTGGTTGGGACGAAAGAGTTTCTCGTGGTGGCCACGACGCGGCCGGAAACGATGCTGGGCGATACAGCCGTGGCGGTAAATCCGGAAGACGAACGGTATACGCATCTTGTTGGCAAGAAAGCGTTGCTGCCATTGATGAATCGCGAAATTCCGATTCTCGCGGATGCGATGGTAGACCACGAGTTTGGAACGGGCGCGGTGAAGATTACCCCGGCGCACGATCCAAATGACTTCGAAGTGGGCCGCCGCCACAAACTTGCGGAAATCGACGTTATGACGGACGACGGCAAAATGGGTGCGCCGGCAGGCGCGTACGCGGAGATGGACCGCTTCGAGGCGCGGAAAAAGATCGTTGAAGATTTGAGAGCGCTGGGCCTTTTGGAAAAAATCACCGAGCACACAAATGCCGTCGGTTTGTGCGAACGAAGCAAGACGATTGTCGAGCCGCGGGCTTCGACGCAGTGGTTCTGCAAGATGAAGCCCCTGGCGGAGCCAGCCATCGCAGCGGTGGAGCGGGGAGAAATCCAGATCGTGCCGGATAACCGCCGCGAGGAATATTTCAACTGGATGAGAAACATCCGCGACTGGACGCTATCGCGGCAACTCTGGTGGGGACACCGGATTCCAGCGTGGTACTGCAAAGAGAACAAGCACGTCACTGTGGCGAGGGAGAAGCCGGCGAAGTGCGCGACGTGCGGGTCAGCGAATCTTGAACAGGATCCTGATGTGTTGGACACCTGGTTCAGTTCAGGGCTTTGGCCGTTTTCAACGCTCGGGTGGCCCGAAGAAACGGCCGATTTCAAGAAATATTATCCGACGAGCCTGCTGATCACTGGATATGACATCCTGTTTTTCTGGGTGGCTCGGATGATCATGATGGGGATTCACTTCACGGGCAAAGTTCCTTTCCGCGCGGTATATCTGCACTCGCTGGTGCGCACCGGGAGCGGCGAGAAAATGTCCAAGTCTAAAGGGACGGGACTCGACCCCGTGGCGCTGAATCATCAGTACGGAACAGATGCGATGCGGTTTTGCCTGGCGTCGATGGCGGCGCCAGGGACCGACATTGTGTTGTCCGAGGACAAACTGGCAAGTGCACGGAATTTCGCGAACAAAATCTGGAACGCGGCACGATTTCTATTCGTGAATTTGGACAAATTCGAAGAGGGCGGAGCGAAATTGGAAGAGTTAGCAACGCCGGAAGTGCGCGCGAAGGCGCCTTACACTTATCGTGGCGACGTTCCGCTCGTGGATGCGTGGATGTTTGCGCGGCTGGCAGCAACCATCGAACTGATGAATGATGCACTGGCGAATTACCGGTTTCACGAGGCGGCTCAGGGCGCGTACCAGTTTTTCTGGGGAGACTTCTGCGACTGGCACATCGAGTGGGTGAAGCCTGAACTCCAGAGCGCAGATCGTGAACGGGCGACCGTGGCATGGAAGAATTTGTTCGCAGCGTTCGACGCGGCATTGCGGCTGTTGCACCCATTTATGCCCTTCCTGACGGAAGAGCTATGGCACCAGTTACCGCAAAAGGCGGGTGCGAAATCGATCGCGCTGGGACAATTCCCAGAAGCGTTTGAGCACTGGAAAAACAAACAGGCCGTGTGTGAGGTTGGCGCGATTCAAGAAGTGGTCACCGCGCTGCGCAATATTCGCGCAGAACTGAAACTTGATCCTAAGAAGAAAGTGGCGGCGGAGTTCTCCACGAGCGATGCCGGTATAGGTGCGTTGGTTCAAGCAAATCGCGGGGCTATTGAGAGATTCGCCGTTTTAACTGAGCTTCGCATCGTGCCACGGCAGCAGTTCGACGGCAAGAGTGGCGCAGTGCGCTCCACGGCCAAATTTGACGTGCGCGTCGCATACTCCGACACAGCAGATGCGACGGCGGAGAGGGCGCGGTTGAAGAAAGAGATCGAGGGTCTGGAGAAGGCTATCGCGTCAAAGGAGCGGCAGCTCGGGGATGAGACGTTCCGCAGCCGCGCGCCAGAAAAAATCATTAAAGGGCTCGAAGCTACTCTCGCCGAGCAGCGCATTGAACTGCGAAAGCTGAAGGATCGCTTGTCGCAGCTTGAAAAAAATTCATAGTTCTTCGGGATCTTATGGATTGGAACTCTCATTACATTGCTGACCTGGTGCGGCGCGCGCTGGAAGAGGATATCGGCGCGGCAGACGCGACGACCTCGGCGGTTGTACCGCCCCGCACGTCAGCAAGGGCTAAGATTCTCGCCAGGCAAACGCTGGTTTGCGCGGGTCTGCCGATTGCCGAAAAAGTGTTCCGGGCCCTGGATCCAGAGATTCGGGTCACATTTCCGCACAACGACGGCTCGTTTGTAGAACCTGGTGCGGAGATTGTGCAGATCAAAGGAAATGCCCGCGCAATCCTAACGGGCGAGCGAACCGCACTGAATTTTCTGGCGCATCTTTGCGGAGTTGCGACGCTGACGCGGCGCTTTGTGGAGCAACTGGCGGGCACGAGGACGCGCATCCGCGATACGAGGAAAACAACACCTGGATTGCGGGCGCTGGAAAAGTATGCGGTGAAGACGGGCGGCGGCAGCAACCACCGCTTCGGTCTCTATGACGCCATCCTACTGAAAGAGAACCACGTCGCGCTGGCTGGAGGAATGAAGGAAGCGGTAGACAAAGCGCATACCTATGTGTTGCCAAAGTCGCAGCCCCCCCGGGCCGCGAGCGCTTATGATGCGGCGGGGCTGGACCCGGAAGTCGTCGGCCCAGGCCCCTTGCCAGTACAGATCGAGGTTCGTAACCAAAAAGAATTGCTGGAAGCACTGGGGGCCGGTGCCGAGGCAGTGCTACTGGACAATATGCCACTGGAGCGCGCCGCGGAATGCGTGAAGATCGCGCGGGGGATTCGCGCGGAATGCGTTATCGAAATCTCCGGTGGGATCACGCTCGACAACGCGCGAGCATACGCGGAGACAGGCGCCGACTTTCTTTCTTCGGGGATGCTGACGCACTCGGCGCCTGCCGCGAACCTCAGCCTGCTTGTGGACAGCATCGAGGGAACGTAAGCTTAGGCGGCGCGAAGGGGCGCGGCAAATCCCGATGACTCAAGAATCCATGCCGGGCACGACCGACCGGCGGCTGGCGGGGTTGCTTACGTTGCTGTCGGAGAACGCCACCATCGTAATCAGCGGCGCGCGAATTGCAAAGGAGATTGGCGTCTCGCGATCGACCGTGTGGCGGTGGGTGGAACGCCTGCGCGGATTGGGCGTCAAAGCAAAAGGCCAGCCTGCAACCGGATACTTCCTGGAGCAGGTGCCCGATATTCTGACCCCGGACATGCTAAAGCAACGGCTGAAAGGCGGCCTTTTCGGGAAACGCATCTTTCATTTTTTCAAGACGGACTCGACGAATCGCGTGGCGCTGGAATTGGGTCATGCCGGGGAACCGGAAGGCGCGGTCGTCCTGGCGGAAGAGCAAACCGCCGGACGCGGGCGCGCGGGACGCAAGTGGCATTCCGAACGCGCGGCGGGAATTTATGTGACGTTGCTTCTTCGACCGAAGTTGGCGCCCGTGCAGGCTCCGCTGCTGACCATGATGGCAGGACTCTCGGCACATTCCGCGGTGCAGGCCGTGACAGGGCTGAAGGTGGAGCTAAAGTGGCCGAACGACTTGCTTATTCGCGGGAAAAAAGTCGGAGGCATCCTGACGGAGATGCACGCGGAACCGAATCAAGTGCGATTTGTGATTGTGGGAATCGGGCTGAACGTGAATCAAGAAAAGTTCCCCGGGGAGCTTTCCAATGTAGCGAGTTCCCTGCGCGCGGAAACGGGCAAACGGCAATCGCGCATGGAACTGCTGGTGCGGTTGCTGCGCGAATTCGAGAACGATTACAATCAATTCGTGCGGGAAGGCGTGGCCAGTGTAATTGCGCGCTTCGAATCGGTGTCGAGTTATGCGAAAGGCAAGCGCGTGCGAGTAACAAACGGAACCGAGAGCTACTCCGGTACGACGGCAGGGCTTGGGCCGGAAGGATTGCTGCAAGTGGAGCGGGAAGACGGGCGAATTACGGCGGTGATTTCAGGGGACGTCACGGAGGCACGCTAGATGCTGCTGACCATTGACGTGGGGAATACCAACTCTGTGCTGGGCGTTTTTCGCGGCGAAGAACTGGTTGCGAACTGGCGTTTGACGACGGCGCGGGAGCAGACGGTTGACGAATATGGCGTGCTGACGAGGAATCTTTTCACGCTCGCGGGGCTGGACAGGGACGCCATCACGGGAGTGATCATCAGCTCGGTCGTGCCGCCGGTGAATCGAACACTCGCAGAAATGTCGCGGGTTTATTTTGGAAAGAAGGCGTTGTTCGTGGAAATGGGCGTGAAGACCGGGATGGCTGTGCTGGTAGACAATCCGTCGGAAGTGGGCGCGGACCGTATTGTTAACGGGGTGGCGGCGTTTCATCAATACGGCGGGCCGTGCATTGTAGTGGACTTCGGGACGGCGATTAAGTTTGATGTAATTTCGGCAAAAGGTGAATACCTCGGCGGGGTCATCGCGCCGGGGCTCGGGATTTCGTCGGAGGCCCTCTTTGCGCGCGCCGCACGACTGCCCCGTGTGGAGATCAAGGAGCCTGGGAAAGTGATCGGAACCAATACCGTCACGCACATGCAGGCGGGTTTGTATTACGGCGCGGTGGACATGGTGGATGGAATGCTTGCGCGGATAAAGAAAGAGTTGGGCGAAGATGCGAAGGTTGTTGCGACCGGCGGGCAGGCCAGGCTGGTGTCTAAAGGGTCGAAGCACATCCAGCACACGGACGAATTCCTTACTCTGACCGGCCTGCGATTGATCTGGGAGAAAAACCAGCCGGCGGAACACGGCAAGAGCGCGGCGGCGTCACCGGCAAAGAAAGCGCAGAGTTAAGCGGCGCCGAGCGGCGACCCTGGCGGGATCGAAACCTGCAGCCGGGAATTCTAGGGGCGTCGCCAACAAAAATGGACGGCTGGAACTACTTCAACTACTTCACGGAAATCGAAGAGTATTTTTGGAAGAAACGCGGGGCGCATCTGCTGGTGTCCCCGCTGGACTGGGCGATCATGGAAGCATGGCAGAAAGCCGGAGTGCCGCTCGAAGCCGCTTTGAAAGGCATGGACAAGGCCTTTGAGAGCTATCAGCGGTCGCGGCGAGGAGCAGGAAAGCCGCTGAAGAATCTGGCATATTGCACCGACGCGGTGCTGGAAGCCGCAGAGGAACAGCAGGAGGCGGCTACGGGAAGCTCGCCAAGAGCCGCTCAAAGGACTGAAAGCGAAGCGTTTTCGCGAGACGAATTGAGGAAATATTTTGCGAAGAATGTGGAGCGATTGAAACAGGCGGCGGAAAAGAGTTTGCAGAGACACCCGGAGATGGCTAAGCGTTTGACAGGGATTGTGGAATCGCTGGAGTCCAGCGCCGAGATTCTTGATACACCGGCAACGCTGGACTTGGAAGACTTGGAGCGGCGTTTGACGGTTCTGGATGAGAAGATACAGACACTGTTGACCAGCCACGCGCCGGAAGAGCTGATGCTGAAGGTCCGCCGCGAAGTGGATGGGCAGCTGGCAATGTACCGGCGGAAGATGAAAGCTGAGCAACTGGCAATGGTCGAAAAACAGTACATCCAGAAACGGCTCCTGGAAGAATTCGGAATCCCGCGCCTGAGCCTTTTCTACTTGACGTAGCGTTGGTCAGCAAGATGACCGGCCATTCGCAAACAAGAACGATTTGATCTCACACCTGCGCCACAAGTTATCTTAGAATAGGACGGCAGTATGGCTGATGCGTTACGATTATCGATTGAGAAGCTCATTTACGGTGGTGACGGCTTGGCGCACGCCGATGGAGATACCGTTTTTGTGCCGTATGTATTACCAGGCGAAGAAGTACGCGCAAACGCCAAGTCACGAAAGAAGAAATTGGTCTGGGCGGAACTTCTGGAGGTGACTTCACCCGCGAAAGAGCGCGGGAAAGCAAAGTGCGCGCATTTTCAGAAATGCGGCGGCTGCCATTACCAGCACATTCCATCGGAGGAACAGTTAAGGCTCAAGAAAGAGATTTTGAGGGAGACGCTTTCGCGTCTCGGCGGAATCACTTGGGATAGTACAATCGTCGAGCATTCCGCGGTGTCTTACGGCTATCGTAACCGCGCCCAGTGGGCCGTGAGGGGCGGGATGCCTCGCGCGCTGGGATACTTCCTGCCGGAAAGCTCAATAATCGTGCCGATCGATGAATGCCCCGTGCTTTCTCCGCGCCTTGCGCGCACCTTCGCCCAGCTTCAAGACATGGCGCGCTCCAGCACATTGCCGGCGGGGATTCAGGAGATTGAAGCGTTTGCCGATTCGGCGGACGAAAAAATTGCGTTGAATGTGGCGTTTGAGAAATTCTCGAAGCCAGCCACGGAACTCGCGGCCACTTTCCGCGAGGCTTTGCCGGAGATCGAAAGTTTGCTGCTGCTAGACCAAAAGAAAAATCGCTTTGAATTGACGGGGCCGGGTTACTTGACGCACGAAGCCGGCGGATTCAAATACCGGGTCAGCCATCTTTCGTTCTTTCAAGTGAACCGATTTCTGATCGAGGATTTGCTGAAGACCGTGACAGCCGATGCGCATGGCGAGCTGGCGCTGGATCTGTATTCGGGCGTAGGGTTCTTCACGTTGCCGCTGGCGAAGACATTCCGAAAAGTGGTAAGCGTGGATGCCAATCTTGCTGCTACACGGGACCTTTACGTTAATGCTGAGATGGTCGGCGTCACGATTGTCTCGCACAATGAACATGCCGAAGAGTTTCTGAAAAAAACGGAAGAACGGCCAGACTTTGTGATCCTTGATCCGCCAAGGGCCGGATTGGGCGCAGAAGCTGCGGGCAAGCTCGCGGAACTTGGCGCCAAAGAAATTGTGTACCTTTCTTGCGATCCGTCCACGCTGGCCCGCGATTTGGCGGTTTTGATGAGCTCACCTCGGAAACCAAAGGAAATCATCGGGCCAAGTGTCCGATATGAAATCGCGGAGATGCACCTGTTCGACCTGTTCCCACAAACATTTCATATCGAAACGCTGGTCAGGTTGCGACGAGCGCCATGAGGCTGCCCGCCGTAGCGATTGTCGCGGCATTTGCTAGCGGCATCGTGCTCGGCTTGCATCCTACGGTTGCAAGAAATGCTTGCTCTCACATTCTCCTTTCTTCCCTTTTCCTGTTAGTTGCTTTCTTCGTCCTCGCTGGAATCCTTCTTTTAAGAATTGGGTATCTTTTTCCTGCAACCGTCGCTTCCCTGCTTGGCTGGGTGCTGCTTGGATTTCTAGGCGTTTGCATTGCAGAACTACCGCGAGATGCGAATCACGTGATCTCGCTCGTCAAACAAAGCCGCATCTCGCTGAAAACACCCCTGCGATGGCGCGGTCATCTGCGTGATGAACCGACCCGCCTGCCATGGGGCTACGGATACGAAATTGAGCTTACCGGTGTTGAGTTCGAAGGGGCCTTTCATCCGGCGCGAGGAGGCTTGCGCCTGAGCTTCACAGCGCATCCGGAGGGTCCGGTGCCGCCGGAACTTCATGCGGGAGACGAAGTGGCGGTTTTGGCGGAGGCCAAGCGGCCGCAGATTTTCAAGGATGAAGGCGCGTTCGATCGGCGCGCTTATCTCTCGCAACAAAACATCGATATCGTGGCCACCCTGCGAACGCCACAGCTAATCGAACGAATCAGCTCGTCGACTCCAACTATCGGAACGGTTCTCGCACGGGCGCGGAGGACATTGCGCGACGAGATTGATATGCTCTTCGCAGCCGCTCCGCAAGTCGCAGGAGTTTTGCGGGCGATGCTTTTGGGCGACCGGAATTTTGTTGACCGAGCGGAAGCGTTGGATTTTCAGAAGACGGGCGTTTTTCACGTGCTGGTCGTGGCAGGTTTGCATGTCGGGGCTCTCGCTTTCGCGCTCTACTGGGTAGGAAGGAAGCTGCGATTGTCGCGGATGTGGACGATGCTGTTCACGCTTACGATGCTCGCAGCTTATGTGGGCGTGGTCGAGCAGCGCACTCCCGTTTTGCGCGCTGCAGTGATGGCGGCGATCGTTGTGCTTGGCGGATTTTTCTTTCGCCGACTGGAGCTGCTCAATTCAGCAGCAGTTGCGGCTGTAATTCTGCTTGTGGCAAAACCGCTCGCCCTGCGCGACTCGAGCTTCCAATTGACGTTCGTGGCCATAGGCTGCATTGCGGGACTGGCGCTTCCGTGGCTAGAGAAAACGGCACAACCTCATGTACGCGCGCTTTGCGGCTGGCGTGACGTAACGCGAGATGCCGCTCACGAGCCGCGCGCAATTCAATTCCGAATCGATCTGCGTTCGCTGGCGCTGTGGCTTACTTCACGGTTGCCTCAACGGCTGAGCAAACCAACCGGCGATCTTATCGCCGGCGGATTGTCCCTGACTTTTCGTGTGTGGGAGCTGTTGGTTCTCACATTGGCTCTGCAAGCCGGAATGTTGCCTTTAATGGCGCGCGATTTTCATCGTATTCCCTTGTCGGCGCCGCTGGTGAACCTTGCAGCCGTCCCGCTAACCGGCATCGTCGTTCCGCTAGGCTTCCTGACTTTGGCTTGCGGACTGGTTTTCACGGCTGCTGGAAAACTCCTTGCTGTTCCGCTTGCCTGGCTAACCTCACTGCTTTTGCACATTGTCCAGTGGTTCGCGCATTTTCCGCGATGGAGTTACCGCATTCCCGGGCCACCGCTCTGGCTGATTGTGTTGTTTCTTGCTGTGGGCATTCTGCTGGGCGCCGAAATGCGATTGAAGCATCCGTTGCACAAAACTATGGTCTGGGGATTGCGCGGTGGATTCGTCGCTTGCGCGCTGACGATCGCCATCTATCCCTTTGGAGAAAGGTTGACGAAAGGCAAATTGGAATTGACGGCCCTTGATGTGGGGCAGGGTGACTCGCTGCTCGTCGTTACTCCCGGTGGAAAAACTCTGTTAATCGATGGAGGCGGAGCGTTCGGCGGGTTTCCCGGACACGAAGAACACAACGGCGTCGATCCGGGTGAAGAAGCCGTTTCACCGTATCTGTGGTCGCGGGGTTTTCAGAAGCTGGATGTTGTCGCGCTGACACACGCGCACCAAGACCATCTAGGCGGCCTGACTGCAATCCTGGAGAATTTTCGTGTCGCGCAACTTTGGATCGGGCGCGAAGTGTCCGTTCCGGCGCTTGTGAGGCTGGAGGAACTGGCACGCGAGCGGAAAATCCCCATCGAACATGAGTTGCGCGGCAAGTCTTTTCGCTGGGATGGTGTCGAGGGTGAATTCCTGTGGCCGGAGATTGTTCCGGAGGAGGTGGCTCCTTCCGCAAAGAATAACGATTCCCTGGTTCTGCGGTTGCGCTATGGCAATGAAACACTGTTGCTGCCTGGAGACGCTGAAAAACAGGTGGAACGTGAAATTCTTTCTGAGAATGGCCCGGAGGCAATGCGTGCCGACGTTCTGAAGATCGGCCATCACGGAAGCAAGAATTCGACAACGCCGGAATTCCTTGCGGCTGTGCAGCCACGTGTCGGGATCATATCTGCTGGTGAAGACAACCCGTACGGACATCCCAGCCCGGAGCTTCTGGAACGATTGGAGAATGCGGGCATCCGAATCTTGAGGACGGATCGAAACGGGGCGGTACAAGTCATGACAGATGGCCGACAACTGGAGATTAGCTGCTTTGTCGCATGTCCAAACGGCGGAAACGCGGCTGCCTCAGTGCAGGGGAAGGCGCCAGATCGCAAGCAGGACTAGGAGAAGAAACAGAAATCCAACGGCGGCCTGCCACTCATGATTTTTCTTGTACTGGGCAAAAGAGAAGGAACCGGCGGAGTCTCCCGGCAATTTCGCGGCGGTCAGGCGCGGAATAAATAGCGGGACAGTGCGAGCATACTCATCGAAAGATGTGCCGTGGCGGAGGCGAAGCTCACTCGCTTCTCGCTGCATTACGATGGAATAGAATACGGCGAAATAGACAATCAGGATTAAACCGGAGAGCCACGAACGCGTGGCAATTCCGGCTCCCAGAGCGAGGATAGCGCTGCCGAGATAGAGTGGATTTCTGGTGTAAGCGTAAGGACCGGTGACGGTGAGGACTTCCTGCTTATGAAGATAGCCCGCTGCGGACGCACGTAGCCACAGGCCAATGACTCCAACCAGTGCGCCGAGAAAAATACTGCGAGGCGTGGGCCGCGAAAGATAAAGAACCGCTATCGCGAGCGGATAACCCAGGCGAACGCGCCAACGCACAAAAAAATTGCCGGCTGCGCTCATCGGCGAATCTCAACTTGACGGCGAACACCTTCAAAAACGGCGTCGACGTCAATTTCCAAAATCGAAGGATCAGCTTGATCGCCTCGTTTATAGGTGGTCACCGCATTCGGACTGCGCAAGACGATATCAAGCGGAAGAGCTTTGTCGGAGGAGTTGCCCGGGCGATGGGGACCGTTTCGCTCTGGATCCGTCGGGCCAAAAATGGCCACTGCTGGTGTTCCAAGAGCGACCGCGAGATGCAGCGGCCCCGTGTCACCACCGACGATGCAGACCGCAGTGCGAAGAAGGGCCATGAGCTGAGTGAGCGACCCATTGTAAGCGATAGGGTCCGCTTCTCCACTGGCCGTCTTGATCGTTGAGAACAGATCCTCTTCGCCAGGCCCATAATTCACCACGCAGCGCAGCCCGAGGGCGGCGCGCATTCTCCGACAGAGCGCACCGTAGCGATCCGGCGGCCAGCATTTCGAGCGCCAGCCGCCCGCAGGGCTCAATACGACGTGCCGCTCAATGCCAAATCCTCGCAGGAGTTGCAGTACGAAGACTTCTTGAATCGAGGGCACCGAGAGCACAACCGGGGCAACGCCGTTGCGAGCGCCCGCGCGCTGCGACAATTCTCCATTCTGGTCGGCAATGTGAGCTTGCGTGCTGTGAACGCGATCGGTGTACAGAACCGGCACGCCGAACTCCCGAATCGTTTGCGAGGAAAATCCAATCCTGCGCGGAACGCCGCCTAGGAAAGGCAGCGAGGCGGACTTCCATAGCCCCTGATAATCGATTGCAGCAGTGAACTTTTCCTTGCGGATTCGTCTGATGATTTCGCCCAAGGATTTGTACGAGCGAGTTTCCGTCTCCCAGATTTCTGTTGCGAGTTCGCCGCTTTCGATGAGCGCTTTCCAGCGCGGATGCGTCAGCCAAACAATTTCAGCTTTCGGGAACGATTCACGAAGGCCGGCGACGGCGGGAAACGTGTGGACGATGTCACCGAGGGAACCGAGACGCACAACCAGAAAACGCGGCTCAGCCATGCGGCGCCTTGCGAATGGAATCCAGAAGTTCTTTTGTAGAGTGGTCCTTGGGGTCCCCCACGATGGCCACGCGAATGCCTAGCCGCTGCGCGACAGCACGTTCCGGCACGGTCTCGATAGTGTAATCGGTTCCTTTGGCGTGAACGTCCGGGCGCATCTCTTCGAGAAGAGCTTCGACGTTCGGTTCGCCAAAGAGAACTACATAATCCACGCATCGCAACGCGGCGACGAGGTGGGCACGCGCGTTTTCACCAAGGATGGGGCGGCCCGGCCCTTTGAGATTGCAGACGCTCGTGTCCGCATTCACTCCGACAACGAGAATGTCGCCTTCGCGCCGAGCGCCTTCTAGATAGCGAATATGTCCGACGTGCAGGGTGTCAAAACAGCCGTTGGCAAACACCACGCGCCGGCCGTGGCTCTGATGCTCCGCGATCTTCTTTCGCAGTACTGCTCGAGGAACAATTTTGGAAACAGCTTCGCGCATAAATTAAGAGGCGGCTCCGGATGCCTCGCCGCGGATGGCATCGAGAAGTTCCGGGCGCGAAATCGTGGCTGTGCCACGTTTCATCACGACGAGGCCTCCGGCAATGTTGGCAATGTGCGCGGCTTCAAGCGCGGATGCCCCGCAGGCGAGGGCCAGAGTATATGCGGCAAGAACGGTGTCGCCGGCGCCGGTTACGTCGACAGCCTGATCGCTGCCGTGAACGGGAATTTGCGTGAGGCGATCGCCTGTCTCGAACAAGGCTGCACCGTGCCGTCCGCGGGTGACTAACAGCGATTGCAACTTCATCTCCGCAAGAGTTGCGCGGCCTGCACGCGCAAGCTCATCGGTGTCTTGACCGATAGAGGCGTGATGCTCTGCCTCAAGCTCGGCCTCGTTCGGCGTAGCGGCTGTGATGCCCGCCTTCGCATAGCGATGCAGATGGTATCGGGCGTCGAGCGTGACAAGCAGTTCATTCTTGCGCTTGCTGGAGGCCTGCTGTACTAATTCCGGAGTCGCAATGCCAAAGCCGTAGTCCGAAACGGCGAGAGCGTGTGCTTTGCGCAGATCCGCAGTAAGGCGTTGATGGAGTTTTTTTCGAACGGCATCCGGCAGAGGTGATTTCGGTTCGTAGTCGACGCGCAGAACCTGCTGTCCCACGGTGTGCGCCCACCCAGCAAGAAAGCGGCTTTTCGTCGGCGTCGTCCAGCCCTTCGCACGGAAAATGCCGGAAACATTGACGCGCATGCGGCGGAAATGAGCGACCAACGCGTCCCCTGCCGCGTCATCGCCGACGGCCGTAACAGGCAGGATACGCGCCCCGAGAGACGCGAGGTTGTTGCCAGCGTTGGCGCCACCGCCAGGAACAATGTGGGATTCCCGATGCTTGAGGATCAGCACCGGAGCTTCGCGCGAAACGCGCGAGATTTCGCCATATTGGAATTCGTCGGCAACGAAATCGCCAAGAAGGACAATCGTTTTCGTGGTGAATTGCTCAACGCAATCGCGGAGGGCGAGCAGATCGACCGACGTTGACGCTGGCTCTTTCGTGCGTGGACGCTTCATTTGTGCTGTCTCAGGATCCAATCCGCCGCTTGCGCGAGATCTTCAGCGACAAAATCCGGCTGCACAGTCCACTTTGCAGCGTGCCAGGCAAGTTCACCTTCACCATAGCCGGTGCGGACGAGAATGCTGCGCGCACTCGCGTTTCGCGCGAGTTCCACGTCCCCATAACGATCGCCAACCACAAAGGAGCGTTGCAAATCGACCGCGTGCTCGCGGGCTGCACGGTCCAGCATGCCTGTTTTGGGCTTTCGGCACGCACAATTGTCGGCGGACGTGTGCGGACAATAATAAATTGCGTCGATCTTCGCACCGCCCGCGGCAAGCTGCTGGGTCATCAAATTGTTCACGGTGTGTACAAGCGACTCCGGAAAGTAACCGCGGCCAACGCCAGACTGATTGGTGGCGACAATCACTGGCAAGCCCGACTCGTTGAGCCGGTGAATGGCAGCCACGACGAAAGGAAACATACGAAATCGGCTGGCGTGATTCAAGTAACCAACTTCCTCGGCAATCGTGCCGTCGCGATCAAGAAAAACAGCGGGGCGCAAGGCCGATTGCTCAGGCACGCTGCACCTGGGCCGAGGATAGCCAGGGGCTGGCAGCAGCCTCCACCATATCGGCTGTGATTGCGCTCATGCACCGGTGATCGGTCGGACAGCGGCGGAGAAAGCAGGGGCTGCAGTAAGGCTTTTGCTGGACGATGCTGCAGCGCGGTGTGACTGGAGCTGTGCCGAACGGATCAGTCGGGCCAAATACTGCAGCGATAGGCAAGCCCACAGCGGCAGCAACATGCATCGCGCCGGAGTCGTTGCCGATAAAAAGATGACATTGCGATAGAAGGCCAGGCAGATCGGCAATCGCGGTTTTCCCCGTGAGGTCAATCGGAGGCCTGCTCATTTCGGCAGAGATCGCCGTCGAAACGGCGGCCTCAGCAGCGGTCCCAAATAGGATTACGTCAGCATCCATTTCTGACTGTAGGCGATTCGCCACGTCCGCAAAACGCGAAGGCGGCCAGCATTTTGCCGATCCATACGATGCGCCCGCGCCAATGGCAATCCGCAGTGCGCCCTGGCGTACGCCGGATTTGCGCAGAAATTCCTCGGCGCTCCGCCGCTTTTCTTTTGGAACGTGAAGGCCAATGAACGATTCGTCCTGCAAGGAATCCAGCCAGCCCGCGCGGCGCAGAAGCTCTAGATAATAAAACTTCTCATGCGCAGGAATTTCCCCCTGCCGGGGAAGAGGCACAGCCTTGGTCAGAAGGAAGCTACGGCCGTCTCGTCCGTAACCAATGCGTTCGGGAATACTTGCGCGCCAGGCCAGCCAAGCGGCATCGAACGCGTTTTGCAGCAGCAAGGCCACGTCAAACTTCTGCGCGCGAAGCTCCGTCGCCAACCGTTCGCGGCCAGAAAATCCCGTGTGCGAGCCCGCCGGATCGTACGGGATAAGCTGATTGCAAATCTCTTGATCGCGGTAAATATCCGCGACGTAGGGCCGTGCCACAATCGCGATCTGTGCGTCAGCAAAACGTTTGCGCACCGCCCGCAGCGCAGGCAGGGCCATAATGGCGTCCCCCACCCAGTTCGTGGCGCGTATTAGGATCTTCACACCGCCGCTCCTGCGCCGGTTTCCAGCGTTCGTTCAAGGACACTCCGGAAATCAGCCTCTGGCACCACTACGAGATCGATTACGGCGACGTAAAGCTGAGCCTCGTCGAACATAACAGTACCCAGATTCTGTGCATCCTTTTCCGTAGTCACATACGCGTTCGCACTTGCCCGCTTCGCGGCCTGTTTAATCGCCGAGATGTCCCGCTGGGTGTAACGACGGTGATCGGAAAAGATGGCTTGGTCGCAAATGGTAAGCCCCCAATTTGTGAGGTCGCGGAAGAACGCATCCGGATTGCCAAGTCCGCAGAACGCAAAAAATGGCCCAGCTCCGATTTCTTCAGCGGTGAGGAGAGTGATATCACCGCCAAAGCGGCGGAACCCGAGCAGCCGAGTGGATGCCGCGAAAACCGGGTAGCGGTGGAGCTTCCCGATCGCCTCAAGCGTTCCGGAGGCCGATTCGGCGCGGGTAAAAACAATCAAGTTTGCGCGGCTCATAGCCGCAATTGGTTCCCGAAGCCGGCCAGCCGGCAGCAAGGGTTCCCCGGCGAGCGGCCGCGAAACATCCATCAAGAGAATGTTTAGGTCGCACGCGAGCTGAAGATGCTGAAAACCATCATCCAGAATAAAAACGTCAATGGGCTGCTGCGATTCGAGGCGATGGCCTTCGGCAAAACGGTTCTTGCCCGCGCCAAAACACACGCGGTCCGGGAGGCGGAACTTCATCAATTCAATTTCGTCGCTAGTCCCATTTGCACCGCGGTAGCCACGGCTCAGAATCGCCACACGCTTCCCTTCCGCAAGAAATTTCTCAGCGAGCCAGATGACCATTGGCGTCTTGCCGGTGCCGCCGACGGTAAGATTGCCCACGCTGATGACCGTTCCTTTCAGCCGCCTTTGTCTCAGCCAACCTTGCGCGTAGAGCCAAGCCCGCACGCGCACGACAGCACCGTACGCCACAGACAGCGGCCAGAGCAGCGTCCGCATTAACGGTGAGAAGCTCATCGCGCAGCGCCGTCCAGGCGCTTTGCAATCTCCACCATCGCACGGTCCGTCGCCCCGCGGGAGTTCGCCACCAACTGCCGCGCTGTCTCACTCATTCTTTTCATGCGTTCCGGGTCACGAAACAATTCGATCCACGCGACACCGACGTCTTCCGGGCTTTCCACTTGAATCGCGGCCCCTGCGGTTACGAAGCGCGACGCGATTTCTGCAAAGTTCTCCATGGACGGACCAAACACGGGAATCTTACCGAAGGCCGCGGGCTCAAGAATATTATGACCACCAGACGAAACCAGCGAGCCTCCCACGAACGCGCCGTCCGCTAGTCCATAGAGTGACGCCAGTTCACCGATGCTATCGAGCAATAGAACTGTGATGTCATCGGGTATGGTTGCAGCGTTAGAGTTGCCGTCCGATTGCTTCGAGGCTGGTCCTGGAATCGGCAATCGCGAACGCCGAATGAACTTGCGGTGCGACTCATCGATGAATTCCGCGGCGGCATCAAAGCACTCCGGCTTGCGCGGCGCAAGCACGAGCAGCGACTTCGGATACTCGCCTTCCAGGGTTCCAAACGCGATGAGCGCGTGAGGCTCTTCCGTCGCAACGACGCTCCCCGCAACGATAACCGGTGAGCGGCCGCTGCGTTTGATTTCGGCGGCGAACCAATTCGACAGCGGCGTGGGCGAGGGTAGCTCCAAGTCGTACTTCAAATTGCCGCTGACCTGCACGCGATGGGCAGGTGCGCCTAATGCGCGCACACGCTCCGCATCCTTCTCGCTCTGCATCAGGAAGGCGCTGGCATTCGACAGTGCGTTTCTCAGGAAAGGGCGCAGGAAAAAACCAAAGACGCCGAGATAACTCTGATAGCGCGCGAAGGAGCGATCCGAAATCCGTCCGCTGACGAAAACGACGGGAATCTTGCGCCGTCCCGCTTCCCGAAGAAAGTTAGGCCAGATTTCCGTCTCAAGCACCAGCACGAGCGAAGGTCGCACAGCAGTAAGCGCACGCCGCACGCAGAAGGCCCAATCCAATGGGAAATAGATGATGGCGTCGGCAAACGGAATGCGTTCGCGCGCCAGAGCCTGGCCCGTCATCGTGGTCGTGGAGACGATCAAGGGCCGCTCTGGATAAGCTTCCTTCAAACGCCGGGCGAGTGTAACGCCTGAAAGCGCTTCGCCGACACTCACGGCATGAATCCAGATCGCGCCCGACGAATTCGCAGGCAGTTTGTCAAGCGCAGGAAAGGAAAACCCCAGCCGCTCCCCGATGTTCGAGAGATACTTTCCGTGGCGCAGCCCCTTCACGAGCCAGTAAGGCGTCAGCAAAAGGGCCGCAAGGCCCATGAGAAAGCTATAAATGAAATACACTAAGCGTGGCTCCGGTCTGTCATCACCCCGCCGGACGCAGGCGGCGCGCGACGCAGGGCAACCCTGCGCAACCCCCAGGAATCGAAGGCGTCGAGATGAGAAAAGTCTATTATAACCCAGTGCAAATGCTAACCCTCATCCTTGCCTTTCTCGCGGCGCCGTTGTTACTCCCTCAAAACAGTACCCCGCAACAGCCCGGTTCGCTCAAGACCGCATCGCTCGAATCTCACGAAGGCATGACAATCACCGCGCGGCCATGGACGGATCCAGCGCTCTACAAGATCAAATTCCCGAAGAAGTCCCCCTTCGCGGCGGGCATCGTGGCCATCCAGGTGATTTTCCGAAATGATTCGGATGACAGCATGAAGGTCAATCTGGAGCGCATTCGCCTGAACATCACGCTTTCGGAGGAAGATCACCAAGCGCTCTATCCTCTGTCATCCGAAGAGGCGGCCGATGTCATCACGCATCCGGGATCGAAAAACGTAACCATGAAGAGGCTTCCTATTCCTCTCGGCGGACCAAAGGTCGGGCACGACAAGAAATGGGTGGAAGTAGAGAAAGGCCTGAGTGACGCCGGCATTCAAGCCAGCATTGTGGCACCCCATGGCACCGTGGAGGGGCTCCTGTATTTTGATCTTCGAAGCCAATTCGATCTCTTGAATGCGGCGCATCTGTATGTGCCGGAAATTGTGGCTATCGAGAAAAATCATGGCCTGATGTATTTTGAAATTGATTTGAGCAGGTCTGCGGGAAATTAGATCATTTAAGTGAACCTGGAAACCGTCTGTTTGCGCACATCGCCGCCGTCAGCTAACATGACGTGTGCCCACTTCTTCCCAACATTCCGGACAAATGCTCACTCTACTCGACGAATTAAACCCGCAACAACGGCTTGCCGTGGAAACCACGGAGGGGCCGGTCCTTATCCTGGCGGGCGCGGGAACCGGCAAGACGCGAGCAATCACCTTTCGCATGGCGAATCTGATCGCGAAGGGAGTTCCGGCTGAATCCATACTGGCTGTGACGTTCACAAACAAGGCTGCGGAAGAGATGCGCAACCGTGTTTCGAGCTTGCTATTGCGCGCCGGTGTTCCACCAGCGCAGCCCTGGCTTTCCACGTTTCATTCGCTCTGCGCGCGCCTTCTGCGGCGCGAAGCAGGGGCTGCCGGTCTGCCGAGGGATTTTGCTATTTACGATGACGACGACCAGCTCGCGGCCGTCAAATTGGCAATGGCCAGGCTGCAAATCGAGGACGCTAGCCTGACACCAAGAAATATCTTGAGCCGGATCAGCTACGCAAAAAATCATGGCCAGACTGCTGGGCAACTGCGCGCAGAAGCGTTCGATCAAAATGGACGTCGCATTGCCGATATTTTCGCGGGGTACGAGAAGCTCCTTCACGATAGCAAAGCCCTGGATTTTGACGATCTCCTCCTTCGCTCGGCTCGCTTGCTGCGCGAATCGATGGCTACGCGAGAAAAATGGCAATCACGTTTTCAATATATTCACGTGGATGAATATCAGGATACCAACCGCGTGCAGTATGAACTGATGCGCTCCCTGACCGGACCCAAACAAAATGTTTGCGTCGTGGGCGACGAAGATCAATCTATCTATCGCTGGCGCGGCGCCGACGTTTCTATCCTGCTCAGTTTCGCGAAGGATTTCCCCGCGGCGCGGATCGTCAAGCTGGAGCGGAATTACCGGTCCACCCAGAACATTCTGGACGCCGCCGGCGCGGTCGTCGCCAACAATCCGGAGCGGCTAGGCAAGTCACTGAGCGCGGAAAAAGGCTCGGGTGGAAACCTGAAATACTTCGAAGGACGGGATGCGCAAGCCGAAGCAGAATTCGTCGCCGGCGAACTCGAGCGCATCCTCAACGACGATTCGGACCAGACCTGCGCCGTGGAGTACCGCACCAATTTCCAGTCGCGCGCCTTCGAAGAGATTTTTCGCAGGCGAGGCCTGCGTTACAAACTCGTCGGCGGATTCAGCTTTTACAATCGGGCGGAAGTGAAGGATGCGCTCGCCTATGTGCGCCTCGCCATGCATCCGGGGGATGACATTTCGTTGCTGCGCGTACTGAATTTGCCTCCGCGCGGCATCGGCAAGACCACCGTGGACGCGATTCGCGAATCCGCGCGCGTTGACGGAACGCCGCTCTGGGCGGCCATTGAGAAGTTTGTCTCCGGTGGGGCGGCAGGCCGTGCCGTAACTCCTTTGCGAGCGTTTCAGGAGCTAATCCGTAAATTGCAGGACGCTCTTGCCGCCAAAGAGCCCGCGGACTTCCTGCATGTGGTGCTTGAGGAATCCGGCTATATGGACATGCTTAAGGATCGCAACACCCCCGAGGATGTCGCCCGGATGGAGAATCTCGAAGAGCTTACGCGTGCCGTCGCGGAAAGCATGGAAGCCGGGGAGACCTTTACCGATTTCCTGGATGCCGCTGCTCTGGTAAGCGACGCCGATCAATTTGAAGGCAAGCCCGGCGTGACGCTCATCACCTTGCACAGCACCAAGGGCCTGGAATTCGATCACGTGTTCCTGACCGGCATGGAAGAAGGGATTTGCCCGCACAGCCGGGCCATAGACGAAGATAAGGGCATAGAAGAGGAACGCCGTCTCGTTTATGTTGGAATGACCCGCGCGCGTCAGTCCCTTATGCTGACGCGCGCCGTGTACCGGCGCATCTTCGGCAATGAGCAGCAATTGCGTGCTTCCCTGCCCTCGCGTTTTCTTGCGGAAATTCCCAGCGAGCTGGTGGAAACGGTTCGTGGCTCAATGGCGGAAATTGGCCAGACGCGCCGTTACGAACCCGACCCCGAATATTCGTATTCACCGGAAGAATTCCTGCGCCGTGTGCGCGGCGGACCAGGGCAAACACAGACAACTCCGCGCCGCCAGGCAGCTCAAGGTTCCTTCTCGCGCCCCGCAGCAAAACGTGGCGGCGATGCCAATCCCATGCTCGGTCGCAAAGTTCGTCATCCCAGCTTCGGCGTGGGAACCATCGTGGGGGTCGAGGGCGACGATGAAGACCGCCGCCTCTCCGTGAGCTTCCCGGGACGCGGCACCAAAAAATTTATCGAGCGCTACGCGCAGCTCGAACAAGCGTAAAGGGGGATACCGCTTAGAACGCGACCGCGTCGGCCGGCTTCGCCGAGCGGTTGCGTGAGGGGGCTTCTCGGGGTACATTGAGGCGCGTTCATTCCTCAAAAGCGTGCTGGATCATTTCAGGCTTCCGGTTTGCCCGGATGCGATCGGAG
>MNDE01000013.1:3946-15617 GCA_001914785.1 Acidobacteria bacterium 13_2_20CM_57_17 | reverse complement strand
CGCCAATCTGAAGTCACCAGAATTTGAAAAGAACACTCGCCGCATCGTTGATTTATTAACAAAAATCAAGAACGAGGAAGAACAAATCCGCCAGGGCGGCGGCGCAAAGGCCATCGAATCGCAGCACAAAAAAGGCCGGCTGACCGCGCGCGAGCGCATCGCCAAGTTGATCGATCCTGGCTCGCAATTTTTTGAACTGGGAATTTACGCTGCATTCGAAATGTATGAAGAGTGGGGCGGCGCGCCGGGCGGGGGAACGGTGACTGGCCTCGCGAAAGTTTGCCGCCGCACCTTTATGCTCATCGCCAACGACGCAACTGTAAAAGCCGGCGCGTTTTTCCCGATGACCGCAAAGAAGGTGATTCGCGCGCAAAACATCGCCATCGAAAACAAAATTCCCACAATTTACTTGGTCGATTCCGCGGGCGTTTTTTTGCCGCTTCAGGAAGACGTTTTTCCGGACACCGACGATTTCGGACGCGTCTTTCGCAACAACGCGGTCATGTCCGCAATGGGCATTCCGCAAATCACGGCGATCATGGGAATGTGCGTTGCGGGCGGCGCGTACCTTCCCGTAATGTGCGATCACATTTTAATGACGGAGGGCTCGGGATTATTTTTGGCGGGCCCCGCGCTGGTGCAAGCCGCGATTGGACAGAAAACTTCCGCGGAAGATCTGGGCGGAGCAAAAATGCACGCGCAAATTAGCGGCACAGTGGATTTTCGCGAACCGGACGATGATGCGTGCATCGCGCGGATTCGCGCGCTCGTCGACAAGATGGGGTCGCCAAACGCATCGCCGTTCAGCCATGTGAAATCTCGCGACCCACTCTTTTCCGGCGAGGACATCTACGGAATCTTTTCGAGCGATCCGGGAAAGCAATACGACATGCGCGAAATTATCGCGCGCATTGTGGACGCCAGCGAATTCGAGGAGTATCGCGCGGAGTACGGCGAAACGCTTCTTTGCGGATACGCGCGCATCGGCGGCTGGGCCGTTGGCATCGTCGCCAATCAGAAAAAACACGTGCAGACGCTGGCGCGCGGCTCGGACCAGAAACGCATCGAGTTTGGCGGCGTAATCTATACGGAGTCCGCGGAAAAAGCCGCGCGCTTCATTCTCGATTGCAACCAGAACCGCATTCCGCTGGTTTTTCTTCACGACGTGAACGGTTTCATGGTCGGAAAAGACGCCGAGTGGAGCGGCATCATCCGTGCCGGCGCAAAAATGGTAAACGCCGTCGCCAACAGCGTCGTTCCAAAAATCACGGTGATTTGCGGCGGCAGCTTCGGCGCTGGAAATTACGCCATGTGCGGCAAAGCCTACGATCCGCGCTTCATGTTCGCCTGGCCCACGGCAAGATTCGCAGTAATGAGCGGCGACGCCGCGGCTAGCACCCTCGCGGAAATAAAATTGAAGCAACTCGAGCGCGAAGGCAAAAAAGTCGACGAAAAACAGAAGAAAGAATTGATCGAATCCGTCCGCGCCACTTACGAGCACCAAACCGATCCGCGCTACGCCGCTGCACGCTTGTGGGTGGATGCCATCATCGATCCCGCGCACACCCGCGACGCCCTGGTCTGGGCGCTCGAAGCCGCCGCGCTCAATCCCGAACTCCGCGAATTCAAAACCGGAGTCCTACAGACCTGACGAACATGCGGAAACGAGGCCTGATCATACTAGCGGCGACTGTTCCAGCGTGGGTCGTCCTTTTTTACCTCGCGTCGGAATTCGAGAAAGATAATAGAGTATGGGGATACGAGGCTTCGCCACCTCCATATTTGATCGGCGGGGGCTGGGCAATTCTCCTCACGACGCTGGTGGCCCTTGCTCTCTTGCTCATCGATCACATCTCATGGCGTCGTCGACAAAATGAACGAACAAATAAAACTAATTGAATGCCCGCGGGATGCTTGGCAGGGATTGCCGGAACTTATCCCGACGGAATACAAGGCGGAATATCTGAAAGAACTTGGGCTTGCGGGATTCAAGCATATTGACGCGGTGAGTTTTGTTTCGCCGAAACACGTGAAGCAGATGGCCGACAGCGAAGAGGTGATGGCGAAGCTGAACGCACCTCTTCTCGATCGCTCGAATACGCAGGCCGGCCAACAAGATGCCAGCGCTACCATCGAGCCTCCAGAAATTATTGGCATCGTCGTGAACGAAAAAGGATTGCAGCGCGCGCTCGCTACTCCTGGCGTGACGACGATTGGATATCCCTATTCCATTTCGGCGTATTTCCGGCGCGCGAATGCGAACATGACACGGGACGAATCGCGCTCGCTTGTCGAAAAGCTGAAGAAAGAAACGGCGGCGGCAAACCGCGGCCTGCTGATTTACATTTCGATGGCGTTCGGGAATCCTTACGATGAGCCGTGGGGACCGGAAATCGTAGCCGACACTTTGGAATGGCTGAAGGATATTCGCGTGAGAACGGTTTCGCTGGCGGATACCGTGGGCACCGCTTCGCCGCAACTCGTCGGCGATTTGTACCGCAGCGTGAAGGATCACGTTGCGGGAATTGAATTGGGAGTTCATCTTCACAGCCGTCCCGAAAATGTGGAAGAGAAAATTCTCGCGGCGTACGAAGCAGGATGCCGACGGTTCGATAGCGCGCTGACGGGACTTGGCGGCTGCCCGTTTGCGGGAGACAATCTGGTCGGGAACGTCGCGACGGAGGATGTTCTCGCCGCGCTGCGGAAAGCGGGCGCCGATCCCGGAATAGACTCTGCGCGGCTGACGAAGGCGCTCGAAATGACCAACGAGATTCGCGCGAGGTATGCGCATGCACCACTTGTGAATTGAAAAGGAGTCCAACCATGTATTCGACACTCCTTCTCGAAATTGCCGGGAATCTGGCGACCATCACGCTGAACCGACCGGACAAACGCAACGCCATCTCCACTCAAATGATGGCGGAACTTCAAACAGCGCTCGACCAAATCGAGAAGAGCCATGCACGCGTGGCGATTTTGACGGGCAACGGCAAAGCTTTTTGCGCGGGCATGGATTTGGACATGCTCGCGTGCATTGCAAAACAATCTCCGGCGGAAAATCAGGAAGATTCGCGGCGGATTGCGAAAATGTTCCGCCGCATCTGGAGTTTTCCGCGGCCGCTGATCGCTGTGGTAAACGGCGTGGCTTTTGCCGGAGGCTGCGGCATTGCAACGCTCTGCGATTTCACGCTGGCTGTGCCGGAAGCAAAGTTCGGGTACACGGAAGTGAAGATTGGCTTCCTTCCGGCAATTGTTTCTGTTTTCTTGACGCGGCAGATTGGCGATAAGCGCTCGCGCGATCTATTGCTTACAGGCCGCATCATCGAAGCGGAGGAGGCAAAAACATTCGGCCTGGTATCGGAAATTGTTCCGGCGGAGCGCTTGATGGAACGCGCGCACGAACTTGCCAACCTGCTGATCGCGGCAAGCCCCAGCAGCCTCACGCGCTCCAAACACCTTCTGGTATCCTCTGCGGCTGCAGGCGTTGATCACGATCTGGAACGCGCCATCCTGGAAAATGCGCGGATTCGGTGCACGCCCGATTTCCAGGAAGGCCTCGCCTCGTTTCTGGAAAAGCGCAAACCTGTCTGGCAGGGCGACTCGGAAAAATAAGAGCGTGAGAATGATTGAATATCACGATGCGATGGTGCGCGTGCGCTACGCGGAAACAGACCAGATGGGCGTAGTTTATCACGCGAACTACCTGATCTGGTTCGAGGTCGGACGGGTTGAGCTGATTCGCGCGCTGGGAATCGAATACAAACGCATGGAAATGGAAGACGATTGCCACATCGTCGTTGCCGACGCGCACTGCCGCTATCATCATTCGGCGATGTACGACGAAGTGCTGCGCATCCGGACGCGCATCGCGGAATCCCGGAACCGCATCGTGAAGTTTTCCTACGAAGTCATTCGCGACGCCGACGGAAAGGTGCTGGCAAACGGAGAGACGACGCACGTGATTTGCGGGAGCAACGGGCGCCCAAAACTTTTGCCGAAGAAATACCACAGCGTATTCAGTTCCATCGTCACGCCGCAACCGGACCGGAGCAACTCATGACTGTCGCGCTGAGCGGAAACGACCTCACGTTTCCGCAACTCTACGATGTGGCGCTGCGCTGCGAACAAGTCCAACTAACGGCTTCGGCAATCGAAAGGATGAACGCTTCGCGCGCGGTCGTGGACCGACTGGTCGCTTCGGGTGAAACAGCGTACGGAATCAACACGGGCTTCGGAAAACTCGCTTCGGTACGCATCTCCGCGGAACAAGTGCGGCAACTGCAGGTGAATCTGGTGCGATCCCACGGTTGCGGCGTCGGCGCTCCTCTGAGCGAATCGGAAACGCGCGCGATGATGTTGCTGCGCGCGAACGCACTGGCCAAGGGGCTCAGTGGCGTGCGGCCGCTGGTCGTGGAAACACTTTGCAAAATGTTGAACGCCAAAGTGCATCCGGTGATTCCTTCGCAAGGCTCGGTGGGCGCTTCGGGCGACCTTGCGCCGCTGGCGCATCTGGCGCAGGTAGTGATTGGCGAAGGGCGCGCGGCATTCCGCGGAGAAATTCTGCTGGGCGGCGAAGCCATGAAGCGCGCGGGAATTACCGCGGTGATGCTCGAAGCGAAAGAAGGACTCTCGCTGCTGAACGGAACGCAAGGGATGCTGGCACTGCTGAGCCTGGCTTTGCTTGAAGCGGACAATCTTGTGGACACTGCCGATGTGGCCGCCGCTCTTTCACTGGATGCGCTCCGAGGAAGCCCCGGCGCTTTTGACGCGCGCATTATGCATGCGCGCGCGTATGCGGGAGCGGCGACGACGGCACGGAATCTGGCGCACTTGAATGAGGGCAGCCAGATTCGCGAATCGCATCGCGCATCGGAAAAAGATCCACGCGTGCAGGACGCGTATAGTTTGCGATGCACGCCGCAGGTGCACGGCGCGGTGCGCGATTCGCTGGCGCAGGCCAGGGAGATGGCGGGGGTGGAGTTGAACAGCGCGACGGACAATCCGCTCGTTTTTGTGCGCGATGCGAAGAGCGGCGACATTATCAGCGGAGGGAATTTTCACGGGCAGCCGCTGGCCATGGCGGCGGATCAGGTGGCAATTGCCATCGCGACGCTCGGCGGCATTGTCGAGCGGCGAATCGAGCAGATGACCAATCCACTGACCAGCATGCTGCCGGCATTCCTGACGCCGGAGCCAGGGCTGAATTCGGGATTTATGATCGCGCAGGTGACGGCGGCGGCGCTGACCAGCGAGAACAAGGCGCTGGCCACACCACACTCAGTCGATTCCATTTCCACGAGCGGCAATCAGGAAGATTACGTTTCCATGGGCATGAGCGGGGCGCGGCGATTGGAACGGATGGTGGAGAATCTGCGGCATACGATTGCCATTGAGCTGCTGTGCGCTTGCCAGGGAATCGATCTGCTGGCGCCGCTGCAAACGGGAACCCTGGCGCGTAAAGCGCACGAAACGGTGCGAGCGAAGTCGCGTATGTTGTCCGTGGACAGGCCGCTGGCGCCGGATATTGAGGCGGTCGCGGCGCTGGTGGCCGTCGGCGCATTCTCTGCCCTGCTGCGATAGCCCTTCCGGCTGAGAACTTGCCGAGATAGGGCGCGAGCATGCTGCGCCCCTACAAGGCTGCCGGAGTTCGGCATTACCGGGTCCAACTTCAGAGGGGCTGGTTAACCATAACTACCGCACCCCCCTAGTGTTTTTTGTAAGTGTTGCATCTAAAGGACTTAGAATCTATGTAAGTGCTTTAGAATCAACACTTGCGGACACGTCCCATAGATGTTGATTCTAAAGGAAGTTATGCCGGCGTATTTCGCGTATTTCGCCTATTTCCGTAAGTGTTGATTCTAGATCATTTAAGCTGGTCAGATTCGCAAATTGAGTGCCTGAAGAGTTGCGACGGGAGACTAGGGCGCCTGATTGGGTGAGTTGACGATGCCGACAACAAAAAAAAACGGCGGACAAAGCCGCCGCACGTAGAGAAATTCCGCACCCTTACCTGTCTAGTACCGTAACAAAAAGATTTTGCGTAGTCAAGAAATTCCTGAACTTTTTTTGCGTCGCTGGGGCTGGAACTATTCCAGCGCGGATTGGACGTCGGTCTGACCGAAGTCCTCGCCCTTGAAAAGGAGGGGTTCCCCCGTAGATTTGGCGAGGGCGTAGGAAAAGCAGTCGCCAAAGTTGAGGCCAGAGGGATGGCGGCCTTTGCCATATTCGGAATAGCCTTGGCGTGCCAAGAGAGCTTGTTCTTCCGTGACGGGCTCGACCGAAACGCGGGCAGTGCGGAAAAACGAATCGCATTGAAGGAGGCCCTGGTCACCGATGCGACTTTCGGCAACAATCGAGGCTTCTACAAAAGATGCGGCGGAAATTCTACAACTCGGCGACGCCGCTATGGCATCGACGAAAACCTCGAAACCAGGCTCACCGAACACGATGGCAAGCACTGCAGAAGTATCCAAGATCACTTGGGAAGACCCTTTTCGTCGTATAAGAGATCCGCATGATCTATATATGGCCCCTTGTGCAGCGCCGCGCCCCGTTTGCCGATGGCGGTGAGGGTACTGCGGATCGCATCGCGTTTGCGGTGGCGGCGCACAGCTTCAAGGCGTTCGCGAATGGCTCCAATCACGGCGGTGGTCATAGATTCGCCAGTCTCGCGGGCTAACTCCTGTGCAAGTTTGTGAGCTTCGGGGTCTTTGATGTTGAGACTCATTGGTCTACCATACTAGATTTCGGTCTACCTGTCTACCCTTGCTCATAATTTCCGGCGATTGCGCCCAGGTGGGAACTGACTAGCAGTAGCTTAGCGTTTCCCGACCTCACTTTACAGGCGCGCGGGGCAAATTCAGGAATTCTTCCAAGCTATTGGCGACGGTTTCGCCGTGGGAGCGGCCGCCATCATAGTCGAGGAAAATGACCGGGGAATCTTGGGCTCGCTGGTCGGAGGCGGCGATCCAATACCAGGAGCCGCGACCGGTAGTCGCAAAGCAATACCCCGGACCTAGCTCTTCTTCGTATGGCAATTCGTTGAGGGCTTCAATATCCAGGGGCTCGAAACAATAAACCGGCCAACGCTTTGGCCACCAGCGCCGCTTGCCGGGTTTCTCCAATTGGAAACCGACGGACTGAATGGCGGATTTGTCCTCGTACAACTGCAAGAGACTTTCCGGCAAAAGCTTTCCTAATTCCTTTTCGACGGCCTCCGGTTTCGGATGCAGCAAGCGGCGCAGATACGCTTCGTATGTGGCTTTGATTTGCTCGGGTGTGGGGCGCGAGCGGAATCTTGTGATGGCTTGGCGAATCCCCGTGGCGATGACCAGCAACACGGCGGCGATGGCGAGAGGACCAAATACGAGCAGGGGCAGTTTGTCCACAAGCTAATGATACTGCACAGTGAGGCGACCGACGTGGCACGCAGTACGAGCAATGACTAATTCGCATCGAAGTGCCAGTGGTTCCATTGACCGGCGCGAATCGGCGAGACAAGCTGAGCTCAAGACGGCGGAATCTATCCAGGGAGGTAAACAATGCCTACTCCAACGGGAACAACTGCGCCACCGCAGACCAAGACTCTGGAAAGCCGGGTGCCGGGTTCGGTCATGGTTGACGTTGCGGCGCCGCCAGTGCCGAATCGCAGCAATCCGCTGCGAAAGCCAACGCACGCCGAAGCCACGAGCAAGCTGAAGACGGGGATGGGAATTTTGATCTTTGGTTTGGTGGTCGGCGGAGCGCTGTTCTACTTTGGATTCAAGATTTTGGGAGGCGCGGCGCTGCTCTTTTTCGGCGGAGGCGGGCTGGCGATTGTACTAGGGAGAAAAGACGAAGTGGCGGCTTGTCCATTCTGCGGGGCGGTGCTCGACAATCTGCCGAAGCCGAATCCGGACAACGTGCCAAGGCCTGTGCAGTGCAAGAAGTGCTGGGAGTATTCCGGCTTGCAGAAGGGTTCCGTGTCGCCGTACAACCCGAATGCGATGGAGGAACGACCGACGTTTCGGGCACCGCTGGCGCAGAGGGTGGTATGGCCGCGAGCGTGCGTGCAGTGTGGGGCGGAGCCGACGCGGTTCGAGGAAGTGAGCACGTCTAACCTGAGCGCGGGCTTTCTGGTGGTGGGAACGGTGCGGGTGAAGACGTTCAAGTTGTCGGGAGTTCCCTACTGCAATACCCACAAGAAGGCTGTGGAGATGAACACGGGGATTGGGAACAAATTGTATTTGGACTGGCGGTCGCTGGCCATGATGAGGAGATATTTGGCCGCGAATCGCGGGCGGTTCGCAGAGTAGAGCGCGGCGCGCCTCCTTCTACTTTATGGTGTCTCGGTGAAGGTGCTGTTGAACAGTGCCTTGGCCGATGTCGGGGCGTGGCCCATGCAGGTAACCACCCTTATTTCAGGTACGCAACCTTTACATGGGCCACGTACTCGACCCCGGCCCTAGTGCTCACTGAACGAGCTGGAGAACTGTTCGCTGGTGAAGGTGTCGGGTGTAGGACTGACGCCGGTTTCGAAGAAACACTCGCCTCCAAATGACAGGCCAATCTCCTTTACTTTTCGTACGGCCTCCAGGAAGGCCTCCATGACCGCGGGACTGCTGTCGCCACGTTGACCATTCCAATCTGACCACTCATTCGGGACAGTCATGTTTGCCGTTATCGTTTGTGTTTGCTTTCCGTTCACCAGCGGCACGTTTACTGGATTCGACCACCAGAACTGAGTGTAGAAACCCGCTGGGGGTGTACCCGTGCTTGGCCCGGAAGCGGACGGGGACCGGAAGTAAAACCTCACGGCAGCAGGGACGTTGGACACGCAGTCGCCGCCGTTGTGCTGAGTCATGAAGCTTGCGGCGTCGCCACTGACCGTGATCGTATCGCTTAGACTTTTCGCGGAGAGATCGCCGGTCATGCTCGGGTCGGTCGTGGTGAGTAGTGCGGTGTAGATACCGGCCTTGAATTGGAACGTAGTTGTGGTGCCCGTTGTAGTCGCCGGCATGGAGTTGGGTGAATTGCGCGGCGCGATTGCTTGATTTGAAGGGTTGTAGTCGTAAACCGTCCACTCGGTAGTCTCGCTTGAGGGGTCGATTGCGGCCATGGTTAAAGTGCAGCTGGTTCCTGTTCCGCTAGCGTTGATCGCTTGGACGTCCGCCAGCAGGCTCGTGAGCGTGATCTGATCGACCTCGAAGATAACGCTGTGGCCATCGTTGCAGGAAAGCGTGATTTGCGTGTCGCCGATGGTCTGGCCGTGAGAACGATCGGGACCTAAAGACAGAATCAGCAGCACTGCCAGAGTGCTGACGCCCAAGGCTGGCGCAATCCGTACGGTTCTAGTCAATGCTTTCTTTCGTGGACTCTTCTGCCCTGACATGGCGTCATCCCTCGTCGGTGAAACAGCGTTCAACCTTAGTCGGTTCATGGATGTCTCCTTTAGGTATAGGTACTTTCCGAATCAGTTGTGACCTAGGGAACGGGAACCCGGGGAAACCGTTGACACGATAGCGGGAAGACGCCACAGAAAAAGCGAGTAAATTCCCGGTAGTTGAATGGGGAGAAACCCTCACATGCCTTCAGGGAAATTGTTGAATGGATTGCAGGAAAAACCCTAGGAAGAGCACGAGAAACCAGGGAAATCCTTGACTCAATATCCGGGAAATTGATGAATTCATTGGCGGATATTCCCGAATACGAATGAGTGCTGTTGATGCGTTAGGAAATCCCCAGTCCGCTGAGCCTGTTCAGGGAAAGGAGCTGCGGTTGTGGCGCGGCAGCGCTGTGGGCACCAGGTATCGTTCTCCTCGGAAGAGCACAGACTGAAGTACGTGCCACTAGGCCAGGGATTCGAGGAAGAAGGTGAGCATGCGGTAGCCGGCGATGTAGGAGAAGGGGGCGAGTTCGAGGGAGTAGTGGCCGCAGGCGAGCTCGAGGGTGCGTGGTTCGGCACCGTGGCGGCGCAGGGAGTCCAGCATCTGGCGCGTAAGCTCGGGGAGCATGGTGGGGTCGTACTTGCCGTAAACCATGAAAGTGGTGCGGCCAGCGCCCATGCCCCGCTCGACGTAAGGCATGGGACTGATGGGGGCCCAGTCTTCGCGAAGCTCGTCGACGGTGACGTGGTGGCGAAGGCCTTCCCAGACGTGATTGGTGGTCATGCCCTGGCTGACGACATCGGCGAAGTACGTGGAGACGTGAAAGAAACCGCCGGCGCGGATGCGTTCGTCGTGGACCAGAGTGATGTAGCCGACCGAGGAACCGATGCTGGTGCCCAGGATGCCGAGCTTGGAGTAACCCTGTTGCTCGAGCCAGTGGAGGCAGCGACGGGCGTCCTGGACGGCTTGGCGGTTAGCCTGAAGGGTAAGGCCGATGTTGGGACCGCAGAGCTGGTCGGCGCGCTCATGGCCGTGGGCCATGCGGCGGTCGTGGTACGGCATGCTCATTTTTAGGACGGTTATGCCGAGGCGCTGAATCCAGCGGCAGAGGCCGTTTTGGCCGTGCCATTTGGCGTTCCAGTTGGGCAGGAGAAGGACTGCGGGGCCTGAGCCGTAGCGTTTCCCGCGCGAGCGAGTTGAAAGGGTCTCGCGCGCGGGAAAGAGCTGCGCGTGGACGGTGTTGTTTTCCGGCCAGGAGGACTCGATGGAACTTGTGAAGGTGAGGACGTTCTGGGTGTCGAGGCGGTAATCGGTGGCGGGAGAGGCGGCGTACCATTCCCTGCTGGAGTCGATGGCTTTGCGGGCGTATTCGCGCACGAAGGCGGCGGGGTCGGGGTCATCGGGGGAGCCGCCGATGTGCTCCAAGCCCCAGTGAAAGGGTTGGACGCGGCGATTGTCGTCGGTGGTCCAGCGGCGGTGCTCGTAGCGGCGGATTTTGCGCTCGAACCAGTGCATGAGAGCAGTTGTAAGTTGTTAGTTTACAGTCGTTAGTCGCAGAAACAAAAAGGGCGGCCCGGGGTAATGGCGAGAACAGGAATTTACACAGAGTGCGCAGAGGAAGAGGGGGGAAGAAAGCGTTAGGGATGAGGCACGAAGGCGGCGGGGTTTGTTGAGGCCGCGGAGTGGGTGTGGCAGATTGAGAAGAGCGGCCGCGGAGTGGCCGGGCAAACCGTGGTCATCGCCTTCTTTTTTCTATTTGGGCTTATTGTGGGGAGCTTCCTGAATGTCTGCATCACGCGGATACCAGAGGATGTCTCCATCGTTTCGCCCGGGTCGCGCTGCCCGCGCTGCCAGACGCCGATCAAGCCGTATGACAATGTACCGGTGTTGGGGTGGCTCTGGCTGCGCGGGAAATGCCGGGCATGCGGGCTGCCGATTTCGCCGATGTACCCGCTAATTGAGCTGGCTACAGGACTGCTGTTTGTGGCGGCGTTTGTGGAGTTTGGGATCACCCAGGCGACAGTGAAATGGCTCTTTTTCACGTGCCTGCTTGTGATTCTGACCGTGACCGATTTGCGCGTGCGGCTGCTGCCTGACTTGGTTAACTGGCCGGGCTTTGTCGCGGGGCTCCTATTCTCGGCGTTTGTGCCGCCAAACAACGGATTTGCGAGCGTTCTGGCAGGGAGACTGCTGCAAGTGCGAGTCCCAGGATTCTTGGCTGGGATACTTGACGGAATCCTGGGCGCCGCTTTCGGGAGCTTTTTGCTGTGGGGGCTGGCGGCGGGCTACAAAGCGGTACGCGGCCA
>MNDE01000013.1:0-3929 GCA_001914785.1 Acidobacteria bacterium 13_2_20CM_57_17 | reverse complement strand
GATCGGGGCGTTTTTGGGGCTGCGAGGCACGTTTCTGACGCTCTTGGTGGGTAGCCTGCTAGGAAGCTTGATCGGGGTTGCACTGATATTGGCGTTGTACCTCGGTGGGTGGCGGAGTGGAGTAGCAAAACGGGCGAGCCGGCGCGGGCTGGGAACGGAGCGGCAGTTACGCTGGGCGATTGCGAGGCAATATCAATTGCCGTTGGGCACGTTTTTGGGGATTGGAGCGCTGGCGATTGTGTATGGCGGGCCGTTGGTTGCACAGCAATGGCCGATTTTCAGCGGCATCGTTGGTTAAAGAAAGTCAACAGTTGAACGTCTGAAGTTGAAAAAGGAAAAAGCAGGCAAAGGATAACGCTGAGCTGAGAGCGCAGAAACTCGCAGGGAATCGAGCGAAGCTGAAAGCCGAGATCATGTTCGGAACGCTGCAAGCTGGAAATAACACGCAGCACCTTTGGATGATCACCGCAGGACTGGGAGTTGGGCTCCTGGTGGTCACGGGGCTGGTGGTGTTTCTAATGCGGAAATCTTTCCGGAGCAGGCGGGAGGAGCAGAAAGAGGAATTCAAGACGAGCGGACCCGGCACGGAAAATCCTTCGGCGTTCATGGCGGCATCGATGCAGGGGGTGATTCACCAGCTGCGCGAGCAGGAAAAAGAATTGGAGAGGCTGCATCGCATCGAAAGAGAGCGTGCCGAACAGACGGAGCGGTTGAGCGAGGAAGTAACCAGGAATATGCCGGCAGGGCTGCTGGTCGTGAATGCCACGGGAATTATTTCCAGCTCGAATCCGGCCGCGGAGCAGGTTCTGGGAATTCGCGGGCTGGCCTTCCGGCGATACAACGAGGCGCTGGGAGCATCTTCAGGGATGTCCAGGCTGATAGCGGAGTGCCTTGAGAACGGAAAAATTTTTCGCCGCGAAGAAGTCGAGCATATTCCGCCCGCTGGAGACACACGCCATCTGGGAGTGACGATTTCCCCCATCCGGCGTGGCGAGGGAAAGATCAGCGGAGCGATCTGTTTGCTGACGGATTTGACGGAACTTGCCGCGCTCCAGCAACGGATTCAATTGAAGGAAAACCTGGCCGCCCTGGGCGAACTGTCCGCGGGAATCGCGCACGAGTTCAAGAACGCGCTGGCGACGATTTCGGGTTACGCGCAGATGATCCGGTCGGAGTCTTCCGAGGCCGAAGCTTTGGATTACGCGGAACGCATCCTGGAGCAAACTCGGAACATCACGCACGTGGTGACGGAGTTTCTAAAGTACGCGCGGCCGCTGGAAATTCCGGACGAGAGGGTGGCGCTGCAAACGATGGTCGAGCGGGTGGTCGCGGAAGTGAGAGAAACGCTTCCGCAGGTAAAGATTGGATGGGAAGGGACGTTCGGAGACGCGGGGGGAGACGAAGGGCTGTTGCGGCAAGCGCTGTTGAACTTGACGCGAAACGCGGCAGAGGCCTGCGCGCTGGCGGCTGACGGCGGAAGGGTCGGCATCTGCGGCGAAATCGTTCACGGCGAAGAGACAGGGTTCCAGCGGATCAGCGTTACGGATAACGGCCCGGGGATTCCTGCAAATGTAGCGCCGAAGCTTTTTCGTCCGTTTTTTACGACGAAGGCGAAGGGAACGGGGCTGGGACTGGCCGTGGTGCAGAAGATCATCGTGCAACACGGCGGACACGTCGAAGTGCGTAACCGGCCTGAAGGAGGCGCTGAGTTTATCGTTACGCTACCCCTACCGCGCAGCGTACCAGAAGCAGTAGAATCAAAGCACACCAGCATCTAAGAGTGTATCGAGGTATTCCGATTGTTCCGGGAGGTAGGACACTATGCGAGTGAGACTTTGGATGAAGGCGGTCTTAATTGTTCCTGTGCTGTGCCTGGGTGGGCTTTCCGCAGCAGCGCAACCTCAGGATTCTTCGCAGCAACAGACGGGTGATCCCGTGGCGGACGCCGCAAGAAAGGCCCGCGAAGCGAAGAAGGATACGACGAAGCCGAAGAAGGTTTACACCGACGATGATATTAAGACGAGCGCGCCAGAGAAGGCGGCGCCCAGCTCAGCTACCGGCGATGCCAACGGAAAGGCCGCTACGACCGCACAAGCGACGGGAGCCTCCGGGAAAGCTGGAGAGGAGCCCAAAGAAGATCCGAATAGCGAGGCGGCGTGGAGAAAGCGGTTTCAAGCGCAACGCGACAAGATTGCGAAAGCCGAAAAGGAACTTGATATTTTGACACGCGAACTGGAAAAGGCTCAAGTGGAATACTACCCTGATCCGCAAAAAGCTATGACCCAACAGAACACGCGCGCAGATATCAATGAGAAGCAGGCAAAAATCGATGCTAAGAAAAGGGACCTGGATCAGCTGAGGCAGGGATTGGATGACCTCGAAGACCAGCTAAGAAAGTCGGGCGGGGATCCAGGTTGGGCGCGGTAAAAGTTGCTCGAACGAGGGTTGTTGGTTTGTAAGTTTTCAGTTGTTAGAAGATCCCCTTAATTTTGGGTCTAAGAATTGTGCTTCAGTGTTTCACCGCTTTAAGTGTGTGGCGGCCCTGCTTCCCTTCTCTGCACATGTGTCTCTGGTTGTGCGCTGACGACGACTGGATTCATGGTAGAAACGAAAGAGATGGAACCTCTCCTCCTCGTGGAAGACAAGCCCGAACTGCGCACCATGCTGCGCAAGGCGTTGGAGCGCGCGGGCTATGCTGTGGACGAAGCGCCGGACGGCGCAGCGGCGATTCAAAAGATACGCGCGCGAAGATATTTGCTGGTGATCACCGACCTGAAGATGCCGGGGGCTTCGGGGCTGGAAGTTTTGCGCGAAACCAAGCAGGCGGATGCGGCGATACCGGTGCTCCTGCTTACCGCCTATGGTTCCGTGGAGGAAGCCGTAGCCGCTATGAAGGAAGGCGCGTTTGATTTTCTGCAGAAGCCGGTGGACCTGGAACATTTGAAGCTGTTGGTGCAGCGGGCCGCACGGCAGCAGGAATTACTACGCGAAAACTTGCTGCTCCGCGAAGAATATTCGACGCGCTACGGATTCCCGCGCATCGTGGGCGAACATCCTTCCATTCGAGAAGTGAGCCAGCAAATCCAGAAAGTCGCTGCGACGGATTCTACCTGCTTGCTGCTCGGGGAGAGCGGGACGGGCAAGGAATTGTTCGCGCTCGCGATTCATCACTTGTCGCCGCGGCGGAATCACCCGTTTGTGGCGCTGAATTGCGCTGCAATTCCCGAAGGCCTGGTGGAGAACGAACTCTTCGGGCACGAGCGCGGCGCATTCACGGGAGCGGGTGCGCGCAAGGTCGGGAAGATGGACCTGGCGCATCGCGGAACGCTTTTTCTAGATGAAATCGGAGAATTGCCGCTGGGGATTCAGGCAAAGCTCCTGCGCGTGCTGGAAGAGAAACGGTTTGAGCGCGTGGGCGGCACGCAATCGATTGATGTGGATGTCCGAATCGTGGTGGCCACGAATCGCGACTTGCGGAAGCTGGCGGAAGAAAAATTGTTTCGTGAAGATTTGTACTTCCGGATTTCGGCGGTTCCCATGACGATTCCTCCCTTGCGCGATCGCGGAAACGACGTGCTGCTGCTGGCGAACCACTTCCTGGAAAAATTCAGCCGCGAATTTGGAAAGCCGGGGCTGGAATTATCGGCCGAAGCGCGAGACCGGCTGCTGCATTATGGGTGGCGGGGGAACGTGCGCGAACTGCAGAATACTCTGGAGCGTGCCGTGATTCTGGCGGATGGCCTGTGCATTCGTCCTGAGGAGTTGCAATTGGCGGCGTCTAAGCCGGATGTGGAGAGCCTGCCGGCGGGAATGCTTACAGAGAATTTCAATTGGGAAGGATCGCTGGAAGAAGTGACCGGACGTGCCGCAAGTCACGTGGAAAAAGTGCTGCTGGAAAACACGATGCGCGAGTGCAAGTGGAACAAAAC
>MNDE01000149.1 GCA_001914785.1 Acidobacteria bacterium 13_2_20CM_57_17 | reverse complement strand
TATGTCCTGCTGCCATGATTCTGAGCGTTCGTTACTCACTTCGATTGCATTTGTGCTACCCACGGGCGTATCGGCGGCACGATCAACAACGATCAGTTCGCCAATCGAATTGGCAAAGCCCTTGGATTTTCCCCGTTCCATCGAACCTCTCTCTCCTCCTCCTCGATTCGTTTTCGCGGCTGCCTGACGCGCCGCCGTCTCTCTCACATTTGCTGATCAACTCACGCCGCGGCTTGGCTGCCGCGCGATTCATCCTTTTCAGGAGAAAGAGTTCTCAATGCGCAGGGTTTTGTGGTTCGTACTTTTATTTCTTCCGTTCACCGGCGCGGCTTTCGCCACGGTCTTCGGCACGGTTCGCGGCATCGTCCATGATCCGCAGCACCGGCCGGTTCAGAACGTTACCGTCACCTTGAAGGCCCGGACTTCCAGTTACACTGAAACTTCACAAACGGATGCCAATGGTGAATTTCACTTTGATGCGGTCCCTCTTGGCGAATATCACGTGACAGCTTCCGCTGCTTTGTTCGCCAGCGAAGAACAAACGATCGTGCTCTCTGGCACCGCTCCCATTTTGCACTTCGAGCTAAAGCTCAGCACCCAAGCGGAATCCATCACCGTCTCCGCCGACGCTGGGCCCGCGCAGCTCGAATCGATCACGCCCACTACTCTCGTCGACCGGCTCGAAATCAGGGACACGCCCGGCGCTTCGCGAAGCAACAGCCTGGCGCTGATTACTGATTTCGTTCCGGGTTCGTACGTCGTCCATGACCAGTTGCACATTCGCGGCGGCCATCAAGTCACCTGGCTGATCGACGGCGTTTCAATCCCTAACACCAATATCGCCAGCAACCTCGGTCCGCAAGTCGATCCGAAGGACATTGACACGATGGAGGCGCAACGCGGAAGTTACTCGGCTGACTACGGCGACCGTACGTATGGCATTTTCAACGTCGCGCCGCGTACGGGATTCGAGCGTGACAACGAAGCCGAGCTTGTTCTCTCTGGCGGAAATTTCTATCAGACTGACGACCAGCTCAACTTCGGCGGCCACAGCAATCGCTTCGGTTATTACGCCAGCCTCAGCGGAAACCGCACCAATCTCAGCTTGCAAACTCCGACCACTGTCGTGATTCACGATGCTGCCAATGGTTTTGGCGGTTTCACTTCATTGATTTACAACGCCGATTCTCACAACCAGTTGCGCCTCGTCGCTCAAGCGCGCCGCGACTTCTATCAAGTCCCTTTCGATCCAAACGACCCTGCCACGCAAGGGCAGTTTCTCCACGACGCCAACGGGGAGAATGACTCCTTCGTTGCATTTTCCTGGGTCAGAACCTTCAATCCCGGGCTCATGCTGACCGTCTCACCCTTTTTCCACTCCAACAGCGCCAATTATCAAGGCGCTTTGCAGGATTTCCCCAGTTCCGCGAACGAAGACCGCCAGTCGAAATACGAAGGCGGCCAGGCCACGCTTTCCTGGGTCAAAGGCAGGAACAATCTGCGAGCCGGCCTCTACGGTTTCGCCCAACAGGACGATCAACTCTTTGGTTTGATCTGCCACGACCCGTCGCAGTGCCAGAATGTGGATCCAGCCGAAAGCCACAGTCCGGATGGATCTCTGGCAGCCGTCTACGCCGAGGAGCAGTTCAAGGCCACATCCTGGCTCAGCTTGAATGCTGGTTTCCGCCAAACACATTTCTCCGGCGGAGTGGTTGAGAATGCTTCCGGCCCGCGCGTCGGCGCTTCACTGCGGATCCCCAAGCTCAACTGGGTTTTCCGTGCCTTCTATGGGCGCTTCTATCAGGCGCCGCCTTTGCTCACTGTTTCCGGTCCGCTCTTGCAGGCCGCCAACAATCAGAACTTGGCGTTCATTCCGCTCCACGGCGAGCGCGATGAAGAGCACCAGTTTGGCGTCACCATTCCGTTCCACGGATGGACACTGGATGCCAGCAATTTCTTAACTCGCGCCGAAAATTTTTTCGACCACAACAACTTCAACAATTCCGACCTGTTTTTCCCGGTCACGATTCAGGGCGCGCGCATCAACGGGTGGGAACTTACGCTGCGCTCTCCTCGCATCCGCAATCGGGCGCAGGTTTATCTCACGTATTCCAATCAGCTCGCTCTCGCTTTTGGCAACATCAACGGCGGCCTCACGGATTTTTCCTTTGGTGATGGCTTCGGACTTCTCGATCATGACCAGCGCAATACACTGCACTTCGGCGCAAGATACGAAATGCCTTTCCATTCTTACGCGGCATCCGACGTTTACTACGCCTCCGGGTTTACCAACGGCGACCCTAGCGTCCCCGGCGATCATCTTCAACCGCATACGACCTTTGACCTGTCGCTCGGGAAGAGTTTCGGCGAGCGCTTCTCTCTGAACATTCAAGCTCTGAACGTCGCCAATCGCCGCGTGCTGCTCGACAACAGCTTTACCTTTGGAGGCACGCACTACTTGAATCCGCGGGAAATTTTTGTCCAACTGCGCTACCGTTTCCATTACTGATTTTCCGAGGAGCCGTGTGCAGCTTGTCCAAGAGACGAAAAACCTTGTCCGCCTGACTCGCTTCGGCATGGTCAATTGTTTCCTGGTCAGGGAAGATGACGGACTCACGCTGATCGATACCGGCGTTGCCGGGTCAGCTCCCAGCATCCGCAAGGCGGCACAAAGTTTGGGTGCGCCAATCAGGCGTATCCTTCTCACGCATGCTCACATTGATCACATAGGGTCCTTGGACGCGCTGGCCGGTGAATATCCAGGAATGGAATTTGCAGTGGGGCAGCGCGAGTCCAGGCTCTTGCGGAAGGACTTTTCGCTCGCTGCGGGTGAAACGGGCAAAAGGCTTATGGGATTTCCGGGCGCAAAATCTCAACCGACGAGACTCTTGAATGATGGCGATCGCATAGGTTCGCTTCAAGCCGCGTTTTCACCGGGTCACACACCGGGCCATTTTGCGTTTCTGGACATGCGGGATGGCTCTCTCATTGCCGGAGATGCTTTTACCACGCAGACTGGAGTGCTTGCCGCCGGAACATTCAAACTTCTCTTTCCGTTTCCTGCTTTGTTTTCGTGGAACCGTGAAGTCGCGGCCGAAAGCGCGCGGAAATTGCGCGGTCTGAAGCCCGAACGTCTCGCGGTCGGCCACGGCAAGACGGTCGAGTCTCCTCTAGCGGCCATAGATCAAGCTATTGAATTGGCCTTTCGCCAGTGCGGGAAAATGCTAAACTGAAGCACCATTTCGGAAGGCGATGGAGTTCGCCATAACCGTCCCGGCACTGTTCACCGGGTCTGATGACTCCTGGCAGACGCGCGCCAGGAGTTTTTTGTTTACAGATGGTCCGGCCAGCCGTTGGCACTCCCGCGTGGCCTGGAAGATTGGAGAGGAATTGCGTCTCGCGTTGATTGCGATTTTCGGGGCGGTTGGCACGCTGGCGCGCTACGGCCTGCAAGGCCTCGTGCAGATTCGTGTGGCAAGCACTTTTCCGTATGGCACGTTGCTCATAAATTTGACAGGCTGCTTTTTGCTCGGCCTGATCGGCCAGTTCACTTTGAATCGCATGGTCATCTCGCCGGACTGGCGCGTGGCTATTGCCGTCGGCTTCTTTGGCGGCTACACCACGTTCTCGAGCTTCGGATGGGAAACGGCCAAGATGCTGGAAGATGGCGAGTGGGCGCGCGCCACAGCGTATGTCGCGGCGAGCGTCGTTGCCGGACTGCTGCTAAGCGTAGCTGGTATCCGGCTGGCAAACCAGCTGTGAGGAGTGGAGGTACCCCCCACCCCCCTATCAATTTGTATGAATGTCAAAATAAAGGGGTTACAAAAAAAAGCATTCCGTAAGTGGTTGATTCTAAAGCACGCGGTTTTGGTTGTTTTCGACGAGCAAAGGCAAAAATGAGTGCCCAGAAAAAGAAAAAGCGGGAGCAACCTCCCGCACTTCCAAGCATAGTTATCTACAAAATTAAGTATATCATAATTTTGGAAAAGTCAAGGAATGGTTGGAAGAGAAATTGGATTTCGGGCCGCGATACCTGTAAGCCCTTATACCTTACGAAATGTTCGGTATTTAGCCGAACACGAATGGCAAGTCAGAGACCACGGAGCCAACATGACCCACCAAAAATTTGAAGGCGAGCGCACGCTGATGCGCATCCATATCGGCGAATCCGACAAATGGCACAGCAAACCTCTCCATGAAGCCATTGTCGAAATGCTCCGCAGAGACGGCTTCTCCGGCGCAACGGTCCTGCGCGGCGTCGGCGGCTACGGCGGCTCCAGCGTCTATCACACGGACAAACTTCTTCGCCTTTCGCAGGATTTGCCCATCATTCTCGAAGCGATCGAGTCTGCCGAGCGCATCGAAAAAATTCTTCCCCGTCTCGACGAAATGGTCGACGGCGGCCTCATCACCCTGGAAAAAGTTCGCGTCATCCTCTACCGTCCCGCCAAGAAATAGGCAGACGACATTAGCATTCCAAACATGCAAAATTCCGCCCCCAAACAATCCTGGCTCAACCGCACCGTTCTCGGCGTCGGCCTCACAAGCCTGTTCAGCGACTGGAGTCATGAAACCGCCACTGCCGTGCTTCCCGCGTTTCTCGCGGCCATTGGCGCAGGCCCAGTGTGGCTTGGCGCCATCGAGGGCATCGCCGACGGCCTATCCAGCTTTGCGAAACTTGCCGCGGGCCACTTCACCGATCGCTTGAATCGCCGCAAGCCACTCGCCGTCTTTGGCTATGCCTTCACCGCTCTCGCGACGGCGTCGTTCGCGTTCGCCACGCATGCGTATCATGTGCTGTTCGGACGTGCCGCTGCGTGGCTTGGCCGCGGTGTCCGCTCACCGGCGAAGAAAGCCTTGCTCGCCGCCGATGTTCCGCCAAATGCATACGGCCGTGCCTTCGGCCTCGAACGGCTGATGGACACCCTCGGTGCCATCGGCGGGCCGCTGACGGCGCTGTGGCTTCTCGAAGCCACCGGCCATTCGTTCCGCAAAGTTTTTCTGTGGACGCTGTTGCCCGGGATGATCGCCGTCGCGGCTTTCTGGCTTCTGGTGCGGGAACGCCCAATGGAGGCGCGTCCTCAGCGATCTTTTCTTATCGGCTTAAAAGCATTGCCGCCATCATTCCGGCGTCTGCTTGTCGGCGTAGGCGTCTTCGGCGCCGGAGATTTCTCCCACTCTCTTCTGATTCTCTACGCCACCCGCGCGCTGACGCCCGCTCGCGGCCTCGCCCGCGCCGCCAGCCTCGCTGTCGGCCTTTACACTCTTCATAACGTCTTTTACGCCGGATCCGCTTACGCGAGCGGCTGGCTCAGCGATCATGTCTCGCATCGCAAAGCGGTGCTCGCTACCGGCTACGGCCTCGCTGGCGTCACGGCGATTCTCCTTTGCACCGGAACGAATTCTCTTTCGCTGCTTGCGGTGATTTTCATTCTTGCCGGTCTCTACATCGGCACCGAAGAAGCCCTCGAAGATTCCCTCTCCGCCGAGATTGTCCCCAAGGAGCAGCACGGAATGGCCTTCGGCACGCTCGCCGCCGTCAACGCCGTCGGCGATTTTCTTTCCAGCCTCCTGGTCGGATTCCTCTGGAGCGCCTTCAACGTCCAGACCGCCTTCACCGCTTCCGCCATCCTCTTTTTCGCCGGTGCCCTTCTCATCCTTCGCCTTCGAACCTAGGGCGAGCGGACCGTTCCGCTTAGTCAAAAAAAGGGGTTTTCGACTGCGATGCCAAAATATTCCTGCCCTGCATTCAAATCTTCCGACCAGATTTTCTGACAGCCGCCGCGTTCAGCAGCAGCAACAATCATTCCGTCGTAAAAATGTATTCCGTAATCCGCTTGTGCCCGCACTGCGCGAAGAATGACGTCGCCATCGACCGGGACGAGTTTGATGGGCCCGAATGTGTCTAGGAGCGTCATTACGTCTTCGGGCTTTGCCGCCGGCTTCAGCTTGTGAAGGAGCCTGGCCGCGAATTCGCCAAGTACTTGACTGGAAGCCGCAATCTCTCCCGCCACAGCTCTGCGGACCAGGTTCTGCGCTATCTGTCGCTTTCGGGGCTCGCTGGGGTCGTAGGCGTAAACCAGAACGTTTGTGTCCAAGAACTCAAGCGCGCTCATGGAGATCTTCGCGCTTCCAGGTCCTATTTCCAACTCTGAATTGAAACTGCTCGAAGCTGCGCTCCAAGGCTTGGCGTTCCCGACGTTGCCGGCCTGCCGCAGCTTCCTGCCTTGCGAGTTCGTTCAGATACTCGCGAACAAGGCCGGTCAACGTCGTGTCGCGATCTACCGCAATTTTGCGAACGCGTTTCACCAGCTCCTCTGGCAAAGAAAGCGTGATATTCATGTACCCATAATACGTGATTCCCTTATTCTGTGCAACGTTTTCACCCTGGCCTCTGTAGCCTGTGTGCTCTCTGGACGAAGTCCGGCATTTTCCACATTGCGCAACAAGACGCCCTATGCTACGTTGGCGAAGAAAAGGCGAATTACAGAAAGAGCTTTTCATGCAGGAATCGCTGGCAGTTCGCAGGGCAGAAACGTCGACCGCGCTCACTCGCGTCCACGAAGTGCTGGACGCCTTTGCCGCCCGCGACCACAACGGCGAAACGCTCACAGCGATTCGCCATTTCCCCGCCCGCGAAGCTCAGTGGGCGGATTTTCCCAGTTGGGTGAACGCCGATCTCGTTTCTGCCTACACTGCCAAAGGCATTCGCCGACTTTATACTCACCAGGCTGAAGCAGCTGAAGCCGTTCACGCCGGAAAAAATGTCGTCATCGTCACGCCCACGGCTTCCGGAAAAACGCTTTGCTACAACTTGCCGGTTTTGAACGCGACACTTGAAAATTCAGACTCTCGCGCGCTGTATCTCTTCCCGACAAAGGCCCTTGCTCAGGATCAGCTCGCCGAACTTCACAACCTCAACCAGCGCTTGGAAAATCGCTTCGGCGTTTTCACTTACGACGGTGATACTCCCGCTGACGCGCGCCGTTCCATTCGCGAAAAAGGCCACATCGTCCTGACCAATCCGGACATGCTGCACACAGGAATTTTGCCGCATCACACGCGCTGGACCCGCCTCTTCGAAAACCTTCGCTACGTTGTTCTCGATGAATTGCACACCTACCGCGGCGTCTTCGGCAGCCACTTGTGCAATGTGCTGCGGCGGCTTCGCCGCATCGCCCGATTTTACGGCCGCGATCCGCAATTTATTTGCTGCTCCGCAACCATCGCCAATCCCGGGGAGCTTGCTTCACGCCTTCTCGAAACGGAAGTGGAAATTCTCAACTCCAATGGCGCGCCCGCCGCTGAAAAAACTTTTGTTTTTTACAACCCGCCAGTCGTAAATCGCGCGCTGGGCATTCGGCGCAGCTACATCAATGAATCCTCGCGAGTCGCGCAAGAATTCCTGAAGCACGATTTGCAGACCATCGTCTTCTCCAATTCGCGGCTGCTAACGGAAATTCTTCTCACCTATTTGCAACAGGCTAATCCGCAGTTGCCAGGAAAACAGGAAACGATTCGCGGCTATCGCGGCGGCTACTTGCCGAACGAGCGCCGCGAAATCGAGCGCGGCCTGCGCGACGGACAAATTCGCGGCGTGGTTTCTACCAGCGCTCTCGAACTTGGCATCGATGTCGGGTCGCTCGATACCGTCGTCATGGCCGGATATCCCGGCACGATCGCCGCCACCTGGCAGCGCGCCGGCCGCGCCGGGCGCCGTAGCGGAAGTTCCTGCGCTGTGCTGGTGGCGTCTTCGTCGCCGCTCGATCAATTCATCGTGCGCCATCCGGATTATTTCTTCGGCAACACGCCGGAGCACGCTTTTATCCAGCCGGACAATTTGGAAATCCTGATAAATCACCTGAAATGCGCGGCGTTCGAATTGCCGATATCTCCGAGCGATAAATTCGGCGATGTCGATCTTCTGGACTTGTGCGCGCGGCTCGCCGAAGCCGGATTCCTTCATCTCGCAGGAGAAAATTATCACTGGACGCAGGAAGCTTATCCAGCCGACACGATCAGCTTGCGGTCCGTGTCCAGCGATAATTTCGTGATTGTCGATGTTACGGGCGTGCCGACCGTTATTGGCGAAGTGGATTTTCCCAGCGCTCTCATTTTCCTGCATGAAAGAGCCATTTACATTCACGGCGGCCAGCAGCACCACGTCGAGCATCTCGATTTCAAGGAACGAAAAGCGTACGTGAAGCGCGTCGACGTCGACTATTACACCGACGCCGTCCGGTATACGCAAGTCCGCGTCCTGGAAATCGCCGCGACTGAACAGTGTTCTGGCAAGGAAACGCCCGTGCATTTTCATTCGCACGGCGATGTCCTGGTGCGCTCGCAAGTCGTGGGCTTCAAGAAAATCAAATTCTTCACGCACGAAAATATCGGCGATGGGAAGCTTGAACTCCCTGAAAACGAAATGCACACGACCGCTTACTGGATCACGCTGGAACGCCCACTGCTCGAATCGCTTCCTTTCACCGTGAGCGAACGGCAAAGCGGAATGTTCGGCCTGCTGCATGCGCTCGAATCTGTGGCCACGCTTCTCTTGATGTGCGACCGCCGCGACCTTGGCGCCGCCATTGGTGAGCGCCCTCCCGCTGCCGATTCCGAATGCGCGTCTGACGTTGGAGCGGCGCAGCGCACTGCGCCCCTGCAAGGCACAACGGAGAATTTCGATCCGTCCCGCTTGAAAGACGCAACCTCTACCACCGTCAGGGAATTTTTCGAACCAAACCTGTACCTGTACGACGCTTATCCCGGCGGCATCGGCTTTTCCGAACCGCTGTTTCGAACACACGGGCTCCTGGTGCAAAGGACGCGCGAACTCATCGCCGCGTGCCCCTGCGAACAGGGTTGTCCCTCCTGCGTCGGCCCGGCGGGCGATCTTGCCCCGCGGGCAAAGGAAGCTGCACTGGCCATCCTCGACAGGTTGTGTGGATAGATGGCTGCCGCTGCCGACAAATTCGCAAGGCTTGCTGCGCTGAGGCCAACGAGGCCCATGCCGGCGCGGCCCCCGGCGATTCGGACACCCGGCGAGGAAGATGCGCTCGGCCGGCTCCTCGGAGCAGGCGTCGCTACGAATCATTTCGGCGAACACCTGGCGATTCGAAACTGGTTCTCGACTCCGGAATTCGCGGAACCGTCATTTACGACGCTTGAACTGCTTTCACACACGCGGAATGAATCCGTTTCTCGCAAAGCGCGCGCCGCATTGCAGGATCCGGGAAAATGGCTCTTTCTGGATACGGAAACCACGGGCCTCGCGGGAGGAACCGGCACGTACGCTTTTCTGATCGGTCTGGCGTGGTGGGACGCGGGCGGGCTGCAGGTCGAGCAATTCTTTATGCGCGACTTCGCGGAAGAACATTCGCTGTTGCAGGAATTATCCCAGCGCGTCGCGGAACGGCCGGTGCTCGTTACCTTCAACGGGAAATCGTTCGATTGGCCGCTGCTCGAAAACCGCTTTACGATGACACGCTCCATCGCCGTGCCGAAACTTGCGGCGCATCTGGATTTGCTGCATCCCGCCCGCGCTCTCTGGAAATTGCGGCTTGGTTCGGTGCGTCTGGTGGAACTCGAGCGCCACGTCCTCGACGCGCCGCGGCTGGGCTGGCATCGCGAGAACGATGTTTCTTCCGCGCTCATACCGCAGTTTTATTTTGATTACCTGCGCGGGGGACCCGCCGAGCCCCTTGCGGCCGTGGTGCGCCACAATCAGATGGATTTGCGTGGCCTTGCCGCTCTTTTCGGCAAAATCAATGCACTGCTTTCCGAACAGGCAGAGACGGCGATGGAAATCGAAAGCCTCGATCTTTTCGGGCTATCGCGATTTCTGCAGCGCCGGGGAGAGAACGATCGTGCGCACTCCGCGTGCGCGCAGGCCCTGGAGATTGGACTGCCGGCGGAATTTCGCCCGAGGGCATGCCGCGAGCTGGCGCAGATGGCCAAGTGGCGCGGCGAGCACGCGCGCGCCGCGGAGATCTGGGTGGAGATCGTTGCCGATGGGCACAACGGAATTCATGCGTGCGAACAACTGGCAATCTATTACGAACGTCACTGTAAAGATTTCTACCGCGCCACGGAATTCGCGCAATTGGCGCTGGCGAAACTCCGGCGCCAGCGCGGCGTCTCACACGATCCGCATCTCACCGCGCGATGTGCTCGGCTGGAACAAAAATTCCTGCACCGCCTGGCACGCCTGCAGCATCAAATGAAAACGCTTGGCGGCTTGGCAAGCCCGCTTGCACTTTCACGCTCCGGCGGGGAATCTTAGGCGGAAAGCCGATACGCCGGGCGTCAAAGTGATTCTCCTGTTCCTCAATTCAAAGGGGGAAATCGGATGGAAAGTTCAGCCGCAAAACAGCAATCTATGGCAGGAGCCAATGTGATCACTGCCGAACAAAAATATTTGCGCACGGAACTGGAACAGCGCCGCACGCGCCTTCACGAGGCTTTGCATTCGCCTGGGGCCGACGCTTCTCTTTCTGAATTGTTAACGGCTGTGGACACCGCGCTGAGCCGTATCGACCAAGGAACATTCGGGATCTGCGAGACGTGTCACGACACCATTGAAGCGGAGCGCCTCCTGGCCGATCCGTTGGTGCGTTTCTGTCTGGACCATCTTACGAGCGCCGAACAACGCGCCTTGGAGAGCGATCTTTCCATGGCTGCGAACATCCAGCGCGCGCTCTTGCCAAAACCGGGCCTGACGCCGGTTGGGTGGGACGTGCGCTACCACTATCAACCCGCAGGCATGGTGAGCGGCGACTATTGCGATCTCTTTGAAACCGACCGTGGCCTGCTCTTTATGCTGGGGGATGTTTCCGGCAAGGGTGTTGCCGCGTCGATGCTCATGAGCCACCTGCATGCAACGTTTCGCAGCCTCGCCGAAACCGGTCTGGAACTCGATCGCATGGTGGCAGACGCCAACCGCATTTTCTGCGAGAGCACTCTCGCCGGACAATTCGCGACTCTCGTTGTGGGACGGGCGGCCCATGATGGTTCGGTGGAGTTTGTCAGCGCGGGGCACCTTCCCGTGCTTCACATCGAACGTGACGGAGCAACGCCAAAGGATTCCACGGGAGTGCCTCTGGGAATGTTCTGCAACACCCGCTTCCCTGTCCATCGGCTTACGTTAGCCCACGGTGACACGCTGTTCCTATATACCGATGGATTAACGGAAGCACGGAATCGCGCAGGCACGGAGTATGGTCTCCACCGAATCCAGACGTTGGCGGCGCGGCACACAGGGATAGAGCCTGCGGGATTGATCTCCAAATGCCTAGAAGATCTGCAGAGTTTTGCGGAGGGTGTGAAGCAACCGGACGATTTGACGCTTCTAGCAGTTCAACGCGCGGAGTAGGAACGTCCCGAATCGCAAGGAGGCTGTTAGCTTAGACCTGCAAACGTCGTGGCAACGATGTTTTCCCCAGACGCCGGGATCATCGCGGTCTTGGGGGGAACGGACCCGGGTTTCTCCGGCGGTTGAGGCGCCAACGGCCAATCCAGAGCTTTGATGAAGGCGTCGAATTTGTCGCGCGTCGTGCCTTCGAGAGTGACGCACTCAAGTCCCAGACAATCCAGGAACACACCGCCATCAGGCGTGTCAAACGAAAAAAAGCTTGGGCGGCGAAGCAAGTTCGAGCGCTCCGCATATTTTTTCTCGAGCGCTTCCGAATACTGGCCGTAGAATCGCGCCGTGTGCACTTCGCTGTCGAGATGCAGGCGCGCTACCAGAATGAGCTTCTTCGTTTGTTTGTGTTCGAAGACGGCGTAGCGATCGCCCTCCCAGGCGGCCGCCAAATTCTTCGCGCGTTCGCTGTCCAGGAATTGCTTCAGGACTTCCTTCCAGCCGAACTCACCCATGATATTTTCATCGAGCTTCGACCAGTTGTTGCCGAGCACTTTCTCAAGCTGTGGAAGAGCGACATTTGCGGGTGTCTTGGCGGACCGGTAGAGCGCCGGATGGAGAATTTGCTGCGTGGAAACCGGCGGCTCCTCGAACACTCCCGACAGAGCGGACCACCCAACGTTTCTCATGACGGCGGCTGAAAAATTCAGTCCGCCGATATAGGGAAAGATCAACGCGTCCTTAAGGAACGGCGGAGCCTTTTCCAGCGTCGGCGTGCTGCCTAGATCGCCGATCAGCATGCTGGGATCGAAGTCCGGCAGATCCTTCAGAGAGCGCCCCGTCCCAAGCATCAGGTAGTCGACCATGGCGGCCATCGCGCTGCCCTCGAGCACGGCGTCGCGCGCCAGCTCGGCATCTTCATTGGGGCGGGCCGCCCTTAACCACGCCTCGATCTGGAAGTGCTGGTCTTCGAGTGCGTGTGTCAATTCATGGGCCATCACCATGCGCTGGTCAGCTAGCGGGCTCCAGTCAGCGATGTAAAATTCGCGGGTCTTGGGATCGTAGAGCCCTTCGACCTGCTCGGTGAGCACATTGATCATGAAGGAATCCAGGTCGAAGCCCTTGGGGAGAAGTCCAAAGGCTTCCGCGCTGCGCTGGTCAGCGTAACGCTCGGCAGCATTCTTTTCTTCTTTCATCTGCTTGATGACGTACGCGCGGATTTCCTCCCGCGAACGCAGCGATTGTTTCAGCGGGGTAACGAGTTTCAGGCCGGTGATTTGGCTCATCTGGCCAAGGACTTCATCGGCAGCGGCAATGAAGTCGGCCTCTGTTGCAGGCTTGGAATCGGCAGGGGAAGGAGTGACGGACGCTTCCTGCGCAGGGACGGCGACACCAAAGAGCAAGGCAACGCTCATGAAAATAGCGCGCAGCCCGAAACAAACGTGTTTCTGGTGAGAGGTCATATCATTTGCAGGATAGCAGAATCGCGACGGTACCGTTTGTGCGGCCAGCTTTGCGCCCACCGTTATCCCGACTCTCCCCAGGACATGAAGAGCCGGCGATACAGCTTAGAGAGACGTGGTGTAGAATTTGCGCCGAGAATCTCGCTGGAGGGAAGGAAAAAGAACCATGCGATACATCAATAAAAAAAGACGAGTCTCGATTTGGGGCGCGTCCGTGCTTGGCGTTTTCTTGGTGGCCGCGAATCTTGCGGAGGCGCAAACGCCTTCACCAGCGTTGCTAGTCCTGGAAAAGAGCGACAACATGCTGGCGATTGTGGATCCGGCGAACTTGCAGATCGTGGCGCGCGTTCCTGCCGGACAGGATCCGCATGAGATCGTGGCATCGCCGGATGGCAAGCTTGCATACATTTCGAACTACGGCGGTTCCGACAGCACGCTCAACACCATCTCGGTAGTCGATGTGGCTGCACGGAAGGCGTTGGCTCCGATCAATCTCGGGGCGCTACGCTCCGCGCATGGATTGGCGTTCGCGGGCGGCAAGCTGTATTTCACAGCGGAGACGAACAAGATCGTCGGCCGTTACGATCCTGCAACGCAAAGCGTGGATTTGGTTCTCGGCACCGGGCAGGACAGAACACACATGGTGGCGGTCAACGAAAGCCTCGATCGGATTGTGACTTCAAATGTTAGCTCCGGAACGATCAGCATCATCGAGCAAGTTTCTTTGCCAACTGGCCCCCCGCGCAAAACATGGCGTGTAATCAACGTCGCAGCCGGGCGGGGAGCGGAAGGCTTTGATGTGTCGCCCGACGGCAAGGAGATTTGGGCGGCCAATGCGCAGGACGCCGCCGTGACCATCATTGATGTGGCCGGCAGACGCGTCACACAAACGGTTCCCATTCCCGTGAAAGGAGCCAACCGTCTGAAATTCACGCCGGATGGCAAGCGCGTGCTGTCATCGGGCCTGGGTGCAGGAGCGGGGGCCAATCTTGTGGTTTTGGACGCGGCTACTCGGAAAGAACTAAAGAGTTTGGATCTGGGAGGCGGTGCGGCGGGGATCTTAATTGTTCCCGATGGTTCCCGTGCGTACGTAGCCGTCAGTGCGAAGGACAAAGTCGCCGTCGTAGATTTGAAAAGTTTGGAGGTCACTGGATACGTATCCACGGGGAGGCAACCTGACGGTCTGGCGTGGGTGCAATAGGAATGAGTGTCGCGAGCTGAGTCAGTCCCTGTCAGGAAATGGACAGTTCCAAATTGAAACAACTGCAAACTTGTTCTGAAAACTTAACAGTGTGGTAATTCTGTTGTACTCTGCTTACAGGGATTCACTCAGCCCCCGAGGGATTGATGCTTCCCGGTTTTCGTCTGCGGCAGGCCCGCGAGCGACTCGGATTAACCTATCGAGATGTGGAGCGCGCCAGTTACGAATTGGCCGCGCGCCGCGGACGTCCCGACTTCATCGTCCACATCAGCAGGCTGGCGGACATTGAAAACCGCGGCGTAGTGCCGGGCCTGCACAAATTATATTCGCTGGCAGCCATTTACCGGTTGAACCCAGTGGAAATTTTCCGCTGGTACGACGTGCCCATCGAAGAGTGTTTTCATGATGGCGCGGCGTTCGCGGTGCCGCAAACACATCTGATGGCGGCACCGACCTCGTTGCGGATACCGATGAAATTTGATCCGGCGTTCGATCCCCAGCGAACGGAATTCTTGTCGCGAATGGTGGAGAAATGGGGGAACTTCGAAGGCGTGCTCACGAACGGCCACAGCCATAACTTCTATGGCTATATCGGAACGTCGGACCGGCGAATGATGCCGTTGCTGCGCCCCGGAAGCATCGTTCTAGTTGATGGTTCGGTAAACAAAATCGATGATGGCAATTGGACTACGGAGCATGACCGTCCGATGTACTTTGTCGAAGTGCGCGATGGGTATCGTTGTGGATGGTTCCATCAGGAAGGCTCGCGGCTGGTGATGCAGCCCCATCCGCTCTCGCATTGTTTACCGGAAACGTGGCGCGTGCCGGATGAGGCAGAGATCGTGGGACGCGTGACGGGAGTGGTTACGCGCCTGAACGGGCCGGAGAGCGTTCCTCATCGAGAATTTCCAGAATAGTTCGGAGATTTGAGCAGAAAAGGTCCTTGAGATAATCCGGGGCCTGTTCCGGCACAAGGACGCGATAGGCTTCGTTGCGGCGCCAGTGAGAAACGGCCACAGACATCCCACCTTCCATGGCCGCTAAGCAAGCTCGCAAATCTTCCTCCTGGACGGCGAGTGGCTCTTCCAATATCCGCTCGAAAATCTGTTCATGGCAAAGCTGTAAAGCTTGCTGGATAGACGCGTCTGGATAAAGCGCGGCAAGCCCGGCATGTTCATACCTGCCGCTGGAAAGATCCCGCAAGGAAGCGAGGTAGGTTAGCCGGGCAAATTGCCCGGGAATGCCCGCAAGAGTTGTCAGCGTGAAGTCCTGAATGACTTTACGGTTTTGCTGGAACTGAGTAAGCGTTCTCATACCGCCCTGTGTTCCGCAATCGGAACATCTTTCACAAAAGCTCTTCTCCAAAAGCGTCCCTCCTCACCCTGTAAGTCAGGAGGGATACAACCTTGAAAAAAACAGCAATGATGTTGGCAGTCTCTGCTTTGGCCGTATTAATGGTACTGCCTGTTATGCGGTCCGTCAATCTTTCAGCCGGTAAACCGGCGACAATCGATCTCACATTAACCGCTGACGGCTGGCCTCTACCCCCGGGACCACCCAATTCGAATATAACGCTCGTAGCTGATGGCTGGCCTCTGCCACCAGGACCACCCAATTCCAACGCAACGCTCGTAGCCGATGGTTGGCCACTTCCCCCAGGACCACCGAGAACGGATGCGACTCTCGTAGCCGACGGCTGGCCGCTTCCGCCAGGACCTCCTTCGTTGAACCAGCCACAAGCTATTGTATGAGAATTCTCTAATCGTGAGGCTGGGCTGAATCACAGGATTCAGCCCAGTACTCTTGAACTATCGCAGAGGGCCACTCCGCCTATTCAATTGCTAAGTGCGCATGTGTTAAGATGCACGCGTGTTGAGAGATCTATCGCAAGCGCAGCAGATGCTCTGGGCCGTAAACATCGTGGCAGGAGTTTTTCTTCTGGTCTTGCTTGCGGTTCGCAAGAACTACCGCACGTATGCAGCATTCTCCATTTATGTATTTCTGAATCTGATTCTCGGTGTTTTGGCATTCCTCGTCTACCGCTGGCTGGGATTTTCCTCTGATGCTTCCTGGCGTATCTCCTGGGGGATGCAAGCGCTGGTGCTTTGCGCCCGTGGACTGGCAGTGATGGAGGTGTGCAAGCATCTGCTGTCGCACTACCGTGGGGTGTGGGCGCTTGCCTGGCGCATTCTGCTTGGCTGCGCGTCTCTTGTGCTGCTGTATGCCGGCCTGGCAGCAAGACATGGGTTGGGATTCGTGCTGCCGAAAGCCGAGCGCGCTCTGGAGCTGGCAATCGCCGCCGTGATCGTTGGCGTATTCGTTTTTCTTCGTTATTACGACGTGGAAGCGAAACGCGAGGACCGCTCACTGGCACTGGGGTTTTGCCTTTATTCGTGTTTTGGCGTGCTGAACAACACGGTACTTGAGCGCTTTCTGGACAGCTATGTCACTCTCTGGAATTTTTTAGGCATGCTGGCGTTTCTCGCCAGCATGCTCCTGTGGACCTGGGCTCTTCGCAAACCGCAAACCGAAGGAAGCCCGAAAGAAACTCTCTTGCCTTCCGGGGTTTACCAAACGCTTGCGCCTCAATTCAACCTGCGTTTGCGCCTGCTCAATGAACAGCTTGTCCAATTCTGGAAGACGGAGGCTACACGAAATTGAATCTCACGCTTATCTTGTTCTTTGGGTTCGTAGCTCTCCTTCTCCTTGCGTTAGGGTGGGCGCTGCGGAAACCCCGAAACGCAAGGAATCTTCCGACCGATCCGCACGCGCTGGAAGAAGGCCAGCGCCACGTTGATTACTTGCCGCAAATCCGCCAAGCGTTGGCGGCGGCAGATTACGATTTTCTCTCAAGGAGAGCTTCTCGTGGCGCGCTGCAGCGAGTCCGCAAGGACCGCCGGGGAATCGCCCTGGCCTACCTGGCCGCACTGCGAGGGAACTTCCAGAGCCTGCTGCGGATGGCGAGGGTGATCGCCGTGCTATCGCCGGAAGTGGCTGCGGCGCATGAGTTTGAGAGGCTGCGCCTCACCACAAAGTTTGCCTGGCAATACCAGATGATTCGATGGAAGCTGATGGCGGGCTTCGCGCCGTTACCGCAACTCGACGGACTGAGTGCGCTGGTCAGCGGATTGAGCGTTCGAATGGAAGCGGCGCTCAAAGAGCTCGGGGAGCGCGCCGCCCTTGCGGCAGAGCTGACTTCATCGATGAATCGCCGCGGCTTGAGCGCTGTTTAGCAACAGCACATCCACTGCCGCCAATAGATCGGTCGCCTTGAACGGCTTTTGGAGAATGTGACGGCCTTTCACGGCAATGTGCTCGCCTGTGTCTTCCTCTGGTGCGACGGCACACATCCAGATTAATTTGTTGCTGAGAGCAGGCTTGTGCTGGGCCAGCCATTCGCCGAAGTCGCCCCCATTCGCCCCATCGGAAACATGGAGATCGGCGACGATCAGGTCGAAACTCTCTTTTTCAAGAAGGACTTGCGCTTCACGCACGTCTCTTGCTGAGTTCACTTGATGATCGCGGGAACGCAAGATGGTGCCGACAGCTTCCAACACGGAATCGTCGCGATCCACCAAGAGGATTCGTCCATTTCTTCCTGCGGTGGCCTTTTGGTCGGACGTGGAGATGGTGGAAGAGGGTACGGATTGTTGAGGCAACTCGATGAGAAACGAGGCGCCGCGCGCCGGTACGTTACTTACGCGAATAGTCCCGCCGTGTTCCGTGATGATTCCATAGCAAATGCTTAAGCCCAGCCCAGTTCCCTTGCCGACGGGCTTCGTGGTGTAGAAGGGATCGAATACCTTGGAAGCATCTTTGACCCCGGGTCCGCTATCCGTGAACTCAATGCACAGCCGGTCGCCATTGAGACTGGTGCGTACCCACAGATCGCCGTCCGTGGAATGTTCCAGGATGGCGTCAACCGCGTTGTTCACCATGTTGAGGAAAACCTGTTGGAGCTGGTGCGGATCGGCGAACGTCATGGGAAGACTCTCAGCGAGATTCAAGTGGACGCGGATGTTGTGCATGCGCAAGTCATAGTCGCGCAAGGCCAGCGTCTCTTCGAGGGCCTGGTTAATCTGCACTTGCATGCGCTCAGGCTTATGCTGGCGCGCGAAACTAAGAAGGTTCTGCACGATGCGATGGGTGCGCTGTGCCTGCTTGTAGAGTTTGTCGGAATACTCGATTCCCTGCTGGCCCATCTGTCCGCTGGATGTCAGCAACTGGCTGTAGCCGAGGATGGCTGTGAGGGGGTTGTTCAATTCGTGCGCGACGCCGGAGATCAACTGGCCGACAGCCGCCAACTTCTCGCTGTGGAGTAATTGTTCCTGGGTGCGGCGAAGATTCTCGTAGGCCTGGCGAGTTTCCTCATAGAGAATCGAGCGCTCGATGGCGCTGGAAATCTGGCTGCCGACGGCAATGAGCAGGTTTACATCGGCCGGAGCGAATTCTCGAGGCGTGCGGCTACCCACGACCAGACCGCCGATCACGCGGTCCTTGGACCACAGAACCACAATATAGGCGTCAACAATCTCTTCTCTTTCCTGCGCGTCGCGGAAAACCTGAGGCAGGGGCAAGCCTCGTGCCGACAGAAACGTCGCGTGGACAGCCTTGATGTGCTGCATCAGCTCCGGCCTCACCGAGACCGGAGGAAAGCGCCTGGAGAATTCCGAGCGATGGCCGACCGCCGCGGCGCGCCGCAATTGCGTGCCGTCTTCCTCAAACAAATAGAGCGAAGTGGCATCCAGCTTAAAAAGTTCTGCCATTTGGCCAAGCGTGCGATGCAGAGAATCGGTCAGGTCCAGTGATTCCGTCAGCGTCTTAGCGATGGAATTTAGCACCATGAGCTCGCGATTGCGGCGGCGAATTTCGGATTCAGCCCGCTTTCGCTCCGTAATGTCGAGCAAGAACCCCTGATAAGCGGTAACGTTCCCGTCGGCATCACGGACGGCAATGGAAGA
>MNDE01000054.1 GCA_001914785.1 Acidobacteria bacterium 13_2_20CM_57_17 | reverse complement strand
CAATTTTGTCGATCGTGACGTTGGCTGTTCTTGCCGGCCGCATTCTATATTCTCAGCTGGGCGCCTACCTGTTGCACGAAGACCTGCAGCAACGTATCGCCATGATCGCAGATATTTCGGAGCACATCGCCGCCGCGCACGCGACCCTGCCAAAGGGCATAAGCGAGGAGGAGTCCGAGCGCGTACTGGCGGCGCAGTCTCACTCCGTACACGACCGCGAGCTTCCGAAATTAGATATCGCGTTCTCCAATGACACAAGTTTGCTGCGGAAGGTAGCCGGGCTGGGGGCGATGTCCTTTGCGGGTATCGTGCAGGAAGGCGAACAGCTTTCGTTAATGAGCATACGGGCGATGCCGGAGCGAGGGCGCTTGCGGCTGGTGACCTTGCGCGTGCCGGTCACGGCTGACTTTCTCAGTGGAATTGCGCCGGATCTCGGCGCGATCCAACTTAGCTTGACGGAGAAATATGTGCCCGGAGCGCGCGAGGGAATTATTTATCCCACAGCCAATGGTCAATACATTACGGCTGACCGCATCGTGGCGAAAAATCGGACGCTGCAGCCCGCCATGATCTGGATTGACGTGCCTGTGGAAGTGGTGTCGCGGCTGGACTCGGTTTATGTGGGGAAGGATGGAACTGTTGAACCGCTCCGGCCTGTCTTGGCCGTGTTTAATGCCCGTCCTTCTCAGTTAAACGCGCGAATGTTCACCTCATTTGGCGAACTGCGGGATACTTACCGGCGGATGGCGATTGGGCTGTTCGCGCTTTTTGTTCTCATCGGAATGGTGGCGCTGATTCCAGGCATTGTGCTGACCCGCCGGATCACGAATGCCGTTGCAGACCTCTATCAGGCTACACAGTTTGTGAAGGCGGGAGATTTTTCTCACCGGATATCGATGAAGCAACAGGACCAACTAGCGGAGCTGGGCGAGTCATTCAACACTATGACCGCTTCCATCGGAGAGCTTGTGGAGGTAGAAAACAAGCGGCAGCGTCTGGAAAATGAGATTTCCATCGCGCGGGAAGTGCAAAACCAGCTTTTTCCAAGCACCTTGCCGTCCGTGCCGGGAGTGGAGATCGAAGCAATCTGCAAGGCCGCACGCTCCGTCAGCGGCGACTACTATGATTTTATTCAGCTCAGTGCGACGCACATTGCCATTGCAATCGCCGACATCTCAGGGAAGGGAATTTCGGCTGCACTGCTGATGGCCAGTCTGCAAGCGGCGCTGCGCAGCCAAATGCTTACAGAAGGGAGCGAACGCCTGAGCATGTCCGAGCTGGTTTCCAGGCTGAATAAGCATTTAGTGCGCAACACTGGCGACGACCGGTTCGCGACATTCTTCATTGCAACCTACGACAGCACTACGCGAACGCTGCGCTATACAAACGCTGGACACCTGCCGGCATTTCTGATCTGCAAGGACGGTTCGGAACAATTGGATAAAGGTGGCATGGTTCTGGGAGTGATGGAAGATTACATCTATGAGGAAGGGGAGCTTATAGTCGGTCCCGACGCGCTCCTGATCGGATACAGCGACGGCTTGATTGAGCCGGAAAACGTGTACGGTGAAGAATTTGGAATTCGCCGATTGCAGGAGGCCGCGGAGCGCGTGCAGGGTGCCGCGCCGCTCATGGTCGCGGAGTCGCTGATGGCCGCGGTCGAGGAGTGGGCCGGGACTCCTGAACAGGCCGACGATATGACGGTGATCGTCGCGCGGCTTCGGTAGTGCCTCTGTTTCTGCTAGGCTATACTGAAAATCCTTCCAAGAGATTTGCCGGGGAGACGAATGTCGCTTCGTAATCGTGTGGCGCTGGTGACAGGTGGGAGCAGAGGAATCGGCCGCGGGCTTGCTCTGAGGCTGGCGCAGGACGGCGCGCGCATGGCCATCGCCTATCGCTCCAACAAAGTAGCGGCGCAGCAGACGTTGCGGCAGTTGCAGGCCAATGGAGTCGATTGCGTTGCGGTGGAGACGGATATCACCGACGCGGGGCGCTGCGACCAGTTGATCAAGACGGTGGCCGATCGTTTCGGCCGTCTGGATGTCATTGTCAACAACGTTGGAGATTTTCGCTGGGGCACGCTGGCGGAATCCTCGCTTCAGGACTGGCAAAGCATCTTCACCTCGAATCTGCTCACCGTTCTATACATGTGCCGGGCCGCATTACCGCATATGCGCAGAGCGCGCTGGGGCCGGATTATTAATATGGGTGCCGTCGGCGCGGAGCGCGCGTTCGGCCAGGCAAAAATCTCAGCTTATGCTGCGGCCAAGGCTGCTGTCGTAGCTTTGTCACGCTCGTTGGCGCTCGAGGAAGCCAAGAACGGCATCACCGTGAACGTCGTGAACCCTTCCAGCATTGATGAAAACGAGCTGACGCTGGAAGAAGCTCGCAAGATTCGCGACGCACGGTTTCCCATCGGCCGCCCTCCGACCGTTGAAGATGTTGCCGGCACGGTGGCTTTTTTCGCATCCGAGGAAGCCGAATACGTTACCGGACAGGTTGTCAATGTCAGCGGCGGCTGGATGCTTTGATTTTGCCGTGAGCCTCCCATGAAAGCTCTCACTGCTGCCGAGATGCGCGAAGTCGATCGACTCACCACCGAGCGCTACGGCATCCCCAGCCTGCAGTTGATGGAAGCCGCCGGAAGGCGCGTCGCCGACAGAGTCCTGGGCGAGTTCTCTCCCCGATTACCGCAGCGCGTCGCGGTGCTTTGTGGCAAAGGAAATAATGGCGGCGACGGCCTGGTGGCGGCGCGCCTTTTGCACGGCAAGGCGGCCCAGGTTCGTGTGCTTCTATTCGGAGCTGGCGAGGAATTGCGCGGTGACGCCAAAACGAATCTCCAACGCTGGCGAGAAACAGGGAATGAAATTACGCGCATTGAAAGTGAAGCGGCCTGGCAATCTGCCTGGCCGGAACTTGCCGGCGTGGACGTAATTGTGGACGCGCTCTTGGGAACAGGTTTACGTGGGCCCACTACTGGCCTAATCGCGCGCGGCATCGAAGAAATCAATCGTTTCTCGAACAACGCCACTGCGCCGCGTCCGGCTCTGATCCTGGCAGTGGACACTCCTTCGGGGCTGCCTTGCGACGGCCTCCATGCCGAAGGCCCCATTCTCCGCGCACACCGGACCGTCACCTTTACGGCGCCCAAGGTCGGCCAGCTTATTTCCGCGAACTCACCTGCCGTTGGTTCACTCGAAGTGCGCTCCATCGGTTCCCCCTCCGTTCTCATTGAGGAAATCGGGAAGGGAAAAGTACGGTGGGCGGAACCTGAGGAATTCTCTGGTCTTCCCTTGGTGCGCGCGGTGGATGCTCACAAAGGAAGCTTTGGCCATGTCTTGTTGATTGGGGGCTCCGTTGGAAAGAGCGGTGCCCTTGCTCTCGCAGGGCGAGCGGCGCTGTTTGCGGGGGCCGGTTTGGTGACTCTCGCGAGTCCTCGGCAATTGTTGCCTGCGATCGCGGCAAGCCAAGCCGAGTACATGACTTTTCCTCTTGCGGAGACGGCGGCAGGAACAATTTCCTACGAAAATCTGCACGCTCCCGCATTTGGTTTCATGCTCGACGACAAGTCCGTTTTGGGAGTAGGCCCCGGAGTTGACGTGCACGAGGACACGCAAAAATTTGTACGCGAACTGGTACAGCGGACCGAGCGACCGGTCGTGCTGGACGCCGATGGATTGAACGCCTTCCTCTTTCCCGACAAGTTACTGCGCGAACGCAAAACTAAGTTTCTCGCCTTGACGCCCCATCCGGGAGAAATGGCCCGCCTTCTCGGCACCACCAGCGCCAAGGTGCAGGAGGATCGCCTGAATGTCGCGCTAAAATCCGCCAGCCGCTGGGATGCCCATGTTGTATTGAAGGGATTCCATACCATCGTGGCCGCTCCAGATGGGTCGGTTTTCGTAAATACCACGGGGAACGCCGGTTTAGCTAAAGGTGGTTCCGGTGACGTCCTGACGGGGATTTTGGCCGCGCTCACGGCGCAGTTAGGCACAGAAGACTGGCTCCGAGTCTTGGTGCTGGGGGTCTATTTGCATGGTTTGGCAGCTGAACTAGCGACAAAAGGGATCGACTTGTCAGGTCTTTTGGCAGGCGACGTAGCTGTAGCTGTTCCGCAAGCCCGGTTGAAACTTCTCCAGGAGTTACGCAAGAGTGCCTGAAGAAATCGTCACGCATTCTGCCGAAGAGACGATCCATTGGGGCACGGAATTCTCAAAGCGCCTCAAGGCTCCCCTACTGGTTCTTCTCACCGGCGACCTTGGGACGGGCAAGACCACGCTAGCCAAAGGCATCGTTTCGGGGCTTGGGGCCGCCAAGGAAGACGACGTCACCAGCCCAACCTTCACGCTCGTTCATGTCTATGGCAAATCCCCCAAGGTCTACCACGCGGATTTATACCGGATTGAAAGTTTCCACGATTTTGAGACTCTTGGCATGGAGGATATGTTCGCAACCCCTTCCGTGGCCATTCTGGAGTGGTCCGAGCGCTTCCCCCTACAGTCTCCCTGGCCACAGGTTCAGGTGCGCCTGGAGCACCTCGGGGGCGATGCCCGCCGCATCACCGTTCTGTAGCCTATCGGTAATCCTCCTTACTAACCGTCTGGTTACGCACGCCCCTGGATTTCTTGCTCGGTTCCCCTGCCGCTGTTAACGTGAAAATAGCTGATTCTGGCCAACTTTGATGCTTAATGAAATCCTAGCGCCCAGTCCGAGCGAGCAGGCCCGGCCTGAACTCAAGAGCTACAATGTCACGATTCCCATGGAGTCGTTGGCGATTGGCGTCGATAACATTCACCACGACGTTTTCTTGAGCCCCAAGTTCGTTCAAACCGCCCGCGACTATGTTTTCGACGTGATTCGCCAGAACACCAGCAATACTTATCTTTCAGGGATCGAACTGCGCGCTTCACGATCGCCGGATCATGCCGGGTTTCGCAGGCTGCTCTCCGAAGTGCTGCAAAGCTCTTTAACCCAGGCCAAGTATCACAAAAATATAGAGATAGACCTGCTCTTCCGTTTGGGCTTGCTCAAGTTCCTGACCTTCGAGATCGGCAATCAGTTTGCCAACTTGATCCTCGAAGGCAAGGAATGGATTCGCAAGCGCGGCGAGCACTTCGAGCGCAGCCAGCAGGCGCACGTCATCAAAGCACGTTTGTCGGAGCTGCAGTCCGCCAGGAGGAGCGTCGTTCGCCGAGTGGGCCAGCAGGTGGCGCAGATTGTGATCGACGTGGAAGACAACGTCATCGCAAAAACCCGCCGCGCTCTCTTTGGCGAAGATTTCGCTCCTTATTACGAGCTTTGCAAGAACCGGCTGATTTTTCTTGACGGCGGCAAAGACGACGTTTTTTTTCTGGAGTATTACATCCTGCTGGGCAACTATGCGCGCGACCCCGACCGCTTCGAAGCCATGGATGAGCTTTTCCAAGAATTCCTCCGCGAAGCCGGCGTCACCTTTAGCCACGACCCAGCCCACACGGAAGCCATCCAGGCTCATACCGGGCTGCTGGAAGCCGTGCAGGCAATCCAATCTGAAATCGCTAATATCGAGGAGCAGCGGGAAAACATCCGCAAGCGTCTGGAACGCAACGATGGTTTCTTCAGTAAATTCCTGAATTCCGGCGACCCCGCTGACCTGAAAGCATCCCTAAACGATTTGGACGCCCGGCTCAAGCACCAGGAATGCAAGCTGGAAGAGTTGGGGCCACAGATTGACGGCGCCAGGCAGAAACTGGATTTCTTCGTGAAGGATCATGCTGGGAGGCTCGGTGAATATTTGAACGAACCGGAAAACGCCAAGCGCCTGTTTGACGTGAGCTCCGCCGGAGAGGAGCAGGCGCCGGTGCGCGCGCGCTTGCTCTCCCAGCTCCTCGATCGTCTTGAACTCCAGGAAGTTCTCTATCACATTCTGGCAAGCTATGAAATTCAGCCTATCGCCTCGGATTACTGCCCGCCAGTGCACTTGCAACAGCTGCGCAAAGCGCTTGTTTCGAAGGAGGAGCTCAAGCAAGTCGAACAAGTCATCAAGCATGTGCCCGCGAAGAAATTGTCGCTCAAGGCTGTCGAGGAGCTTTCCAGGAAAATACGCCGCTATTCTCGCGAGGAAAAACTGGCGTTTGTGTTGCGGTTTGCCAGTGACTTTTTGCGTTTGAGGAGGGACCTGCGCGACGCCGAGCATCTGACAACCTGCATGGAGCGCATCAACCTGGTAACCACGGAGAAGGCCCGCGAACTCTCCCGCCTGAACAACCGGCTGTACGAATGCGTGCTTCCTGAGGAAGCTCGGCCGGACCAGGATCAGGTGATCTCGCACGTGATCATCAAGGCCGACGTCCGCGGCTCTACGCGCATGACGCAGGATTTGCTTTCGCGCGGACTAAATCCCGCTTCGCATTTCAGTTTGAACCTGCACGAGCCGGTGAAGAAACTTCTGGACCGCTATGCGGCGAAGAAAGTGTTCATCGAAGGCGACGCGATCATTCTCGCCATTTTCGAAACAGAATCGACGGTGGCGTATGCGCGGTCGGTTGCCAAAGCGTGCATCCTTTCGCGCCAGATTCTGGCCGTGTGCAACTCGTACAACGAACGCCCATCCGACAGCAATCTTCCATCCCTCGAACTCGGCCTAGGAGTCGCTTTCCAGGGTTCCGCGCCCACGTACTGGACGGACGGCGATACGCGCATCATGATTTCGAAGGCGCTTAATCTTTCCGACCGCCTCTCCGGCTGCGCCAAGCTAGCGAAACGCATGCTTGTCGGACAAAAAAGCCATTTTTCCGTCTTTCAGTTTCTGAACACCATGGAAGGTGCGTCGGCAGAAGAGTTGGACGAATTCCTGGTCCGCTACAACCACAACGGAATCGAGCTCAACGAGGAAGGGTTTCAAAAACTTTCCGAGGAAATTTCGCTCGACACCATTGAAACGAAGCTCGATATGCCCTGGGGCAAGCAAAACGTCACTTTGTTTTATGGAGAAGTGCCGCTCGGCGAGTCTGTGGAACTGCTTGTTTTGCGCAAGGCCTTCGCGCGGCAATTGCTTCCTGACGGAAAAGTCGGTGGAGCAACTTCGCATCCCTACTATGAAGTTTGCACTGCTTCCGCGCTGTACGACCTCGTCGCTGCTTTGATTCGCACGCAGCAAGCTGCCACGCTCACTTCCCAGCGCGCCTGACGTTCCTTGAGAGTCTGCAAATCGCTCACTATACTGTTCGCGGAGGCGAAAAGCGTCCGGTGACGTTCCCGGCCTTCAAAGCCGGCGATTCGGTCCTTCGCGGGTCGAATGGTGGGTTCGACTCCCACACGCTTCCGCCATATTCTGTGAACTGTCAGTAGGTTAGGAAGCGAGTGAGTGGGCAAACGTGGGCAATAAGAAGCGGTGGCAATTGTCGGCTCCGATTGGACGACTCACGCTGCACGGATGACAAGCCGACGTTTTGCGCTGTTGCAGTTTCGTTTTTGACAGTCCTCAAACGGTCGTTGAACTCGCGCTTGTTGGGCTTCGCGAACCACCAGCCTCGTTGCGAACGATGTCTATCCTAAGCTAAGACGCGGTTCCAACAATCACTTAGCTTTCGCGGCGAGGTCGTCACATGGGTGACCTGGGCTACCGTGTAAGCTTGAGGGCGAGCTCGTGCAGGCTGTGATCCACGGGAAAGAATGGCAAACACCGGAAACCGAGGCAAGCGCCCTGCGCGAAAGCTGTATTTCATCTCCGTGCAAATTGCGCCTCCATGTACGCCATTAGCACTGATTTCGATTTTCAAACGGCCTTTTAAGCCATCCTGACGCTCGCGTCAGCAAGAAGCGCCTAAATCCGTCAGGAGGCGCAATTTCAATCAGATTCAGGAATACCGTAGACACTAGCCGCGTCACATGTCGCCATAAATCGCCAACCCAAGTGACACCAGAACTGACACCGGAATTGCCGAACACACAGGACTAAGAAACACGAAAGTGGCAAAGGACCGGCATGCACGGGTGTGCCACAAGTTCTTTATCGACTTAGCAGCCTAAACCGCTCCAAGTACGGATGGGATAAGTGCCTCGATTCTCGCTTCATTCTGCGCCTGCTATCCACAGTATTCACTGAGCCAGAAAGCGTTGCGTCAGAAGGCGCCGTGGCTGCGCAATCGACTCAAAAAAACGTAGGCTCTATTCTGTAAGAGTTGTAGGTCCTTTTCGGACTTGCGCAAGGAAAGGCAGTGGGGTATGGTTCTGGTCGGAAAACCGACCATGATCGTTTCGGGGGCCGTCAACCCAGTTAGGCTCGCGATCCGGTCAGCGCTCGACACCTTGCTTCCAACAGGAATGTCACACTAGTTCTGGCGTCGCTGGCGAACAGTTTATTCTCAGGGGCGACCTGAGGCCGTGCGGCTTTAGTGAAACGCCCGCTGTTAGTGTGTGTGATCGGTCGTGCGTTACAGTTTGGATGAGCGAATGCCGAGCCCAAGAAACAGTGTAGAGAAGTATAGCTTTAAATCGTACAGGGGCCAGAGCGCCGACTCGCTCCGGTTAACGTTCGATACGAAGATCCGAAGGTTCCCCATAAAATTGGAACGACAAGCTACCGGCCATTTGCACGCACGACTGACGAGGGATGGTACGCGGCCAGCCTGCTACCTGTCCAGGTTTCTGCCACCGTTGTCCATGGGGTCTGCGCAAATGATAAGCGCGGAGGCTCTGGGATTCCTTCGCAGAATTGAGCCTCCTAGAGGGACCAGACACTAATGGCGAGCTTAGCTAGGCGGTTATTAGGACCGATTGTTTCGACGGAGGATTCTCCTAGAACCTTCGTCTCTGAAGTTCGCGAAGTGGCCGACAGTTACTTCACGGCACTTTCGGACTCGGAACTTATCGAACACCTTAAGAATGGCTTCCACCAGGCACTGGGGATTCTTTTTCTTCGCTACCGGCGTCTTGTCCTGGCAGTCAGCCTGCGAATCTTGCGGAACAACGGCGAAGCAGAAGACGTTGTCCAAGATGTCTTCCTGGAAATATGCAAAAAGGCGGCAGCTTTCGATGCCGGTCGCGGCAGCGTGAAGATGTGGATTTTGCAGTATGCTTACTCACGAAGCTTGGATCGCAGAAGGTATCTTGCGCTTCGCCATGCTGATGGGCATGGGACGAATGACAGCGGATACAGTCCCAAACATTCTCACGCATACTACCCGAATGGTCCGGATGGGTTGACGCTTGAAGAGCGCGCCACCGCGATACGGAAGGCATTGGAGACTCTGCCGGCCAGACAAAGAAAGGTACTTGAGTTGGCGTATTTTCAGGGTCTACCGATGACGGAAATTGCCGAGTCCACGAGCGAGAGCCTTGGGAATGTGCGAAACCAGTATTATAGGGGCCTCAAGAAGCTGCAAGATGCTTTAGGCGGGTTTTCGGCGTGAATGGGATTTGACTATGGATAACCCCAGCACAGTTCACGAACGGTTTGGCGAGCTCTCAGCGCTGGCGATCATAGGTCAAGTTTCGCCAGAGGAATACGGTGAATTGAGAGAGCATTTGGAATCGTGCGCCCTCTGCCGCAAGGAGCATGAGGCGCTTTCCCGAATCTTGCTGGCAGAACTCCCACTGGCTCAGGAGGAGAAAGATTCTGACCTCGATACCTGGGCCGCGGAGCGACAGGCGGAGACGAGCCCGCGGAATCCCGCGGGCGGCAAAATTCTCCTGGGCGACTACCCGCTGAAACATGCAGGCCGAATTTCGAGTTGGTGGACGAAATTCGCTGGAATGCAGGCGCCCTCTGTTTATGCATACGCGGCCATTTTTCTTTTGTTTGTCACGGTGGGGGCCCTGACAATTCGCGTTGCGAAGGAGTCGAATCTCGAGAGAATGCGCTCTGCCGAAGTTGCAAGGCTAAATGAAGAGATTGTTGGGCTCCGAAATCAGATGCACGATCCGGGTGCTCAGAAGTATCTTCCTGCCAGCCCAAGCATACCGGCGATAACGAAAGGCGACGAAACCAGCGGCGCGGCGCCTAAGTATTCGAGGCTGCTAGCGCGGAGTCTGGAACTCGAAACGCAACTAAGAACCGCAACTGAAGAAATAGCAATCCTTAAGCAGGAGGCCGGTTCTGGAGTGGACCAGGAGCGCCAACTCTCGGCAAGATTGGCCGACACCGAGGACACACTGGACAAGTTGACCACTGAGTTGAAGATTGTGCGTGAGTCTCATTCACAAGACGGCGCTATCATCGCAAGACAACAAAGCCAGTTGATCGACGCGGAGGAGAAGCTTACCGCAGCGACAAGTTCGATGGACCGGGACAGAAGACTTCTTGTTGCCGATCGCGATATTCGAGATCTGATGGGAGCGCGCAACCTCAGAATCATTGATGTCTTTGATGTGGATGGGAAGGGAAAAACCCGCAAGCCTTTTGGCCGGGTGTTCTTCACGGAAGGGAAGTCACTGATTTTTTATGCTTTCGACTTGGGGAATAACCAACCCGGTTTGCAAGCCGCAGCATATCAAGCCTGGGGATCTGAGGGTTCGTTTGAGCATGGGGTCCGCAGCTTGGGAATTTTCTATCACGACGATCAGAAAGCAAACCGGTGGGTGCTGAAGTTCGACGACCCGGATACTTTGACGGAAATCGACTCGGTCTTCGTTACTACGGAGCCGGCAGGGGGAAGCAAGAAACCGACCGGTGGCAGACTCCTCGCAGCCTACGTCAAGGCGAGCCTGAATCATCCCTGAGGGGTTCGCTATGTTTCCAGTCTCAATGTGCGCTTAACTAATGGCGCAAACTTTATAACCAGACTCTTTTACTTGAAAATACAAGGGTTAACTCGCGACAGCTAGGTCCTGCGGCGCGTCCCAGTTAGATTACCTACGAACGGTGAAACCAAACTGAAATTGAATTTTCATCTGGCTGATACAAATTGCCTCGCTTGTACGAAAACTGTAACAGATTGGGGCTTACACCAAAATTAAGCGAGGTCCTGCCAATGAAACGTTTGGGGATTTGTGTCCTTTTTTGTCTCGCCCTGCTGCAGTTCCTATATAGCCCGCTACGGGCAGATGAACTGGCAACCGTAACGGGTTACGTCACCGATCCGAACGGCCTCCGGGTCGCCGGGGCGAAGATCCAGGCTACGAATGTGGAAACGAATGTCTCATACTACGGTGAGTCAAACGGAGAAGGGCTCTACCGCGTTACAGGGATGCCAACGGCGTCCTACCGCGTAGTCGTTCAGAAAACGGGATTCAAGACAGCGGTTAAGCAAGGGCTTGATCTACACGTTCAGGATATTGTTTCGCTTAATTTTCAGTTAGAGCTTGGGTCAGTAGCGGAGAGCGTAACCGTTGCTGCTGAAGTCTCCCTGGTGAACACAGAATCTGGCGTGGTGAGCACGGTTGTGAACCGTGAATTCGTTGAGAATCTGCCGATCAACGGTAGGAGCTTTCAGACGCTGATTTCGCTATCGCCGGGTGTGGTGGTTGCGCCAGCGAACATAAGCGATCCAGGCCAGTTTAGCGTGAATGGACAGCGAACGAGCGCGAACTACTTCACGGTGGACGGGGTTAGTGCGAATATCGGGATGCAATCGCTTCCCAGCCTGGGACAGACGGCCTCCGGCACAGCAGTGGGTTTTGGAGTAACCGGCGGGACCAACAACCTGGTTTCCGAGGACGCACTGCAGGAATTTCGCATTCAGACTTCAACGTTCGCTCCCGAAAACGGACGCACACCGGGGGCTCAGGTTTCCATTGCGACCCGCTCTGGAACCAATCAATTTCACGGCACGGCTTTTGAATTCTTGAGGAATGACAAACTGGACGCGAACGACTGGTTTGCCGACCGCGTTGGAGCGGCCAAAGCGGAAGAGAGAATCAACGACTTTGGCGGGGTGTTTGGCGGGCCGCTCGTCAAGGATCGAACGTTTTTTTTCGTCTCTTACGAGGGGCAGAGGATGCGGCTGCCGCAGTTCGCATCATCGAACGTTCCCGCGGCCGATAGCAGACAGAATGCCTCGGCCGCATTGCAGCCCTTCCTGAACGCCTATCCCCTTCCAAACGGCCCTGAGATCTTGGTGGCTTGCGATCCTGCCACTGACTCAACCTGTCCCGCATCTGGGCAGAAACCCTCCGGAGTCGCAACGTTCAACAAAAGCTTCTCAAATCCAACGTCACTGGACGCCGGTAGTGTAAGGATCGATCACAATCTAGGAAGCCGGTTGAAGATCTTCGGACGGTACAATTATGCACCGTCCGTTTCTAAGCAAAGGGCCGGGGGGGGCGACTCGCTAAACACACTTTTTCTGTCGGAAATCAATACGCAAACCGCCACCGCTGGCGCCACGTGGTCAATTACTCCAGCTATTGGCAATGAGTTCAGGTTCAACTACAGCCGAGTCGTTGGGAAATTCTCGAATCAATTGGACACTTTCGGAGGTGCAGTCGTTCCTCCAGATTCCATACTCTTTCCTTCACCTTTTACCAGCGCCAATGCGCACTTCTCTTACGAGGTTATTGGCAGCCCCCTGGTGCAGAATTCCACATGGCTGGTGGGCCAAGGGGCGGACAACTTGCAGCGTCAATTTAATGTGGTGGATAACGTATGGTTGCAGAAGGGGTTGCACAGCCTCAAATTTGGCGTGGATTTCCGCCGGCTTTCGCCAGGGTACGGACCGCTGAGCTATGGTCTAAGTCCGGAGTTCAGTGGAATGATCAACGCCGACAACGGGACGCCTTTAGCGACCAATCTCACCACTTCTCTGAAATCAAGTATAGCTTTCCGAAACCTTGGGCTGTTTGCTCAGGACACATTCCGGGTTAAGCCACGTTTTGCACTGACCTACGGGTTGCGATGGGATATGGATTTTACGCCCACGACGATTGATGGTCCGGCGTTGCCATCCGTCATAAATTTCAATGACCTCGCTACGCTGGACCTGGCTCCAGCCGGAGCGCCGATCTACCAAACGCGGTACACCGGCTTTGCCCCGCGCGTGGGTGCGGCGTACCAGTTGCGGACAGCTTCCGGTTGGGAGACCGTTTTGCGCGGAGGCTTTGGCATTTTCTACGACTTGATGTCCACCGAGGCGGGGGATGCCTTGACAAACGGAGCATACCCTTATGGGGTGAATGAAACCATCACACCTGGTTTTCCGTACGACCCGTCCCAGATACAACCGCCAGCGATTACCAAGACGAGCCTGGCAAATGTCGGGGGATTTTTCGTGGCGGTAGATCCGCAATTGAAGCAGCCGCGCTCGTACCAGTGGAACGCCACTCTGGAGCAATCGCTGGGCAAACAACAGGCACTCTCGCTCGCCTACGTAGGCCAAGTCGGGCGGGAACTCTTACAACAGGAATTCGTACTGTTCCCCAATCCCAACATTTTTGCGGTGCAGCTTGAGCGAAACGGCGCCACCTCGGACTATCATTCCTTGCAGACTCAATTTCAACGCCGCATGAGCCACGGTTTGCAGGCTCTGGTGTCCTATACCTTCTCTCATTCGATTGACGATGCGTCCAGCGGGTCGGGCGGGTCGAGTTCAAACGGTTTTGCGAGGGGAGTAAGTTCAAATGGAAACCGAGGTCCCTCCGACTTCGACATCCGTCATTCTTTGACCATGGCCCTGGCATACGAGCTGCCGTCACCCGGGCCGCGGAAATCCGTGGTCCACAAAGCTTTGGCACACTGGTCCCTGGACAACATCTTCCAAGTGCGGTCAGCCCCTCCGGTGGATGTTTCCGATCAATCCTTTTTCGGGGTGTTGGGCTCGGCCTTCAGTCTAGTGAATATTCGGCCAGACGTAGTTCCCGGTCAGCCGTTATATGTAACGCAGTGCCAAACAATCCAGCCCGCCCCGGCAGGACTGACGGCATGTCCCGGTGGAAGGGGATTAAATCCGGCTGCTTTTCAGGACCCCCCATTTGATCCGAACACGTTTATACCGACCCGCCAAGGCAACCTGGGGCGAAACGCGCTCCGCGGTTTTGGCGCTTCCCAATGGGATTTTGCCATTCGCCGCGAGTTCCACATTCATGGCAAGGAATCCACGCGACTGCAATTCCGGTCGGAATTTTTCAATATCCTGAACCATCCGAATTTTGCAAGCCCGAACAACGCGTTTGACGGCCTTACTACCTTTGGAATTCCTCCAAGCCCTCAATTTGGGCAGTCCACACAAATGTTGGGCAGAAGCTTGAGCAGTCCCGTTGCTGGTGCAGGAGGATTTACTTCCATCTTCCAAATCGGCGGACCGCGGTCTGTTCAATTTGCATTGAAGTTGCTGTTCTGAGGTCGAAAAGGGGCGAAAGAACTTTGAGGCCAATGAAACGGGTGGTGCCCAGTAAGAGTGGCTGGCTCGCTTTGCTAGTGTCGTCATCAGCAATGCAAGGTGTACTAGCCGCAGCGCTGCCGGTTGATTCCCCCCATCCGGCAGTGGTGCGTCACCCTCTCACAATCTCTGAAACACTCGCTCTGCGAAAGCCGTCGGAAGTGCGAATTTCTCCTGACGGGGCCCGCGTGGCGTATGTTGTGACGCAAGCGCTTGCAGAGAAAAATCAGGACCATGCCATACTCTGCGCTAGCGATGCCACACTCGCCGGTCCAGGGCGACAATTGGCTGAGGCCATCCACATCAACTCCGTGCGATGGAGCCGCGACGCAAGCTGGCTGTTCTTTATCGCGGAAACCGAAAGCGGCAGACAGATTTGGCGAGTATCCTCGGGCGGAGGACAGCCATCGCAGTTAACCAAGCTTAAGGAAGATTTTGTCCACACCGCTGAATTCGGAAGTCCCAGCGATCCTTACCAGTTCACACCCGACGGAAAGACTGTCATCTATGCGGTTACTGACCCGGAGGCCGAAACACTTGAGTTTCAAGAGAAGACAAATGGTGGCATGCTTTACAAGGGAGAACCTTACTTTCAGATAGGTGACCCTAAGCTAGTTCCCGTTCCGTATGAATTGTGGTCCTCTGATTTGGCCGCGCAGCGGGCGCGCAAGCTTTGGCAAACCAGGATGTTTATTCCTCCCGTTCCTGGAGCGCCGATACCGGAGTTTCAAGTCTCGCCTGACGGGAAAAAGATAGCTGTGCTCTACCAAAATTCGGAGGAATACCAGCACCATGGCTTGTCTCTACTGGATTTAGCTACTGGCGCGGTCGAAACCCTGAGCGCAAATCTGGGCGAGAGTATCTACTTGCAATGGAGCGACGACGGGCAATCTTTGTTGTTTTTATCTCAAGGCGAATTACGCCCCAATATGTCCCGATATGAAGCCAGGCAAGCCTACGTCTATAGACTTTCGAATCACAGCTTGAAAGTAGAAGATAAGGCTGCCGGTGACGTCCTGAACTCGGCCGATGCAGTCGCAACTGCCGTCGAGAAACAGACAGGCGATCTGCTCCATGATTGCTCGGTTGACATGCAGAAGAAACGCGCGGTGTGCGTGCGAGAAGCGTCAATGCTTCCACCCGACCTTGTTACCGTCGTCCTCAACGGTGGAACTCCTACCGGGAAGCCGGTTGTCCTTACCCACCTCAACCCAGAATACGACCAGATCGAACTGGGAGATGTCAGCACTCTAACTTTGTCCAAGGAAGGGAGTGAAGGCGGAGGGCCGGACGCCGGCCTGATCCTGCCCGCCGAGTACGTACCTGGGAAGCGGTATCCGCTGGTTGTGATTCTCTATAACCAGTATTCCGAAAAGCGTTTCATTGCCAAGACCCCGTTATTGAATTATCCCGCGCAGGCTTTCGCAGGTCATGGATACGCTGTCCTGATAATGAACGTTCCCAAGAACACTTTCATTTACAAAGAGGGGGACTTTGGAGAGGCAAGAGCTGCAGAGGCGGACGGCATGGCATCGGCCATACGGTCTGCCGTAGATCTGTTGATCGGGCGGGGCATTGTTGACTCCAAGCGTATGGGCATAATGGGGTGGAGCTTTGGATCATTTTGGACTGATTACATCGTTACGCACCATCCAGACTGGTTCCAGGCCGCGGCCTCCGGCGAAGGAGGAAACCATAATCCGTGGGTTTATTGGTGGGGTGGCGATGTGATCAGCAAGCAGGAAAGAAGTTTTTACGGGGGCGGTCCTTACGGACAATATTGGCCGCGCTGGAAAGAGGTCGCGCCCTTGCTGAACGCCGATCAACTGCGCGTCCCTCTCTTGATGGAGTACACGGCAAAAAACCCTAACGGACTCCAGATGCGCAACGCTATCCTCGCTTACGGTGGCCAAGCGGAATTATACATTTATTCTGACGACCAACACGTGTTCGAGCGCCCGCTGAATCGATACAACTCGATGACACACCATTTTGACTGGTTTAATTTTTGGCTCCTTGGAGATCAAGACTCTGATCCAGCCAAATCCGAGCAGTACGCGCGCTGGAAGCAAATGCGAGAAAAACTTGCGACCGCTAGAGATGAGAAGCTCGGAGAAAAACGTCAGTCGGGCGGTAAGGAGTAGACAGGGGGGAATCGCCCATCGGGGCGCGGTTCATGGATTTTGCAAGCCGCGCTAGAGAAATGTCTGGCGCTTAGTCATCCAAATCGGCACCAGGAGCGGGCCACTCCGGCACGAAGGTGGTTGGTTCGAGGGGAGCAGGACCCTTGGGTCCGCGGATAAGATTCGTTGCGTCACCAAGTAAAATGATCTCAGGTTTGGTGTACATCATAACTCCTCCTTTTTTTTTGTAGTGCCTATGGACACGAATTTGGGGAGTGGATATTATATGGACTTCCTCTCGGCCGCCGACGAGCTGAGAGGAGGTCCCTAGAGTTTGCTGCTATTCATCGATTTCGGCGTCTGGAGAAGGGCCGACGATGTGGGGCATGGTGGGGTTGAGAACCTCCACCGGTCCGCCAGTTTTGAAGCCCTTGATCACGTTGGTCGCATCACCGAGCAACGCGATTTGCGGTGTTGTGTACGTCATGGTATCCACCTCCTTTCGCTGTGAACTTGGTTTCAGTAAGAAACCAGTGGAAACGAATTCTAGATTCGTTTCTTAAACCCCCTCCCGGCCGCCGGCGGGCCGAGAGGAGGATCTTACGCTTCTTGTTATGCATCGAGTTCGGCGTCTGGAGCAGGGCCGACGATGTGCGGCTGCGTTGGATTGAGAACCTCCACCGGTCCGCCCGTCTTGAAGCCCTTGATCACTTCGCTCGCATCACCGAGTACTGCAATCTGTGGCTTGACGTACATTGAGTTCACCTCCTTTATTCCTTCGGCTTAACTACTTCAACTACCGAAGTAGCGCCTCATGGAAACTATTGGCCGCCTGTGGTTCGTATTCCAGATTGACATCGGCGGTTTTCAGAGCCCGAACATTCAGCAAGCGTTAGGCCCTGGACTGGGCTAAATCCATTCTCCCAGAAGAAATGTTCTCCGACGGAACGGCAACAATTCCGCGCCGCGTGACATCTTGCAGCCAGTATTCCAGCTGGACTCCCTTCACCAATTGCACCCAGCGAGAAGTGATATTTCCGTTTTTTACCTGAAACAAGGATCGCCGAAAACGCGGGGCATCGAAATAACCGAAACGCTCCGTCAGCGGCGACTGGAACAATTTTTCGATTTGCTCCCACTGGTGATCAATCAGACGAATGTAGCATCCGCCTGCGGCGCCTTTAGTCTTGCGTGTCAGGACCTCGCGCGGCACAATGCCAGCGAGAGCGCGCCGCATGAGAGACCGCCACTGGCCTGGCCTCAGCAATTGACTCTGCGGAATAGAGGTCAAGAACTCCACTAGATTGCGGTCGAGAAATGGATACCGAATATCTTGAACCCACGGCTGCCGGTCGGACATCTGATTTGCAAGCGCGCGCACTGTCACGACAGCGTCTCTCTGGCTTGGAAGTTTGAAATCGTTTTTTCCTAATAATCCTAATTGGAGCTGACGCAACTTGTACCGCCGCGCGAAGTCCGGCTCGAAAGAAGATTCAAGCTTGGCCTCCCGCGTGATTTTCGCCCGAAGCGATGGGGGAAGAAGTTGTGTCCATACCCGGTAGCAGAGGCGCATCCAAGGGTGCTTCATAACCAAGCTCCACGCTTTGAGCTCCCGGGCCAGTTCGCCAATCTTCCATTGCGTCATCAAATCACCCATGTGGACCTTGGGATCCGCCGCGCCTCCGGCGAATTCGTCCCCGCCCGTGCCAGTAAGGACAACGCGATACCCGCCTTCCTCAAGGATCCTGCGCTCTTCACACTTTGCATCCGATCGATCCTGACTACTCGGAGTGATGGCGAATTCAGAGTAATCAAAGCGTAGTGGAGATCTGGACGCTCCACCCAGATCGAAGTGGAACCCTCTTTGACCACGCTGTTCCTCCACCTTGGTGAAATAGAGGTGATCATCCATCCCCGCCTCGGTCGAATCGTGGAAAGACAAGGTGTCCAGCCGCGGGGTGGGGGAGGTATCGCGTGCGAGAATGTCGTCAGCCATGCACACTACCGATGAAGAGTCATAACCGCCGCTCAGTTCCGCGAGGACCGGAGAGTCTGAGCGCAGACGTCGACGGACCGCTTGCCGAAACAGGGTTCGAAAATGTTCTTCATATTCCGCATCGGTTTTGTATTGAATTCTAGTTTGGGGACGGAAGACGCATGCAGGATGAGTTGTTGCTCTCCCGTTTCGAATCTTCACAAAGTTTGCTGGAGGAACGGAGAGGATCTCTCTGTAAGGAGTAAGGTTTGCGGCGGCATGCCTGATGAGATAGCCAGCGACATACTCGTCACACAGGGTAAATCTCGTACCCGCGAGCTGAACCAATGCTGCCAGGTGTGAGCACCAGAAAACCCTTTGCTGGTCAACCAGGTAGAACAGATGCCGGATGCCTGAATAATCCCTGGCAAGCAGCAGATGTTTTTCCTGCGAGTCCCATGCCGTTACTGCCCAATCGCCGAGGAGTCTAGAGAAACAGTCGCTGCCCCATCGGTCGTATGCTGCGGCCACGATTTCGACATCGGACTGTGCTCTCAATCCTTCGCTTAGTTCAAGACTGAGTTCTTCACGATTGTCAAGTCTGCCGTCCCACATGAACACGTTGCCGCGACGCGAGACGTAAGGCTGGCTCTGGAGTTTGGACTCCGCAGTTGTGTGAAATGGGCGGTAAGTCATGCCGATGGGTCCCATAACTTGCTGGACGCAGCCATCGGGGCCGTATTCAGCGACTGTATCACCCACACGGGACAGAAAAGCTTCGTCTACAGGCCTTCCGTCAAAGAACCACAATCCCGCTTGTACGCTCATCGCGCAGTCTCCTCCTAACACCGTTCCCAGACGCCATACGTAGCCTGAACATCACCGTATTCGTTGACGGGGTGACCGTCCACTTCCACCCAGGCATGTGCCTTAAAGGGGGTCCTCTGCGCGCCTAGCACGAGTTGCGCGAGGACGCCTTGACTTCGCAGAAGGCATGTGGTCACTGATGCTCGTTGCAGGCACAAGACCCGCTTCGGATACCAGATGAGCGCGTGATTTATCGCATCGCAAACCAAGTCTACAGTTGCGGCACTCGTGTTGCTCTTGCGCGCGATCGGCCAACGTTGAACGGTGCGGTGTAAGCGAGAAAAGCTGCGTCCAAACAGAAGCGCGTCGTACGCGAGTAGACCTACGAATGTTTTCCAGAAAAGTAATCGCATGGCAGAACCTCAGCTTTAGACGCTAACTCCCAACTCTTCGCAAAGAAACGCGAGTCTGTCGGTAAGAGATTCAATACGCACTGATAACGGCTGCATCGGGACATGGCCCCACTCGCGCTTGTTATCTAAGAGAATAGGATGTTGGGAAGTCGTTGCCGCCTGCAGCCTCGCAGTCATTTTGCGCGCATGCATGGGGTGGCAGCGTGTGTCAGCGTCCCCTGTGATCAATAGCACGGCGGGATAAGGAGCACCGTCTTGCACGCGATGGTAGGGCGAATAAGATCTCAGAGAAAGGAAATCGTTCTCATCGTCAGCTGAACCGTACTCGTCGATCCAGTGGTTCGCGCCGTCAGGCATGTATTTGTGATACCGAAACATATCCAACAGCGGCCCCAAACAAATGACTGCCCGAAACAAATCCGGGCGTTGTGTCAGAGCTGCGCCAACGAGCAGTCCCCCGTTCGATCCCCCACCAACGGCAAGTTTCCCGGGGATTGTGTACTCATTTTCTATCAACCACTCTCCAGCAGCTATGAAATCGTCAATCGCGTTTTGCCGATTGTGACGTTTGCCCGCCAGGTGCCACTCCTCGCCAAATTCCGCTCCGCCCCGGAGGTTTGCGACGGCGAACATGAAACCACACTCAATCAAGAACGCAGAATATGCCGCGAATTGCGGCGTCTGGATGTGGCCGAAACCACCATACCCAACGAGGAAGGTCGGACGCGGCACCTTTTCCCCGCTTGCCTTTTCTTTTTGCGAAACCAAATATATTGGAATCTGAGTGCCGTCTCGTGACGGATAGCTAACGCGGGTGACATCGATTGAAGAAGACTGAAAGTTGACTCGACTCTGGGTCCACAATTCGGACTCACCGGTTCTCGTATGGTAAGCCCGAATCTCCGGAGGATGAGAGAACGAAGTGAATCGGTACAGCAAGGTATCTCCTTCTGGCTGCCATGAAGCGAACTGGAGGGTACCTTCGGAAGGGCAAGGAAGAATTCCCCGTTTCTGGCCGTCCAGATCATAAATCTCCACAGTCGTGTTGCCATTCTCGACGTACAGCACAAACATCAAACCCCCAGTGATCGAGAATCCGTAGATGCGCCGATGACATTCGGGTACCAATTCCTGCCAGTTCTCTTCAGGAGATTTGTCCAGATCGAGCGCAACGATCCGATAATTTGGTGCTCTAGAGTCTGTCATCGCAATCAGCCGGTTCCCGAAGGAATAGGGATAGGGATGAAATTGCGCTTCAATCCGCTCAACAATCTTTTTCGGGGGCTCAAGCTCTGCCAAATTGTGGATGTAGAGATCCGCGGCGTGAGAATCATCAAACCATTTCACCAGGTAGCACAACCGCCGTTCATCGGCCAAGCCAAACATCAAGAGTTGGGGAGCGGGATCTCCCCCCACAGAAAAAATCTCCGCGTCTTTTTGGACGTCTGTGCCGAATGCATGCCACAAGACACTACGTTGCGAGGTGCCGGCCTTTTCGGCTGGAACGTATATGTAATAGATTCCTGTACCGGAGAAAGAAAAAGCTAGGCCGCCATAATATCCAGCGGGCAACTGGTCTGGCAGAACTTCCCTCTGCTGTACATCAAAGAACTCAACGGCGTGGATATCCGCCCCATTGTTTCGGACACTATATGCAACCCTTTTTCCGTCCCGAGAGACAGCAAGGATTGTTACCGCCGCCGTTCCTTCCCATCTTTTTGCGGGGTCGATCAAAACGATCTCTTCTTCCGAACCATCCTCCCTCATCACGATGGAAGGTTGCTCCTGGTGACGCCAACGCTTGAGGTAGAAATATTTGCCGCCTACTTTCCAAATATTGGAGACAGCCTCGATGTCCAAGAGCTCTGTGACTCGCCGCTTAATCCGTTCCCTGTACGGAAGCGCCTTCAGATAGGCTTGAGTGTACGCGGTTTGCTCTTCTACCCACTCCTGCGTCCTCGATGAATTCTGGTCTTCCAACCACCGATATGGATCTGTGATCCTGACGCCATGCAACAATTCGATGACGGGTTCAATGGGAGTTTCTGGTGGCGGAGCTAATGTTAGCGTCACGAATTTATGCCTCCGAATAAGCTGCTTTTACTAGATCAAAATCAAATAACTGGGGCTGAGGGGCTAGGCGATGCGACCGGGAACAACTCTGAAGGCCTGCGCAGGATGCACTACGGGAGAAGCTGAGGTCAAGACAAAACAGTTAGTCTATCCGGCCAAACAGTTAGTCTATCCGGCCATAAGGGGGGGATATTTAGGCGCAAGTTTTTGACATTTAGTTAGTTGTCACTGTTTCAATGATGTCAAAATACTGGTACTAGGCCAGGTTCCGATGGTCGCGCAAGGTGCTCGGACGAGAGGGTTTCGACTTCACTGCACAACTGTTCGGTGCGTGAACCGGCGCGCGCCACTTACATATTCCGCTACAGTATGACCGCCGCCAAAGAGTTTGTATTTATACGTGATAAGCCCTTCCAGGCCGACGGGCCCACGTGCATGAAGTTTGCTCGTACTGATGCCAAGTTCCGCCCCGAGTCCATAACGGAAGCCGTCGGCAAAGCGCGTCGAAGCGTTATGAAAAACTCCGGCAGCGTCTATTTCCTTCATGAATCTCTTCGCGGATTCATTATTTTCCGTGACGATCGTTTCCGTGTGGCCTGAGCCATAGCGGTGAATGTGCGCAATGGCGTCATCGAGGGTTCCAACCATTTTGACGGAAAGGACGAGGTCGGAATATTCCGTTGCCCAGTCCGGTTCACCTGCCGGGATCAGTTTCGACCCTTTCAGTAGTGCAAGCGTATTCGGGCAAGCGCGAAGTTCGACGCCGGCCTGCATCAATTCCAATGCCGCTCGGGGTAAAAATTCAGCCGCGATTTCCTGGTGAACGAGGAGTGTTTCTACTGCATTGCACGCCGCCGGATATTGCGTCTTCGAATCCAGAGTGATCTTGACCGCTTTTTCCACGTCCGCTGCCCTGTCTACATAAACATGACAAATGCCCTCTCCGTGGCCAAGGACAGGGATAAGGCTATTCCGCGAGACGAAATCGACGAGTTCCCGGGACCCGCGCGGTATGATGACGTCAACATCATGGTTAAGCGTCAACAGTTCCATGACATCGTCTCGTGTGTGGAGAAGTTCGACCGCTTCCAGTGGCACCGATGGAAAGCTTTCGAGAGAATGGTGCCAAATCTCGACGAGCGTCTGATTGGTGTGAAATGCTTCGGTTCCGCCCTTGAGAAGGAGGGCATTTGCCGATTTGAGTGCCAGCGCAGCGACTTGTGGCACCACATCGGGACGCGATTCGAAAACAATGCCAATGACGCCGAGAGGGCAGGTTTCCTTATAAAGAACGAGGTTCTCATCAAGTTCGGTGGCGGCAAGGCGGCGGCCCAGGGGATCAGGCAAACGAGCGACGTCGCGAACCCGTGTGGCCATTTCCTCGATGTTGCGAGGGATCAATCGTAGTCGCGCAAACATTGATGACGACATTTTTCCCGCGGCAATCGTGAGCTGGGCCGCGCGGCAGTCAAGTGCATTGGAATCAAGAATTCTTTGGGCGTTCTCCTCAATGGTTTTCGCCGTCTTCGTCAAAATCTCGTTTCGGCAATCATTCGAAAGCCTTGCCAATTGGCGCGACGCAACCCTCGCGCGCCTGGAAAGTTCTGCTACGGGGATCTGCGATGTACCTGTAGAAGCCTGCCTCATGATTTTTCCATCAGGACAATGTTATCCCGTCGAACGAGAATATGTGGCGAAGAGTCGAGCTGCATTTTTTCCGTGCCTGTGATCTTGTTTCTCAAAATGCCTTCTGCCTCTTGGCTGGCGCAGGCCGCGATACCGCGGGCAATTTCCTGGCCATCGGGATTCACAATGCTCACCACATCCATTGGGAGGAAGTGGCCATCGACTCGTTCCACGCCGGAGGTTAGTAAGCTGGCTTTGCCTTGCGTGATCGCCCTGCACGCTCCTGCATCCACGGTGACGCGCCCGCGAACGTCCGCAGCATAAGTAATCCAGCGCCGCTTGCCACGGATTCGTTTGGTTCGCAGAAACGTGGTGCCGACTCCTTCCCCAGAAAAAATCCGGTCCAGGATGTTCAACTTTCTTCCATTGGCAATTACGGCCATCCGGCCGCAATTCATGGCTATTTCCCCGGCTTCGAGCTTCGTCAGCATCCCTCCGCGCCCCCCAGCGGAGGGGCCTGCAGCCAAGGCCTTGAGTTCCGGAGTCACTTCGACAATGAGAGGAATAACTTCGGGTTGGGGCTGGTGCCCCGTCTTGGCTGGCAGCTCGCGGAAAACTCCGTCCACATCGGTGAGAAGAACGAGCACGTCCGCCTCCAAGCCACTCATCACGAGTGCCGCCAGCCTGTCATTGTCGCTGAAAGCCGCTGTCCTGTTTCCCGCGACAGAGGACTCGATCTCCGCCGTTGAGACCGTGTCGTTCTGATTGACAATGGGAAGCACTCCTAAACCGAGGAGTTTCTCCATCGTACGTCGAAGGTTGATATAGCGGTGCCAATTGCTGAAGTCTTCGGCTGTCAGAAGAACCTGTGCAATCTTGACGTTCCACGCGGAGAACATTTCCTTGTAAGTATTCATCAGCAAACTTTGACCGACGGCGGCACACGCTTGCCTTGTTACCAAATCGCGGAGCCTCGATGGATGGAGCCCCAACCAGCCTTTTCCCAGACCAATGGCACCCGAGGACACAAGCACCAATTGCTTGCCGGCAGCCAACAGGCATGCAATGGACCACATAAGCGGCTCGACGCGTTCCAGGGATAATGTACCGTCCGGCGCGGTGACAGTGCTTGTACCTACTTTGACGACAATGCGAGATGCCATCTGCAGAAGCCTTTTGCGCTCCGCTTCTAGTTTAGAATTGTCCGTCGGCATAGAATTCACCAATTGGCATTCAGTTGGACTTGCTCTGCAAATTCATGCTCTCGCCCAGAAACAGGCACCTATGCGGCCGTAGAGATGCCCCTGGCGAGGAATCGCATTCCTGGTTGTATTCTCATATTTCGCGGGGAGCCTGCGGCGCATCTTGGGTGCTGGTTAGTACCGCGGGCACACTGTGCAAGTGATTGTACAGGCCGCCTCTATGAATGAGTTGATCGTGCGTTCCTTGTTGTTCGATCACGCCCCGGTTCAGCACGATTATGCGATCCACCCATTTGAGAGCGGAGATGCGATGGGAGACGAACACAATGGTCTGATGAGAAAACTGCTGCGCCAAATTCATTAAGACCCTTCGTTCCGAAGGGGCGTCAAGAGCGGACGTCGATTCATCCAGAAGCAAAATTGAGGGGTTCTGAAGCACCGCCCTAGCCAATGCCAGGCGTTGCCGTTCGCCTCCCGACAAAACATTGCCCCTTGGGCCTACGGGCGTGTCCAAACCCTGAGGTAGTCGTCGAACCAATTCCGTCAGGTCGGCGATTTCCACAGCTCGCTGAAGTTCCGTCGTGGTTGCAGATGGATTTCCCAGAAGCAGATTCTCCTTGACGGTTCGGTCAAAAATTACAGCATCCTGTAATAGATAACAGACCTTCGTTCGCAGACTTCCGAGCCTAATGTTCCGGACATCAATTCCGTCAATGCAGACGGCTCCCCCATTGACGTCGTACAACCTGGCGATTAGCTTTGCGATTGTACTTTTTCCACTGCCGCTCATGCCCACTAGCGCGATTTTTTCGCCGGGCCCGAGTTTGAGATGGATACCGTCCAACACGGATTCTGCGCTCTTATAAGAAAAGCAAACGTTGTCCATTTCCACATAGCCACGGATCCGAGTCGGAAAGTCCACGGCGTCCGGCAGTTCTGGCACACTCGGTGCCATCTCCGTAACCTCCAGGATTCTCCGAATGTTCGTGCCCAGGCGATTCAGTTGGGAGTAAATGTCCACGGCTGCGCGTAGTGGATCGAACAGCCGTCCCATGTAGCTATAAAACGCAACCATTCCGATGGTGAGAACTCCCGTAAACACTTGGTAGCCACCGTAACCAAGAATGGTGATCATGCCTAGGGATATGATGGCCATGTAACATGAACTGAACAAGACCTCAACGAGTTCGCGATGGTTCAAGGCTTTCATACGTTCCCCGGCGCACTTCTGGAAAGTTCGGGTTTCGTTTTTCTCTTGATGTAGGAGCTGAACCTGTATGACCGATGCGAGATGCTCTTGAAGAAAGCTGGTCTCTTTGGCGGCTTTTTCCTGCGCTGAATCGGATGCGATGCGCAAAGGTTTCTCGAACTTCTTTCGGAATACAAAGAACAGAGGCATGAGAGGGAAAACCAAGCTCGTAAGCTTGAAATCCAGTGTGAAATCGTGCACATAACGAAGATGGAGTTAAACGCCGTTTGCAGCACATACGGCAACAAGGTCGATCCCACTTCGGCTACTTGATCCACGTCCTGCTCCAAGCGATAGAGTCTCTTGGGAGTGATTTCGTGGTAATCGGCGGAAAGGCGGTTCATCTGCTCCAAAATGCCGAGGCGCATCTGGAAGACGAGATTTTGAATCGTACGAAAATTCACCAGCTGTGCCAGCGTAAAGAGGCCAAGCCGGAAAATGTATAGTCCGAAGAATCCGGTTGCGGCAAGGAGGAGAAGTCGAAAATCCTTTCTCGGGAGAACATAGTCAATCATCCACTTCAAGAGTAAGGGATCGAGAAGAAACAGAAGGCTGCTGAGGACAATAAGCAGCACGCCAAAAGAATAGGCGGGCAGTAGCGGCCGCAACTGGCGAAGGAACCACCGAGCCTGTGTCCTAAACCTTGTAATCAAGCGCGCTCCATTGGCTTTTCGGCGGACAAATTGAGAAATCCCAATGGTCGGGCAGTGCTCACGTCCCGGTCGGCAGCAATCCTCGGAATGGACGAAGTTTTAGCGATCACTGGAGAGTGCATATGTGCTGGCCTCCTAGGGACCTCTCTCTCCCTTGTTTTGCGAGTTCATTCAGGTACGTTGAGTGCACCTGCACGACGTTCGGCACCAATTCGACCATATCCAGCCAGAAGTCGATGAATTCTTCGAATCGGAACATGCGTACTCCAGTGCCTAAAGCGACGAAAACTTCCTTTTTTTTGCGTCCGAGGTGAGTAAATGTGATCGTCAGAGTGCGCTTTTTCAGGCCGAAGGTCGTCGGCGTCCTATTCTTTTTGGCGCGAGGGGATGAGCGAGTCAAAACTAAGTGAGCGTCTACCGCCTTCCGCCACACTTTGACCATCAACAGCCAGAGATCGACAAACTCTTGGAGTTCGAAAGCCCGAACTTGCGATCCCAAAGCAAAGAGAGCTTTGGGGTTGTTTTGATCCAGTTGCGTGAACGAAACTGTCAGTCGGTGCCGCCTTAATTTGTACACGATTGGTGTACCGACTCCTGCCTCGAGTGCAGAACCCCGGACAACGCCAGTGGTTCTCCGACACGTGCCCCCGAGTTGGTCTACTGGACGGAGCTGAACGGTGCACTTATGATGAAATCTCCAGCTCAACAGCGAAATCAATCGCCGTCGCACGGATCTGTAAGACATGTCTGCCCCCGTCTGCCTAAAGCTCGCCAGCAATGAGATTCCTTGAGCTGCACTGCGGAGGCGGCAACGTAGTCGTTATGCTGCAATGTCCCTCCCATTCCACAGCCTTCTGAAATCAATCGGGCGCAAGTGAAATTGCTTCAGAAAGTGTTTCGTAAAAGTGCTTGCGTGCCGATATCCCGCTTTTCCGGCAATGGCTTTGATCGGCATATCTGTAGTCTGCAACTCGTATGCTGCGACATCGAGACGCCTTTTCATTCTGTATTCTTTGATTCCCACGCCTGTGCACTCTTTGAAGAGACGGCGAGCCTGGCGAGCAGACACGCATAACCGAAGCTCCTTACAGACCAGGTCGAGATTCCGCTGCACCTTCGTGGGGTCAACGTCGATAAGACTTCTGAGTTTCTGCACACGCCAGTCGTCGCTGATTGGTGGATGAATTCGGTTCGGCGAAAACAGGGCGAGGAATTTCTGTAGGTTTCCCCAACTGTGAACAACAGGTCGCTCGTAAATCATCGATCATGTCTCCTCGTTGGTATGTTTGCCGGGTCTGAACGTTCAAGTTTCAACGCAAGTCACTACGGAGATAGGTACGGCTTTGCGTTCGTTTGTTGCTCTTGAGCAATGCACCCTTAGTTCAACGCATCTTCGCAGTCGACACCCCCCTGTTAGACAACCGTCAGAGGGATTGAAACGGGAAGTGCCTCGTCTTGGTATTTAGGCTCCAAGGCGTTCGCCCATACGCGATAAGATGCAAGTATCCACCGACACCTCCGGTAGAAGCTTTTTCCGTAATTTGGCAAGGGCCGGACTTCTGGGGACTGGGGCGCCTGGACAAAGCGAAGGAGGGGTTCTGCTTAGATTCCCGGGCCGCCCGCGTAAATTATCAACATACCTTCTCGATGTTACACGCATAGATTGTATGCATGGTTAAACACCTGTCAACATATTTTGTACAACGTCCCTCAGAAATGGTCGCTGGTCCTCCAGTCTCCGAGCTTTGCTGTGGTGACCTGCTCCTGAACCTGCTCCGTACCGAGTCGGTGGGCCCTGATTTACACCATCAACCGCGGTGAAGAATTCAGCCGAAGCTATCGGGAGTCTTTAACGGCCCGGATTGTCAGCATCGTTGTTGGCGACAAGTCAATGGCTGTCGCTGAATGTTCCATAAGGTCGGGTTGCCGCCCCAGCCGCGGAATTTGGGTGCCAAGCTGATTTTTCCCTGGGGCAGTGGGCGGAAAACCCATTACGAAGAAATTTCATCGACACGAAAAAACGAATACGCTGAACGTGTTCGGGTCGAAATACTAGACTTCAGCATCCTTGCGGCAACCGAAGCCCGACGTTGCTATTTCATCGGCAGATTTTTTCCGAACTCTGCGCCCCGCAGTTTTGAGTGCAGAGAGGTCAACGCCTCTCATGGCTGGATCACTCCCGCAGCGAAGTCGCAGTGAAG
>MNDE01000004.1 GCA_001914785.1 Acidobacteria bacterium 13_2_20CM_57_17 | reverse complement strand
CCAACTCGGAGTCGTAGTCTCGAATGTATTGGTCATGGCCGTAGCCGCTGGTCATCAGCGCAATGCCGGCGCCAGAGATGGCAGCTTTGAAGCGCGTGGTCTGGGCGATGATGAAGTCGGTGGACATGCCTCCGTAGGACCAGCCGCCGACGCCTAATTTTTCTGGATCAGCGATGCCTTGTGCGACAGCGTAATCGACCATAGCCATGTCGTCCTGAAAATCCTTGTTGCCCCAGTCGGCAAAAATGGCTTCGCAGAATTTTTGGCCGTAGCCGGAGGAGCCGCGCGGATTGGGGAGAAGAACGGCGTAGCCGTTGGCCGCGTAGAGCTGCGCGAGGTGGTAGAAGGAAGCGGAATATTGGCCGACCGGGCCGCCATGGGGATTGAGCAGAGTGGGAACTTTCTTGCCGGGAGCGTAGTCGACGGGTTTGTAGAGATATCCGGAGACGGAGGTGCCGTCCTTGCTCTTGAAATGAACGTAGTCGGCTTGGGCGAGACGGAGTTGCGAAAAGAGCGCATCGTTCGTTTTTGTGAGTCGAGGGAGATCCTTTTCATTCGAAAGAAAGATTTCGTCCGGGCGATCGAGAGTGCTGATTTGCGCGGCGATCGCGCCGTCTTTGCTGAGCGAATAGGCTGCCACAACAAGGCGGCCGCCGATGGGGTGCGTGACTTCGCCGCCGGTGACACCGATGCGGCAGAGATTTTCTGTGCCGTCGTCGTCTGCAATGAAGTAGATGGAGCGGCCATCGGCGGAGAAACGCGGGCGGCGAATGCTGCGGTCGAATGCGAGAGTCAGAACTTTCGCCTCGCCGCCGGAGGATGGAGCCATGGCGAGATGATGGGTGGCGTAGATCATGGCCTTCATGTCGATTTCGCTGATGAAGGCGATCCATTTGCCGTCGGGTGACCAGGCGGGCGAACGGTCAGGACCGGGATTGGTGGTGATTTGTGTGAGGTGCGCGCCCTTGTCGGTGTTGTTGGCCGCGACGACCCAGATGTCCGAATTGTAAGTGGCGTCGGGATCGGGAGTTGAGCGATTGCTGGCGAAAGCGAGTGATTTGCCGTCCGGTGACCAGGCGGGCTCGGAATCGTCGAAGTCGCCAGAGGTCACTTGCGTGCTTTTTTTCGAGACGACGTCGAAGACGTAGAGATGGGTGCGGCGGCGGTCGAGGTAGCCGACGGTGTCGCGCTTGAACTGGAGACGGTCAATTACAAAGGGAGGAGGAGTTTTCGGCTTGGCAGCCGCGGCGGGCTTGTCTTTGTCCTTGTCTTTGTCTTTGGCGGCTTCCAAGTCCTCGGGCTTGGGATCGCGAAGGATGAGAACCAAGCGAGTGCTGTCTGGAGACCATTCGAAATCGTCAACGCCCTGAGGAACGTCGGTGAGGTGAGCGGCTTCGCCACCAAGGCGGTTGAGAAGCCAGACCTGGGTCTTGCCATTGTTTCGTGCGGAGAGGAAGGCAAGGTACTTGCCGTCGGGGCTCCAGCGAGGATGCGAGGAGGAGACGCCTTCCGCCGTCAAGGAGATGGGATCTCCGCCGTGAGTGGAAACCATCCAGAGGCGCTGCTCGTTCTTATCTTCCTTGAGCATGCGGGTTCGCACGGCGTAAACGACCCACTGGCCGTCGAGACTGATCTCGGGTTGCGAGACATCGCGAATCTGGAAGTAGTCGTCAATGGTGATGTTACGGGGAGCGGCAGAGGCAGGCTTCGGCGCGGATTCCTGAGCGCGGATGGGTAGCCACGGAAACAAAACAAGAGACGCGAGGGCGAGACAGCGAATGGTTTTCATGCGCAAAACTCCTCAGAAATAAAATGGGACGCAATCCGGGGGCGTAGTGTAGCAGAGGGAGAGACGGAGTGTGGCCGGAAAAGAATGGAGCGTACGTCTGTGAGAGCCGCTGTTTGCGACAAGGAGGCGATCGGCTATTCGTAGCGCAGGGCTGTCAGGGGATCGAGTTTGGAGGCGCGATGGGCCGGCAAGAAACTCGCCAGCGATGCTACCGCGCTCAACAGGATAACGGCCATCACGAGGGTTACGGGATCGCGCGGCTTCAAGCCATAGAGCAAGGATTTGGCAGCTTGCGCCGCGCCGAGGGCGAAGGCGATGCCAATCACCAAGCCAGCAACCGTGAGCACGCCCGCTTCGCGCAGAATCATTTTCACGACGTCGGTACGCTTCGCGCCGATGGCCATGCGAATGCCAATTTCCCTGGTACGCTGCACCACCATGTAGGAAATGACGCCGTAGAGTCCGATGGCTGCGAGAAGCGCCGCGAGGAAGCCGAAGAAGCCCGAGAGAGTGGCCATCAGTTCATCCTGTAACAGCGAGTTGTGAATTCGCGTCTTTAAAACCCTAAAGTCAAGGTCGATACCGGGATTTACTTCAGCAATGGTTTGTTTCAGCGAGCCCATGAGGGTGGTCAAGGGCAGCGAGGAGCGAATGAGGATTTGATCGTCGGGGCTGGGCTTTTCCTGTTGTGTAGCCGGGAAATACATGAACGGCAAAAATTCCTCGTGCATGTTCTGAAACTTGTTGTCGCCGGTTACTCCCACAATCTCATAGAGAGGGCGAGGCTTTCCCGGCGGTTCGTGTATGCGGAATCTCTTGCCAAGGGGATCGGCGCCTTTGAGAATTTTCCTGACAAACGCCTGATTGACGATGGCGACTTTGACCGAAGTAGCGGTATCACGGTCATCGAAGTCTCGTCCCGCGAGGAGCGGAGTTCCGATGGCCTGGAAATAGCCCGGGCCAAGATAATTAAGCCAGGCGACACCTGCGTCTGAGTCGGAACCCTCGTTGATGACGTTGTCATTCCAGGAGCTGCCGCCAAAGGGCACGAGCATCGCGCTAGCGGCGGATTCCACGCCGGCCATAGCCTGCACATGCTTCAAGATATCGCGTTTGTATTCCGTAAAGCGCTCCTCGGGAATTTGCAACCGGCGGAAATCGACGTCGGTAACCATGATTCCGGTTTGCTGGAAACCGATATTCAGCGTCGTCAGGTTGCGCAGGCTCCGGACAAAAAGCAGCGCGCCCATCAACAGCACAACGGACAGCGCCACTTGCGAAACGACCAAAATGCGCCGGAGGCTAAAGCGCTCGCGTCCTCCAGACATTCCGCGGCTGCCGGATTGCAGCAAGGTGGCAGGCTCCGCGCGCGTGGCACGCACGGCGGGCGCCAGCCCAAAGGAAACCGTTGTTAGCACGGCGAGCGCCGTCGTGAAAGCCAGCAGGCGCCAGTCCATCCCGAGATCCAGGAAGATTTGACTTTGCGGCGTGCTGATGAAGGCGACAAGCAGGCGGCTTATCGCGAACGCCAGAAACAGCCCGCAAATCGTTCCAGCAACTGCGAGCAGGAGGCTTTCAGAGAGCAGGTCGCGAATCATTCGCCAACGCGAGGCTCCAAGCGCTCGCCGGATGGTTATCTGTCGTTCGCGAGCACCGGCGCGGGCCAACATCAGGTTCGCCAGGTTCGCGCACGCGATGAGCAAGACCAATCCGGAAATTCCGAGCAGCAGCCAAAGAGACGTCTCCGAATCCTCGCGCAACTCCGAAAATCCCGTGCTGGCGGAGAATGCTCCGAGCTTGTATTCGAGATATTTTTTTACTCCGGCGGCATCGTAAACGGGCGGAATCGTCTCCTGCAGAATCGCGGGCGTCACGGCGTTCATCTGCGCGTTGGCGCGGGCGATAGTCCATCCGGATTTCAAGCGACCAACGGAGGCGAGCCACCAGGCATGACGGAGCGTCAGGCGATTGTTGCGCGGGCTGAGTATGGGCTCGACGCAAATGGGCACGGCCACGTCAAAGGTATCACCCACGGAAATGCCATTGAAACCAGGAGGCGTGACCCCGACAACTTCGAAGACATTGCCATCGAGCGTTAGGCGCTTTCCAACTATGGATGGATCGCCCGCAAAATTCCGCTGCCAGAACGAGTAGCTGATGTTTGCTCCGGAAGTGCCGCAACCGGGCCGGTCATCCTCTGGACCAAGGAGCCTCCCCAGAATCGGCTCGACACCGAGGACATGAAGGAAATCGCCGCTGACACGGATACCTTTTGCTTTGCGGACCTCCCCGCCGGTGGCCAGATTGAAGCGCTGGTCGGACCAGACGGCGATTTCGGCGAATCCCTCCTGGCGCTTGCGAATCTGCTCCCACATGGGAAAGGAGAGCTGGGAATACTGGCTCGAAAACTGGCCGGAACCCCAATGACGGTCGGCAATGCGGATGGTGCCCAACTCCTGGGGATTCTTGACGGGAATGGTACGGAGGCGAACGGAATCGATGAGCTGGAAGATGGAGGTGTTGGCGCCGATGCCAAGCGCGAGAGTAAGGACAGAGATGATGGTAAAGCCGGGACTTAGCCAAAGAAGACGAAAGGCGTGGCGAAGGCTCTGCCAGAATGAGGCCATCCTAACCCCCTCAGGAGTATGACGATGGACGGGCAGGAATGTCACGCCGCGTCAGGGAAAAAGGGAGGGCTGAAGCCCGCCCCTGTACTGTCTCTCAAGGTTGAGGGCGCGCGGGCTGCGGTTTGGGCAGGGGCTTGCGCGGGATCATTTCGTCGCGGTTGGCGGTCAGGTAGACGAAAGAAGCGACGATCACGGCCATCTGCTTCATGTCCGGCTCCTGAATGCGCTCGTAGACGTCCATGTTGGAATGATGAGTGCGCGTGTCGTAGTCCAGAGGGTCTTGGATGAATTGAAAACCGGGCAGGCCGACCGCATTGAAAGCAAGGTGATCGGTACCTCCGGTGTTGCGGATGGTAAGGGTATTCATGCCAAGGTCGTGGAACGGTTCCATCCAGGCGGAGAAGATGGGGGCGACCATTTCATTGCCCTGGAGATAGACGCCGCGAATCTTACCAGTGCCGTTGTCGACGTTGTAGTAGGCGTCGAGCTTGGCATGTTCGGGAGAGGGCTTCATCACTTCGGGATCAGCGAAATGCTGCTTGACGTAGGCGCGCGAGCCGAGCAGACCCTGCTCCTCGCCCGTCCAGAGGCCGATGCGAACGGTGCGGCGCATCTTGAGGCCAGTGGCCTTGAGAATCCGAATGGCTTCGAGCATCACGCCGGAGCCTGCGCCATTGTCCGTGGCGCCGGTTCCACCATGCCAGGAATCGAAGTGCGCGCCGAGCATGACGATCTCGTCGGCTTTGGCTTTGTCCGTGCCGGGAATCTCGCCGATGACGTTAAAGGAATTGATGTCGTCGTCGTAGAACTTGTTCTGGATATCGAGCTGCATGGTGACTTGCACTTTCTTATCGAGCATTCGATAGATGCGGCCATAGTTTTCGCTGGCGACGGCGACGCGCGGAGGAGCTGGCGGGTCTTTCTCCTTATCGCGGCCGCCTCCTTGCTGAACGAATACGGTTCCGTCGTCGCCGCGGGAAGGCTCGATCCAGGCGGCAACGCCTTCTTCGACGAGAAACTTCTGTATTTTGAGACTTAATTCGCGCTGGGCGCGAAATTGGGCGGCGCGGTCTTCGGCGTTCGCTACTGGTATTGGCTGGGTCGCAAGCTCCGCCAACTCGGCATCGGTGTAGCGGTGCGCTTGCGCCTCGAAGCGCTCGGGATTTTCGGGGATGGCGGCGGTGAGGACAAACTTGCCTTTCAGTTGGCCGCGATATTTTGCGATGTCTTCCTCTTTCAAAATTGGGGCGAGAACTGCCGCCGCGGTTACGGGACCGTTGGTGCCGGGCGTCCAAGCCTTTGAATAGGCGATCAGAGGAAACGGGCGGGGCGAAATTACCTGTGCGGAAAAGCGTTCGTTGGACCAGCCTCGTCCGAACGGCCCCCAAGGCTCCAGATGGACGTTGGCTAGCTGCCATTCCTTCATCTTGCCGGTAGTCCAATTGGCGGCTTCCTTGATGTCCGGGGAATTCGTCAGGCGCGGGCCGTAAACGTCAGTCAGATAGGTCATGATTTCCATTACTTTGGAATCGTTGAAGCCTTCGTCCTTAATTTGATGGATCGCGGACAATTCCGACTGGCTCGGGGCCTGTGCCGCCAAAGGCAAAACCATTAAGAAGACTATGAATACCGCTAACGCGCTCGCATGTTTTCGCACCATCGCCCTCCGGTCACTGTGTTTTCATTCTCGCTTGTCAGGAAATCACCCAGGGAAAGCACTCGCTTTGCATGTGACGCCGTAGATCGCAAATCGGTTTCATTTGCGATGAAGCTAAACACGACAGAGCAATGCAAACCCTGCCCTACAGTAGTAGGAAGTTACGGTTGGAGAGACAAAAAAATATTTTGCTGAGGCGCATTTTTTCCTTGCATGGGGGGGCGGCTCTTGTATGCTGCGAATGCGAACTCGCTTTATTTTTTGAGAGTGACTGCGAGACGGTTAACGCAGCGGCAAGAGCGAGATTCCCTTAGGAGGACGAGAGTAAAAATTGAGTTCTTTAACGCTTCCCGCCCAGCTACCTGCCCGCGCAATTCCAACACCAAGGAAACCAGCCGTTAAGCTTACGCTCTGGCCACTGGTGGCCGCCACGTTCTTCATGGTGTCTGGCGGCACTTACGGCACGGAAGAGATTATTCATGGAGCGGGCTACGGCCGTGGAATCTTGGTCCTATTGTTCCTGCCGGTGCTGTGGTGCCTGCCGACAGCGTTCATGATCGGGGAGTTATCGAGCGCTCTGCCACAAGAGGGCGGCTACTACGCGTGGGTGCGGCGCGGATTGGGAAACTTCTGGGGCTTTCAGGAAGCGTGGCTCTCTCTGGCCGCAAGCATTTTTGACATGGCGATTTATCCGACGCTGTTTGTTTTTTATTTGAAGCAGATGTCGCCGTGGTTTGGGCTCGGGAATCAGGGAGTCTACGCCGGACTTTTTGTGGTGGCTACTTGCACGGCGTTGAATCTTGCGGGAATTCGCGTGGTGGGAATCACTTCGCTGTGGCTTTTCTTCCTGCTTTCGGCGCCGTTCGCCGTGATCGTCGTGATGTCGCCGCTGAAAATGGGTGCACTCGCGGAAGCGCATGCCGCACAGGCGGCTACGGGGCTGAGCCTGCTCGGGGGCGTGCTGGTAGCGATGTGGAACTACATGGGCTGGGATAACGCTTCCACGATTGCACGGGAAGTCGAGCGGCCGCAGAAGACTTACCCGAGGGCCATGATTGTTGCAGTCGCCTTGGTGGCGCTGTCCTACGTGCTGCCGTTTGCTGCGGTGTATCTGACGGGAGTTCCTTCTTCGACTTTTGGAGGCGACGGCTCGTGGGCCGCGGTGGCAGGAGCGATCGGGGGAAAGTTCCTGGGATTCGAATGGCTGAGGCTCCTGATCATCCTTGGCGGAATGATGAGCTCTTTCGGGATGTTCAACGCGCTGGTGATGAGCTATTCGCGACTACCGCTGGCGATGGCGCATGACGGAATGCTGCCGAAGATTTTTGGCAAGGTGAGCGCGCGGACTCGCGTGCCGTGGGCAGCTATTCTTTTTTGCGCGACGTGCTGGGCGCTGTGCCTGGGGCTGGGATTCAAGCGGCTCGTGACGCTGGACATTATGCTTTACGGGGTCAGCCTGATGCTGGAGTTCGTGGCGCTGGTGGCGCTGCGCATCCGCGAACCGGAGTTGAAGCGCGGATTCCGCGTCCCAGGCGGCATGCCCGGCGCGATTCTCGCTGGCGTGTTTCCGTTGGCGCTGCTGAGCCTGGCGATGGTCGAGAGTAACCACGAAACCGTGCTGGGAATGAACGGGCTGCTGTTCGGAGTGCTCATTATCATGGCCGGATTCTTGATTTATTTTGCCATCCGCAAATTGAAGATTCGCAAGTCGAAGCCGGTCGTGGTGAAAAGCATCGAGGAGTTGGAAACAGCCTAGGCAATTCCCCAACCTGATGATTCCCTGCCGCCCGGTTCGAAAGAGCCGGGCGGTTGTTTGTGAGGCTGGGATATACTCAGCAGTCTTTGGGAAAGCCGACTTACTGCCAGGAGATTCTAGACGTGAGATTGCGCCACTTCGCTCTTACATTTCTATCTGGTCTGTTCGTGCTTGTCGCTTCGGTTCGGATGTTGGCCGGGCCTGAGGCACCAAAGCAGTACGACCCAAAATTATTTCAGGAATTGCGGTGGCGGCTGATCGGGCCGTCGCGCGGAGGGCGCACGTTGGCGGTGACGGGAGTGCGCGGGCAGCCGGAGGTTTTCTATTTTGGAAGCGTGGGCGGAGGCGTTTGGAAGACGAATGATGCGGGGCGGACGTGGAAGCCCATCTTCGATTCGCAGGCGATTGCTTCGATTGGAGCAATCGCGGTAGTGCCATCGGATTCGAACGTGATTTACGTGGGCTCGGGCGAGGCGGACATGCGCTCGTCGATTTCCAACGGGAATGGAATGTACAAGTCCACGGACGGCGGCAAAACGTGGATGCACATCGGGCTGGAGGACTCGCGGCAGATTGGGCGAATCATCGTGGACCCGCGGGACGTAAACAAGGTTTTCGTCGCCTCGCTGGGGCATCCTTACGGGCCGAACCAGGAGCGAGGGGTGTTCCGCTCGAAAGATGGCGGAAAGAGTTGGCAGAAGATTCTGTTTCATGACGAAAACACCGGCGCGATTGATTTGGCGTTCGAACCAGGAAATCCAAGAACGGTTTACGCATCGCTGTGGCAAACGCGAAGGCCGCCGTGGAGCGTGTATCCGCCTTCGAATGGACCAGGCAGCGGGCTGTATCGCTCGATTGACGGGGGCGATCATTGGGAACGCGTGAACGGGCAAGGATTGCCGTCGGAAGGACTGGGACGAATTGGCATAGCGTTTGCGCCGAGCAATCCGCGGCGAATTTATTTGATCGTGGACGCAAAGGAAGGTGGGTTGTTTCGTTCGGATAACTCTGGGCAGAGATGGCAACGCGTTTCGAATGACCGGCGTATCTGGCAACGCGGCTGGTATTTCGGGGAAGTCAGCGTAGATCCAAAAAACCCTGACACGCTGTACGTTCCGAACACCACGACCTACCAATCGCACGACGGAGGGAAAACGTTCACGGCGTTCCGAGGCGCACCGGGCGGCGATGACTATCACGAACTGTGGATTGATCCGGATGAGCCGCGACGGATGGTTTTGAGCAGTGACCAGGGCACGATCGTAACGCGCAACGGCGGTGAGACGTGGAGCTCGTGGTTCAACCAGCCGACCGGGCAGTTCTATCACGTAATAACAGACAACCAGTTTCCTTACTGGGCGTATGGAGCGCAGCAGGACAGCAATGCCGTGGCAACACCAAGCCGCAGCCGGTACCGCTCGCTGAATTTTCACGATTGGCGGCCAATCGATGCTGGCGACGAAAACGGATACATCGCGCCGGACCCGCTGAATCCTGGCGTGGTTTTCGGTGGGTTTGTCGCACGACAGGATTTGAGCGATGAACAGCTCCAGCAGATGCCGCCAACGCTGGCGCATCCCGGCGAGTACCGGCGCACCTGGACCCTGCCGCTTGTTTTTTCGCCGATCGATCCGCACGTGCTGTACTTCGGCTCGCAAGTTCTTTTTCGGACGGCAGACGGAGGAAATTCGTGGCAAGTGATGAGTCCCGACCTCACACGTGAAGATGCGGGAGTCCCGGCAAACCTGGACGGCGCGACAGCTGCGGATGCGCCAAAAGGGAAACGCCGAGGCGTGATTTACACCATTGGCCCATCGTATGTGCGGGCTGGAGAAATCTGGACGGGCACGGATGACGGCCAAATCCAACTGACGCAAGACGAAGGGAAAACCTGGGAGAACGTCACGCCGCCGGAATTGACGCCGTGGAGCAAGGTGACGCACATCGAAGCGTCGCACTCCGATGCTGGAACGGCATATGCGGCGGTGGACCGGCACCGTCTTGACGATTATCAGCCGTATCTCTATCGCACGCGTGATTTCGGAAAGAGCTGGCAACGCGTTTCAAGTGGAATCCCCGAAGGCAGCTTTCTGAACTGCGTACGAGAGGATCCGGCGCGAAAAGGATTGCTGTACGCTTGCACGGAAAAGGGCGTGTATGTTTCTTTCAATGACGGCGAGGATTGGCTGTCTTTGCAGCTGAATTTGCCGGTGACCTCGGTGCGCGACCTGGTGGTGCACGAAAGCGACCTAGTGATTGCCACATTTGGCCGGTCGTTTTGGATTTTGGACGATGTGACGCCGCTGAGGCAGATGGACGCGCACGTTGCTGCAGCCGATGCATGGTTCTTTCGACCCGAAGCCGCGATTCGCATGCGGACGGAATCGGACCAAGGCACTCCGGTGCCGATGGATGAATTCTTGGCCACGAACCCGCCCGAAGGCGCAATGCTGGATTATTACTTGAAGCAAAAAGCGTCAGCGCCCATTCAACTGGAAATTTTCGATGCCGAAGGAAAGCTCGTGCGACGATTTG
>MNDE01000071.1 GCA_001914785.1 Acidobacteria bacterium 13_2_20CM_57_17 | reverse complement strand
TCGGACCGCGAAACCGCCAACGCAAAAAACATGGCCCACATCTCTTGCCACTCACTCAAGCTGGTTTCTTCACAGCTTCAGGACGTCAAGAGTGGGGTACCTAGCCATTGATCTCTAAGCAGCAGTTTCCTTCATGCGGCCCAGCCGACCTGCCAATCCGCGCTTGATCGCCGAGATGAGCAGCCACCGATGCGAAACCACTGCAGCAGTAAGCCCCTCATCGGACAGGCCAGTCTCAAATACATTTGGTCCCCAACGTTCGTCGTGCGCCATGGGGCGGAGCACGACTATAGCCTGGGACAAGGCCTCTTCGAACCAACGTCGTACCTCGTCCTCACAGATTCGCCTTAGAGTTTCGTCATCTATGTCAGTCGCTAAGCGATTCTTTGCCTCCGCCCGACTCCATTCCAGAAGGTCGAGATAGAAGTCGAAAGTGGCGTTCGCCGTCAACGTATGACTGGCTCTCGTATAGGTGGCGGCCCGACCTGGCGTTACTGTCTGCCCTTCCTCATCCCACACAATGCGCGGCAAAGGATCCGCATCCACCCGCTTGACCTGCAGGCGCCGCGCCATTTCCTCTCGCGCTTTGCGTAGGTACTCGTTGCCAATCCGCCCCGTGGCATCCTGTGGTCGGCCACTGCCCGTACCACGGCCGCGGCCCGTAAGGACCTCTCCGTCCTGAGCTTGGCGTCCACCGGATTCTGGCTGAACTGATCGATTTGTACCTGTCGGGGAACGGCGGAAACGCGCCTGATCAAGCGCTTCCTCGACTTCTTTCATGTTCTTAAGGATAGATTTACGGTGGTCACCTTGCTCGGATGAGACTTGGCCGCTCATGAAAGCAGCTAGCTCATCGGGCATCCTGTCGGCGAAGGCCGCTCCAATCTCAGCGTAATCGATTGGACCACCACCTTCGGTAATGAGCGACGTTCTCGCTGTATTTGCCCCGAGAACGTTGGTGGGCTGCGCGTAAATCACCACGCGTCCATGCCCTGCGTAGATACCAAAATCTTTCAAGGCCGAGCTTCGACTTAATCCAGCCCGAACCTCATATAGTTCATTTTGGTAAATGGCGCCAACATGACCGCGGTTGTTCCAAGTCTTGCCGCCCGCAGTAATTTCCTCGGACAAAATCCACCATCGCACGATGGCGTTGAGGTCAGGGAGAGAAATTTCGCCGCGCGAATCGCTGTGCTTGTCGAGGTAATGGCGTTGACCGCGGATCGTATCGTAGATGGCGCGGAGGGATCCTCGGCCAGAGTCGAATATCTCCACTGGCCGTAACACTTTTACGGTAATGCCGGCCGGGACGTCGAAATACCTGCGCTCCAAATAAGCTGCTACCCATTGGGACGGCAGATCGGCGCCAGGGGGCGCAACCGTAGTGTCCTCTTCCTTTGATCTTCCGAGAAGCACGACCGATACTCCACTCTTCTCGATAGCAGGGTGTTTGTCGGTTTCCGAGAGTGGTAGCCAGAAATGGACGGTTTCGTCAGCCGGATTCCGAAACCCTATTCGCCCGTAGCGGCCGTCTTGCCGCCCCAAAATGGTGAGCGCTCCCTCCCCGTCTTTCCAAGCCTTGTACATCACGCCGTATGGGTTGCGGACAGCGGCGGTTATCTTAGCGCCTATCCCGAAGTTCTTGTCGAACGCTTGGATGCCTGAGGATGCCGAAAGCCGGTTGATGTTCTCGCGGACTTCCTCGGGCGTCATACCCGTGCCGTTGTCAGTAATCCGTAGCTTTTTCACACCTTCGATTTCTTCGAAATCGACTTCGATACGACCTACGGTTCGGCCTGCGCGTGATATTGATTCGATGCCGTTTTGAATGAGTTCGCGCAGGTACTGCAGCTCACCTGCGTCCTTGCCTAAATTTTCGATGAGAAAACCAACGTTAGCGACGCCCATGTCGTCGATAAGGGCGGTAGTGCGCATATCTGGGCTCCTGTCTTCGGCGTAGTCCGGCCTTGGCGGGGCTTCACCGACGGATCCCGTGCCGGAGGTCACGGCCGAAGCGGTGCCTTTCAGCGAGGGAGCATTAGATTTGTGTCGAATTTACGAGAGAACGAAGCCGACCAAAGATTGCGGCAGCTCACGAAAGAGGGGCGGCAATCAGCAGTCACCGTCGCGTCCTGCAAATCGATCGGACGGATTATAGAGTCAGGGACCAACGTGTTGCAAGATCAAATTGCACTTCAGAAAGAAATGGCACGCATTGGGGCAGGCTTTGTCGCGATGAAAGAGGAGCGGGTCTTTCTTCAGGCTCGCTCGCCGCGAGACGAAAAGGCGTTTTGCCGCACACCCGAGGAAGGTCAATGACACAGTGCATGGCGCAGGAACCGTTCGACGCTTTGCGCGCGTCAAACTGGTGGATAGGCGTAATGCAGAATTTTGAGCCAAGTACCGTGGATGGTTAGGAAGGGGGCCATGGCTGCGATGAAAAAAAGGAAATTGTTGCTGTATGGGCTGGCGTGCGCGGCGGCGGCGGTGTTTGCGGGGCAGGTGCGCGGGGACGCGGCGGATGAGATCAAGCGGCTAGCGGAGTTGATGGGATGGAAGGCGGGCACGATTGCGGCGGATATTGGGGCGGGGGACGGGAAGTACACGTTTGCGGCGGTGGAACACGTGGGAGCGGCGGGAAAAATGTATGCGACGGAGATTGACGCGAAGAAGCTGGCAGAGTTGAAGGAGGAAGTCGCCAGGCGCAAGCTGACGAATGTCGTCGTGGTGGAGAGCAAAGAGGCGGATACGAACCTGCCGACGGCGTGCTGCGACGCGATTTTCTTGAGGCGCGTGTACCATCACCTGACCAAGCCGGCGGAGTTTGACGCCAACCTGGCGCGGTCGCTGAAGCCGGGAGGGCGGCTGGCGATTATCGATTTCCCGGCGCGCGGGGGGCTCGACCCGGTGGAAGGAGTTCCGAGCAACCGCGGCGGGCATGGCATCCCGCAGAAGATTGTGGTGGAGGAGCTGAGCGCGGCGGGGTTGCAGGTAGAGAAAATAGTGAATGACTGGCCGGAGGGCGATTATTGCGTTTTGTTTGTGAAGAGGTGAGTGGCGTGCGCAGAGAGAAGTAAAGAGGAAGAGAGATTTCTCCTCGCAAAAAACGCTCGGAGGGGCGGAGGTTTCTCTGCGCAGGTCAACCGCTTCGCACGAGCGAAGCGGGAAGAAAAAAGTCAGCCTGCTACGCTCGAAATGACAGGCTAGGGAAACCGCACGAAGAACGGCGGTACAGAAGACTCGCCAGCAAGGATGACAGCGCTACACGGGGAAAGGAAGGGCACGATATATCGTGCACCTACTTGGACCAGGGAGGGACGACGCCGCTCATGCGGGCGTAAGCGATGAGCTGGCCCATGTGCTCGTTGGCATGAACGATGATGCGCAAGTACATGCCGTCGACCGTGGCATCGCGATCGACGATGTGAACCTTGCGCTCGAGGTCTTTCGGCGTGGCCGCCAAATGAGCCTGCTTCACGGCGTCGAGCGAGCGCTTGAGCCAGTTGATGACCTCGGCTTTTGCGGTGACGGACTTTTCCATCCCCTCTTTCGCGTCAGCGGGCATTTTGGGGCCCGTCACGCTGAGCAGGTAAAAATTCGCGAGAGCGACGTGCATGAAGACTTCGCTGGTGGAGCGCACGCCCGGCGCGGGACGCCAGGAGAATTTTTCCTCGGGAGTGGCTTCAGCGAGCGCGAGCAATTGGCTGGACACGTGGCGCCACTCGCCGTCATAGCCCTGCCAGATTCCTTCGGGCGCGGTTTGCGCGAACGCGGGGCGGGCGATGAATACCAACATAAGGACAAAAAGCACTTTTCTCATGAATCTTCTCCAGTCTGGCTCTCTTGCTCCGTCACCGCGTCCCGAACGGCTGCTCCATTCTATACCGTGAAGGCGCGGGGAAGAGCGAGTCAAAAGAACCGGTCTTAAGACCGGCCACTACAAACAAAAGAAAGATGCCGGGCTTCCCGACACAAATCGTCGGGACCGCCATAAACCAGCGGAAAGCCCGGCGCTACACGGGCGAACGGAGGGCACGATGTATCGTGCCCCTACAAAAGCAAGCGCACAGCCAAGAGTGGCTGTGCCACGATGCCGGCGTTCCAGGAAATGCCTACGGGGTGATGGCGATGACGCGAAGGGGGCTACCGGAGCCGCCGACGATTTTGAGGGGCGCGGCGATCACCACGGCGCCGGTGGGCGGCAACTGATCGAGATTGCAAAGGCTGGCGAGGCCGAACTTTCCGCTGCCGTGCATGACGAAATGATTTGAAAAGGGCGGGTCAAACTTGGCGGCCTGCCCCGCGTCGGTGCCAACCGTCTCGACTCCCACTCCTAAAACATCGCGCTCGCCGGCAAGGAATTGCGAGCACTCTTTGGCCCAGCCCGGAGTATGCGGACCGTCGTCCTTGAGGTTGATGTATTGCGCGGGATCGGTGCGCTTCGACCAGCCGGTGCGAAGGAGCACCCAGGCCCCGGGCGGGACTTTTCCGTGAGCGGATTCCCATTGGAGGATATGCGCGGAGGTCAGGAGAAAATCAGGATTGGCCGCGACTTCTTTCGTGACGTCGATGACGCAGGCCGGGCCGATGAATTTGCGCGGCGGGATGCGGTCGACGGTCGAATCCGGCAAATCCTTGCCGCTGACCCAGTGCACGGGGGCGTCGAAATGCGTTCCGGTGTGCTCGCCGGTTTCGAAGGCGTTCCAATACCAGGCAGGGCCGCGTGCGTCGTAGCGGGACAATTCGCGGAGAGTGAAGGGTGGAGAGTTGTTCCATTGGGGAGGAAGAGGGATCAGCGGCGTGGCGTGACTGAGCGGCAGGGTGAGGTCCACAACGCGCAAGCGGCCGGCATTGAGTTCTTCGACCAGGCGCAGAAGAGTTTCAGACATGACGGCCCCCTGAAGAAAGCAACGGAGAGTTTGCCGAGAACAGCAGCGGAATGCAGCGGGACGGCATCAGCGAGATTTGGCCGCGAGCGATTGGATGTGGCGGCGGAACTGGAAACGGTTTTCGAGCAGACCCAGATCGGTGACGAAGGCCTTTGGGCCGGTGGCTTCGACCTTGGCGACGATGGTCTGCAAGCCTTCACCCGAGATGGCGCGGCGAGCAGCGGAGGCGAAATCGTCGACGGTGCGGACGGTGCAGGTTTGCGGGATGCCGGCGGCGCGCGCGATGCCTTCGAGATCAGTGCCCGTGTTTGTAGCTGTGGGGAATCCGCCAACGGAGAGGAGGCTCTCGTTGTCAAAAACAATGTGAACGAGATTTTTCGGTTTGTAGCGCGCGAGAGTGCTTAAAGTGCCGAGGTTCATGAGGAGCGAGCCGTCGCCGTCGAGGACTACGATTTTTTGATGCGGCAAGCTGAGCGCGAGGCCTAGGCCGGTGGATGAAGCGAGACCCATGGCGTGTTGCAAATAGAAAAAATTGGGACGATGGCCGAGGGATTGCAGCTCGGCCGGGAGCGCACCCATGATGGTGACGACCAGACATTTTTCAAGGTCGGAGTAAATGGCGCGGAGGCAATCGATGCGCAGCATCATTCCTCCCACATCAAATCGCGCGTGAGGAGCAGCGCCACGGGCTGAAGGCTGCTTTCGGCGAGAGTGTGCGCCTGCGCGATGCGCTTTTCAACGGATGAGGAGGCGTCGAGGAAAGAATAGGGGATGTTCATGGCGCGAAGCAGCGGCTCGGTGACGTTGCCGCCCTGCGTTTGCCAGGGATCGCGCTCGCCAAACGATCCGCGATAGCTGATGAGCATCAGCAGCGGGATTTTGTAAAGGTGCGCGAAAGAGACGATGCCGTTGATCGCGGCGAGAAAGCCGTGGTTCTGCATGAGCATGGCGGACTTGACGCCGGCAAAGTGCGCGCCCGCGGACAGGCCGACGCCTTCTTCTTCCTTGGCGAGGCGGACGAGGGTCACTTCGGGATCGTCTTCGGCAATTTGGATGAGGTGGACGAGCCAGGTTTCCGGGAGTGCGGAAAGCAGCCGGATGCCGCAGGCTTTCAGCGCGCGGTAGATGAGCTTCGAGTTTTCAAGAGAAACAGGCATGGTTTAGGTGGCATCGCGCGATTCGAATGTTGGCACCGGTGGAGATTTTATGTCAGGGAGGACGAGGACTCAAATTGCGGCGGCTGCGCGTGAGTTGGTGGCGGGAGGTGGACCGGTCTGCTAGACTGGCGCGGCTTTGACGATCAAGACGCGAAGGCGATTTCTGGGGCAGGCTGCCGGTGCGGCGGCGGGCGCAGCTGTTTGCGCGGGAGTGTGGCCGGAGCTGTCCGCGGGAATGGGAACAGCGCTCGCGGCGGACGCGGGACCGAGCTTGAAGTTTCCGGCGGCGGCGCGGGAGCGAATTGCGATTGCGTCCTACCCGTTCCGGGAGCACATCTTGGGGCGAACTGGCGCGTCGATGGGGACGGCCGTGGGCAAAATGGAGTTGAAGGAGTTCGCGGCGCACGTCAGCGCGAAATTCAACATCAAGAAAATTGAGCCGTGGAGCGCGCATTTCCGTTCGCTTGAGAAGGCGTACCTGGAGGAGTTGCGCGCGGCGGTGGAGAAGGCGGGCGGAGCGATGGTGAACATTGCCGTGGACGGTGAGCACAGCCCTTATGCCGCGGACAGCGCGGAACGGGAGAGCGCTATCGCGTTCAGCAAAGAATGGATTGATGCGGCAGTGGCTATTGGCTCGCCGAGCGTGCGGACGAATATCCCGCAAGCGAAGGATGCGAAACCGGACGTCGAGCGGACGGCGGAAAGTTTACGGCGCGTGGCGGGGTATGGCGCGGCGAAGAATGTGATCGTGAATCTGGAGAACGACAACCCGGTCAGCGAGGATCCTTTTTTCCTGGTGAAGGTGATTGAAAAAGTGAGCAGCAAGTGGCTGCACGCGCTACCGGATTTCGGGAACACGCTGGCGGCGCGCGACGACGAGTACGCGTACAAAGGAATCGAATGGATGTTCGGACTCGCGTACAACATTTCTCACGTGAAAGAAACCGAAGTGGGCGACGGGAAAGACAAAGTCGCGCACGTAGATTTGGCGAAGACGTTTGGGATTGCTAAAAAGCACGGCTATAAAGGATATTTTTCGATGGAATGGGACAGCCCGGGCGATCCTTATGCGGGGACGGCCGGGCTGATCGAGAAGACGCTGAAGAATCTTTCCTAAAGATAGGGCGGGGAGTATTCTTTGCGTGAGTTTTCTTGGAGGAGGAAATGACGATGAAAATACGAATGAGTTTGTTGGTGGCTGGGATGACCGTGTTGATGGTGGCGAGCAGTGCGTTTGCGCAACAGGCGGCACCGGCGGCAAACGGGGCGGCGGCGGGCGTGCCGCCGGACATGTCGCCGGTGGCAAATCCCGTGAGCGGATTCGTGAAGGCGGGAGTGGCGCGATATGAAAAGAACATGGTGGCCGCGGCGGAGGCCATGCCGATGGAAAAATATGCGTTTAAACCGTCGCCGGAGATGAATTCGTTTGGGCATTTGATGATGCACATCGCGCAGTCGAACAATACGTTTTGCTCGAAGATTTCCGGGCAAGCGGCGCCGGACGTGAAAATTGCGGAGACGGATTCGAAGGACAAGCTAGTGGCGGCGGTGAAGGATTCCTTTGCGTTTTGCACGACCGCGCTGGCGAAGGTAGATGATTCGAAGCTAGGCGAGCAATTCGTGATGTTCGGCAACCGGCCGATGTCGCGGGGAGGCGCGCTGGTGGCGCTAGGCGGCAGCTGGACGGATCATTACGCGACACAGGCGATTTATTTGCGGCTGAACGGGATTTTGCCGCCGACGGCACAGCCAGCAAAGTAGGATTAAGCGGACCTACCCGCACTGGTAGTTCAAGCGTCCACAACTTGGCTGTTCTAAGGCACTATGCCTGCCGCGTGGAGGGAGAAACCGTTTCCAGTTCCCTGCGAGCGGAGGCAGAGCCTTCCAGCTCATGGGCGGAGCGGCCGTGGTGCACGATTAGGTGCAGGAAGAACATCAGCACGAGAATGCCACCGAAGGTGACGACAATGGTGGCGCCGGTAGGCGTATCAAGCTGCACGCTGAGGTAGCAGCCAAGCGCCGAAACCAGCGTGCCCATGGTCCAGCCAATCGCGAGACGCGTGCCGATGCGGTCGGCGAAAAGCATGGCCCCGACGCTGGGAACGATCAGGTAACAGAAGACGAGCAAAACGCCGGCGATGGCCACGGAAGACGTCACGACAAAACCAAAAGAGGCGTAGAACAGAAAGTCCCAGAAGCGGACGTTGAGGCCCGACTTTTCCGCCTTACCGTGGTTCATCGAGATGGTCAGAAACTTCTTGCGAAAAATAAAGTGAAAGATGCCGATGGCTCCGTAGAGAAAAGCCGTCTTGCGAACTTCGGGCCAGGAGACGGCGAGGATGTTGCCAACGAGCATGTCCTTGAGGTGCTCGGTCTCGCCGGTGGCTTTGCTCATCAGAAGAATGGCGGTAGCGGAAGCAACGGCGTAAGCGATACCGATGAAAGCTTCCTGGGGAATGTGGCCTCTGCTCGAGCGAGCGAAGGCGAAGATTCCAGCGCCCAGGAACGTGAACGCGAGGCTGATCCAGTACGCGGCGCGGCCATGCGGGTCCATGCCGACGACGACAGCAACGGTGGCGCCAAGCGCGGCGATTTGCGCGAGAGCGAGGTCCACAAAAATGACCCCGCGCTCGACAACGTGCACGCCAAGATAAGCGTGGATCCCGGTCAAAATGAGGCTCGCGACGAAAGGTGCGAGCAAAAACGGCAGAATTTCCATTCGGCAGTCTCCTGAACGTTATTTCGTGGCGTCGAAAGCCTGTTTCAGTTTCGCGATGTCGTAATCAAACAATTTGAAGTAATCGGTGATTTCTTTTTCGGCGCCGACGGAGGGCATAAGGACAACGATGTGCGCGCCGGTTTCGCGGGCGATGGCGTTGGGAGTTTTTAGGTCGAAGTAAGGCTCAACAAGAATAAGCTTTACGCCGTCGCGCTTCATCTGGCCGATCAACTCGACGGTGTGCTGCGGGCTCGGGGGGATGCCGGGGCGGGGTTCGACGTAACCTACGACATTGAGGCCGAAGTGTTCGGCGAAATTGGGCCAGGAGCGATGGTAGGTAACGATCTTGCGGCCTGTATAAGGTTTCATTTCGGCGAGCCATTTTTCATCGGCTTGTTTGAGGCGCTGCTCGAACGAATCGTAGCGCTGGGCGAAATAGGCGGCGTCGCCGGGGCGCATTTCGGAGAGTTTATTCTGAATGCCTTTGGCGATGCGCAGGCCGTTTTCGGGATCGAGCCAATAGTGCGGATTGCCGAGCGGATGAACGTCGCCTTCAGCGCGGGTCACTTGGCCCGTGGGAATCTCGAGGATTTTGGCAAAGCGGGAAGCGTCAAAGTAGCCCGGCGCGCCAACTTGAATCTTCGGATTAGTGGATTGGGTGATGAGCGGAGGAAGCCAGCCGATTTCCAGCTCGAGTCCGACAACGATAAGAAGATCGGCGTGACGGAGTTTTAGAAGGAAGCTGGGTTTGGCCTCAACGAAATGGGGATCCTGGTAGCCGCGGGCGACGGATTCGACGTCGACTTTTTCTCCGCCAACCTCCTGCGCGAGAGCGGCGAGGTCCGTGGTGGCCGTCATGATACGAAGTTTGCTGTCCGCTCGGCTCGCCGGAGGATTGACGAGGGTGAAGATGAGGGCGCAGGCAGCAAGCAGCGCGCTGATTCGAGTAGTCATTTTTGTGCGTCGCATGATATCTCAGAAACCTTTCTTAAAACGGGCCTAGAACGGATGGGCGCCGTGCGCTCCCATCACGAATAAGAACTGGAACAGAAACTCGTTGGCGTTGGTGAAGCGATCGTTGGGCAGGTCCCACAAATGGCCATAACGATACTGGCCACGGATCTGGCTAAACTCGCTGGGCCAATAGGTGAGAATACCGGAAAAACCAGTGTCCGTCAGGCTGGCGTTGGTGGCGCGGCCGCTGCGGTCGAAGCGGCCACCGACGGTCCAGCGTCGGTTGACGCGATATTCGGAATCGGAATAGAAGCCGAAAGCATGCTGGGTCTGGAAAACGTTTAGCGGAGAAAGCTGGTCGCGGGCGCTCCAGAACAGTTCCGTGCGGAAAAGGAAAGAATGGTAGATGGCGCGGCGGAGGGGCTTCCAACGGAGAGTGGCGTCAGCAGAATAAAGGTTGGTCAAAAAATTCGCGGGGTCAAAAATCGTGCTGCCGACGCCGGCAGTGTTATGGCCTCGGGCGTAGGAGCCGCCGAGATCGATGTTGGTCGATTCGCCGAGGTCGCGGTAGAGGCGAAGATGGCCGACAATGCTGGCGTCCTGGCGGCGGCTGGCGGTGAAAACGTCACTCGAATCGCCCCGGAAAACCTGGGCCGTTCCCTGTATGAACCAGTTTTTCGGGGCGGGCAGGAAGCGCGAAAGGGAAATGCCGGCATCGTCGATGCCGTCTTCGCCGCCGACGAGATTGTTGGTCACCAGCGGCCGGTCGATGAACGGCAAGGCGTGGTTGTGGATGGTGTTGATCTTGCCGAATTCGGCGCGCATCTTGCCGACTTTCAAAAGGAGTCCCGCGGGGAGAGAAGTAAAGGTGACGTAACCTTCCTCGACATTTACGCCGGTTTCGCCGAAGGAGATAAAAGCGTCGGCGCGCGCGTAGGGATCGATGATGGCTTGCATACCGACTTCGGATTCGTGGAGTTCGAGCGAGCGCGATGGAGAAACGGTGTTGCGTCCGGCCGTGCCAATGAAGTCGCCGATCAGGCTGATGTCGGGATTGAGGAGCTTGGCGTTGGAGGTCGCGCCGCCATAGGTCTGCGTTTGCGCAACCTGTGCGGCAGGCACAGGCTCCGGCGCGGCTGTTGAGGGTGTGGAGCTGGGGAGCACGCCAGGCTCCATTCTCGTGGAGGCCAGCAACAGATGATCCCCGGCTGTGGGATCAGCCGGCTTTGTGTCGCGGATTGTCTTCAATTCCCCACGGAGCAAAGCCACTTCCTCGGCGAGCGTGCGCACCTGTTCCTCGAGAGCGCGTATGCGAACTTCTTCGGCAGCAGCAGCGGCCGCTCCCGCAGAGGGAGGGTCCTGCTTCCCAGAAACAGAGGGTTTCTCTTGTGCAGAGGTGGACATCGAGAAAAGAACGACCAGTGATAAGGCAGAAAATCGTTTCATGGCACCACTCCTAGCTAAGAAATGTGAATTTTCCAACCCGGATACCGACCGGAACTACGACTTGGCTAAAGGGAGGGAGGTGCGCGCGGGGACGTGGCGCGCTCGACTGCCGAGGATACCGAAATAATCAAAGGGGTGAATTCGAGCCGATTAATGACCGGCACAACGGCGATTACCGGCGACTGCGTGGCGACCACCGAGGCTGCTGTCGAGCAAACTGGGCAAATATGGGAGGCTGACGGAGTTGCCGTAAGGTCACAACAGTAGTGAAACTGCGACGCCTGAAAAATGGCGGCGAAGAGTAAGATAAGCCACGCTTTCCGCCCAATGACTTGCATCTAACTCCTGAGACGGGAGCTTAGGCAAGAAATGTTGCGTGGTCAAGCGGGTAAATCCTGCAGCAGCGAGTGGCATTTGAACAATTCATTGCAACCAAAGCGGCTAAACGTCCGTCTAAAGTGCTAAGCTAAAGTGTCGCTTGTGCATGGGGGAATACGCATTTTCGGGGGAACCATTGTGCGCCGCGCGCTCGCTCTAGTAGCTTGTAGCGCGTTGCTGTACTTTGCGCTTGGCGCGTCGCTGCCCCACGGGCATGCCCAGGGCCCCGACAATGCCTGCCACGTCTGCCAGGCCCTGCACATGCCTGCGCTGGCGGCCGCCCGCTTGGACCTCAGCAGCACACCTCAGATTGTCACCTGGTATTCTTCGGCGCCGCAGCACTTGGCGCCAAGCGATTCCTTCTCTCTGCACCGCGCCGGACGCGCACCTCCCACCGCCTGATTTCTCCCCTGACTCGAAGTGTACTTCCGTGCGCCGGCCTTCTTGAAGGCTAGCGTCGCCGCCTTTCTTTTCCGGCGGTCTCTATCCACACAAGCACAATTAACTCTCGAAAGGGATGGAGAAAAAATGTTAAAGAGTTTACGTATCAGCGTCGCGTTTGTTTTGGGGTTGGTTTTATTTTTTGCGGTTGGTCCTACCAACGCACAGCTTGGAAACTCTGGCTCGATTGATGGCGCTGTAAAAGACCCTTCCGGAGCGGTGATCGCCGGCGCGAACGTTGAGATTAGCTTTCCTGTGACCGGTTATCAGCGGCAAATGACGACCGGGAGCGATGGGAGCTTCCATTTTGCGAACGTGCCTTTCAATCCTTATCACTTGACAGTGACAGCGCCCGGATTCAATTCTTATTCGCAGGACGTGGACGTGCGGTCCACCGTGCCTACAACGCTGCAAATCGGCCTTAAAGTTGGCACAGAAGTACAAAGCGTTACGGTGGAAGCCAAGGCTGAGGATCTCGTCGAGAAAGATCCCAGCTTTCATACGGACGTAGACACCGCGCTGACGGACAGGATGCCGCTGGAAAGCCAATCGTCTTCGGTCAGTTCCTTGGTAACGCTGGCGACGCCCGGAGTAGTGGCGGACTCGAACGGATTGTTTCACGGACTGGGCGATCACGCGGAGAATTCGTTTTCCGTGGATGGCCAGCCCATTACAGACCAACAGAGCAAGGTCTTTTCCAACCAGATTCCCCTGGACTCGATTCAGTCGCTCGAAGCGGTTTCCGGCGGGCCACCGGCAGAATATGGCGGAAAAACGAGCCTGGTGATTAAAGTGACGACGCAATCGGGCCTCGGTGTGACCAAGCCAAAAGGCACGGTCTACTCTTCGTACGGCAGCTTCGGATCAGTCTCCGACGGCTTCCGGCTGGCCTTCGGCGGGCAAAAGTGGGGAAACTTCATCGCTGCGAACGGATTGAACAGCAGCCGGTTTCTCGATCCCCCGGAACTGCACGCCATTCACGACAAGGGCAATGAAGAGAACCTATTTGACCGAGTGGATTACAACGTAACCAGCGCGGACTCGATACACACGAACTTTCAATATACGCGTTCGTGGTTCCAGACACCGAATACGATCGACAACTTAAATGGTTTAGTGAATCCTGCGGCTACCGATCCGCTGACAGGAACTCTCTTGCCGGAGCAGGATCAGCGCGCGCAAATCAAGACGTTTAATATCGCGCCGGTTTGGACGCGCCTGATCAGCACCACGACGCTTTTCACCTTCGGCGGTTTTGTCCGGCAGGACAAATTTAACTACTATCCGAGCGGAAACGTGCTTGCGGACGGCACGGGACTCATTCCCGGCGGCTCCTCGGCAACGCTAAATCAGCAGCGGAAATTGACCAACGCAGGCCTGCGCTCAGACGTGTCCTACGTGAAGGGCAAACACAACCTCAAAGCTGGCGCTACGTTTCAGCATACGTTCCTGACGGAGAACTTCAACTTCGGAATTACAGACCCGGGATTCAACGCGGTCTGCTTGAATACATCCGATGCGAGTCCGTTCACAAGTCCCACGCCAACTTTTCAGGGCAACTGCACAGGCGCTCTTGAGCCGAATGACGGGACAGATATCAGAGCCACCGTGCCAGCTTTTATACCAGCCCTGGGCTGCTTCGACCTCACGCGACCCGTTCTGACGGCGGCGCAGACGCAGGATAGCTGTGCGACTACGCAAAGCACGCTGTTTCCTTTCCGCGGCCGCACGGATGTCAAGGAGCTCGGGCTCTACGTGCAAGACACGATCAACGTAGGCAATTGGGCTTTTAATCTGGGACTTCGCGGTGATTGGTATCGCGGAATCGTCCACGATTGGCAACCGGAACCGCGAGTGGGCTTTGCTTACAACGTTAAGAAGACAAACTCGGTACTGCGAGTTTCCTATTCGCGCATTCTGGAAACTCCGTTCAATGAGAACCTGATTCTGGCGAGCCTGGGAGCGAGTAACCCGGTCATCGTGGACGTAATCGGCGGCGCGAACTTGCAGGCGCCGATTCGCTCCGGACAACGCAACCAGTTCAACGCCGGCTTTCAGCAAGCGTTCGGAAAGTACGTTGTGGTGGACGCCGACTATTTGTGGAAATACACGCACAACGCTTATGACTTCAGCGCGTTCGGCAACACGCCGATCTTCTTCCCCATCGCCTGGAAAAATTCGAAGATTGACGGCCCTTCCGTGCGCGTGAGCATGCCGAATTTTCATGGCTTTACTGCACTTGCGGTGCTCGCACACGTGCGGGCGCGCTATTTCCCGCCACAGATCGGGGGATTGGGCGCCAGCATCACGGGTGGAGAAGTATTTCGCATTGACCACGATCAGGTTTTCAATCAGACGACACATTTTCAGTACCAACCTTGGAAAACGCTTCCGTGGATAGCCATGAACTGGCGCTACGACAGCGGTCTGGTAGCCAGCAATCCCAATCTTGACAACTTCACGGATGCGTCCAGTTTCCTGGATGCGGCGCAGCAAACGGCCATCGGCCTCTTCTGCGTGGACGCCGGCGGAGTCATGCACACGGCCTCGCTATCCGCGCCTCTTTCTCAGGGCGCCGGGACTATCTGCGGTGCAGCTCCCACGAGGACGGGCGCAACGCTGCTAAATATCGCGGGCGCGACATTCGACGTGGATCACAATCCGTCGCGCGTCAAACCGCGCAACCTGTTCGACGCCAGCGTGGGGGATGACAACCTTTTCCATGGCGACCATTACAAGTGGAGCCTGCGCCTTACCGCCATCAACCTGACGAATAAGACCGCGCTTTACAATTTCTTGTCGACGTTCAGCGGAACGCACTTTGTGACTCCGCGGAGCTACACAGCGGAATTGGGCTTCCACTTCTAGTCATTATCACGAAGAATGGGCGGGGCCGGAGGCTCGGCTCCGCCCGTTTTTACTTTCAGGAAGCGTTCCTACGGGAAAGGTTTGAATTACTTCTGCGCGAGATAGGTTTTTGCTTCGTTAAGCTCCGGCCGGTCGGCTCCTGCACCGCAGATTTCGGCGAGCTTGGCGTAAAACGACTGCGCGTCGCCGGCATCGCCGGTGGCTTGCGCGGAGCGAGCGGCGCCCAGGAGACCGTCGAAGCGGTTTGGCGAATTCTTCAGGACCGTTTTGTATTCGGCAAGGGCTTCGGCGGGGCGCTTGACTTCGAGGAGCATGTCCGCGAGCATTTCGCGCGCGGGGACGTTGACCGATTCGCCGCCATTCTTGTCCTCATGATCGGCGGCAGCGCGCAATTCTTGAAGAGCGTCGTCCGGTTTTCCTTTAGCGAAGGCCAGCCATCCTTCGGCTTCCCGGAGGTCAGTGGCTTTTTCGCTGGAGACGCCATAGCCTTCTTTTCGAGCGCGCTTCTCGCGGTCAACCACGATTTGCGAGAATTCTTTGACGGCTGCTTCCGCGCCGGCCACGTCACCGCTGCGCGCGGCACCGATGGCGCGAGCCAAGTAGGCCGTGTTCAGCCAGTCTTTGTGAATCGGGGGAATGGGCAAGGCGGCCGCTTCCTTCCAACGGTGCAATTCCAAGGCAGTTCGCGCGGCAAGATAGGCGCGGTCGCCGGCTTTATTTTCCTCGTTTGCCCCAACCACATGGTCCGCGTGCGCGATCACTTCGCGGGCCTTGGCTTCCTGGCCGCTCTGCAAATAGGAATAGCTGAGGAAGTCCATGGCGTGTGTTTGATAGTGCGACTCGGCGAGGTGCATTTCGGCCGCATGCGCGCCGGAAGCGTTTGCGGCGATGTTCGAATTGATGGAATCCTGCCACAGGCCAAGGCGCACAAAGATGTGCGAAGGCATGTGCAGGGCGTGGGCTGAATCCGGGGCGATGGCCGCGTACCGGCGGGCAGCTTCAAGACCCTCGGCTGCGAGTTCGGGGCGATCAGTTGCGTGAATCAAGTAGTGCGCGATTCCAGGATGATCGGGATATTGCTGCAGCAATGGCTGGAGAACAGAGATGGCTTTTTTCTGGTGCGCGAGCATGTTGGGTTCGTCGGCGTAAGAAAGAGAAACGAGAGAAAGCGCATAGAAGGCGCCAACCTCCACGTCCCCCGGCGACCGGGCGTACAAGCGCTCCAGCGAATCGGAATAGGCTTTGATGCGCTCGGTATGCGTCAGCTTGGATTTTTTCTGGTAGAAAATCACGGCGGCTTCGAGGAAGCCTTGTTCACGCGCGCTCGAGGGGCGAAGCTTCTGCGCCTTCTCGATGTCCTTGCGACCTTCCTTCAGTTTCTTGTCATTCGGGAATTCCCAGATTTGGTAGAAGAGGGCCATGGCCTTGCCCCAGCAAGCCATGGCGCATTTTGGGTCGCGCTTAGCGGCGTCGGTAAAGGTTTGTTCGGACTCCTTGTATTGGAAGGAGTGGAGGAGCGCGACGCCCTTCTCGATCACGGGTTGCACGTCTGCAACGCAGCTCGTGGGGAAATTCACTTTGCCGAGCTGGTCGGGCGGCGCGGCAGACAAGTTGTCTGCTCGGAGAGCCACGGGTTGAAATGCGAGAACAATGAGTAGCAGCCCGAGAGCTGGGGCGATCTTTCGTGGATGACGCATGATCCTTCCTCCTATTGGCTGCGGAGATTTTACTCCCGGCGATTGCCTTTCGCGGAGATAAACCTTTTGGCGACGAAGCGGCACGGGTGTTGGACTGGGCTTTGGTGCGGAGGATACAATGGGCGTGGAGCGGTACTTCGAAGCAGGTGAGGGTGCGAAAGCTGTTTGAACCAATGCAGAATCTCTGAGGTGCTGCGGATAGACAGCCCGTGTGCACGGCCTGTCCCGCTGGCGGGTCACAGCAACTGGCAAGGATGACGCGCGAGCGGGGCAGGAAAGCCTAACGGTTGGCTCGTGGCGCCCACTTTATTCAGAGGTTCACAGCCTAGTTCCCCACGGCCAAGCGGTCCGCTCCATTCTTGTGTTTCTGCTGTATGAAAGACTACATGCGCGTACTTTTCGTAGGAGACATTGTCGGCTCGCCCGGACGGCAGATCGTTCGCGATCGCCTGGCGGACATCGTTGCGCAACGGCAGATCGATCTGGTCATCGCTAACGGCGAAAATTCGGCGTCGGGATTCGGGATCACGCCTCGGCTTGCCGAAGAACTTTTGAAATTGGGAATCGATGTGCTCACCGGCGGAAATCACAGCTGGGACCGCAAGGAAATTCTGGAGTTCCTGCCGCACGAGCCGCGGTTGCTGCGGCCGGCGAATTTTCCGGAAGGCAATGCCGGCAGCGGGCTCTATCTTGGGACCGCGAAGAATGGCGTGAAGTACGCCGTGCTGAATCTGCAGGGGCGCGTGTTCATGACGCCGATTGACGATCCCTTCCGGAAAGCCGACAGCGAGCTGGCGAAAATTCCGGAAGACGTCGCTTTCGTGTTCGTGGACATGCACGCGGAAACCACCAGCGAGAAAATCGCCATGGGCTGGTATCTCGACGGCCGGGCGACGGCGGTCGTCGGAACTCACACTCACGTGACTACCGCCGACGAACATGTTCTCCCACAAGGCACAGCCTATATCACAGATGTGGGAATGACCGGGCCGCATGGCGGCGTGATTGGAATGGACCGCAACGGCATTATCGGAAAGTTTCTCAACGGGCTGCCCGCGCGGTTCGAGGTGGCTTCCGGCGACGTGCAGATGAATTGTGTTTTGATCGAAACCGATGACGACGGCCCGCGCAATGCCGCTGGCCGGCTCCGCGCGCGGTCCGTCGAGCGACTGCGCTTCTGCATTGATTAGTCCCGCTAAGAAATGCGCAGGGGCTCAATCCGCCATCGAATAACCTGCTGCGAAATACAATATCGCCAACAGAATTCCCAAGGCGAAAACTTGTTTTCGAATCGGACCTTTGCCGACCCAAGAGACGGGGCAAGCTATGAGGGAAATTAGGAAATACACTCCGATATCATTGGAATGCCACTTTGAGAACAAATATCGCTCGAAGCTACGGCTGAAGATTTGGGCCAGTGTTAGCCCGTAGCTGACGGTCATGAGGAACAAACACGCAACGGAAGGACTCCACGAAAGAATCTGCGGATCGGATTGGCGTCTGCGGAACAGACGAAACCATGCCCACGCCATCAATAGTACGGGAGTCGAGAGCAACGCGATCCCGAAAATCGCGCGCGGATTGTCAGTCACGGCGTACATCGTTTGACACACATTCTAGCTCAAGGACGGGCAACCGCGATGGCTCTATAGTAATCTGAAGATTCATGCGAAAGAACGTGGGCCCAATCGTGAGAGTTCTTACGGTGATGTGTCTGCCGGTGTGCGCGGCGGGAATTGCGGCTGCTCAAGACGCGGGCGACCTTACTGCCGGGCAAAGGATATTTCCGGGAGTGGGTCCCGGACTGCGCGCCGTGAAGCGTGGCGGAGATGGACGGCTGTACATTTTAGCCTCGCCATCCCCGGGCTTGCTGGTATTTGATACGCAGGGAAAGCAGGTTCTCTCCATCGGCGAACTTCCCGGCGCTGACACCGGCGCCAAGTCCGGCCGCCCATTGATCACCTTCGGGGAAGACTGCGACGGCGCTGCCGACGGGAAAATTTACGTGGCGGATCGCGGCGCGAATCTCATTCAAGTCTTTAGCTCGGATGGCGCGCCCATCCGCTCGATTCCAGTCAATGCGCCTGTCGCCGTTGCGGCTCTCCCCGAAGTCGAAGTTGCGGTGGCGACGCTGCGCGAACCACACCTGGTCATCGTGTTCGACAAGAACGGAAGGGATGTTCGCGAGTTTGGCGACCCAGAGCCGCTGGCGGAACGCGCGGAACTGAACCGTTACCTGAACATCGGGCAGCTTGCCACGGACGCGCAAGGCCATCTCTACTATGCGTTTGCTTACCTGCCGGAGCCCACGGTGCGGCAATATGACCGCCTGGGCTACGCGGGACAAGATATTCAGTACACCGGGCTAGAGGCTATGCCGGCAGCTCAGGCCGCGCGCAAGGAGATCGTGCGCCAGGAGAGCAAGGGGAAGGACCCCTCCCTCAAGCGCATCCTCA